>CAZIFX010000001.1:0-1780 GCA_964538415.1 uncultured Halobellus sp.
CCGAGGAGGAGATCTTCGAACTGCAACACGAGCGCAGCGTCCGCGACCGACGCGCCCGGCAACTGCTCGAGGAGATCGAGGCGTTCGACGACCTCCCGTTCGCCGCGCGCTGGCTCGACGGCGACGGCATCGAGATGGGGCTCAGGCGGCTCAAGCAGTCGAACGTGATCAAGGGCTACCCCGTCCTCAAGGAGTCCGGTGACGTGCTCGTGAGCCAGGCGGAACACACGCTGTTGATCACCGAGGACGGCGTCGAGGTAACGACCGCCGGGATCCACTCGTTCGACTGAATGGATCGGATATACGCCCCCTGGCGGATCCACTGGGTCGAACGCGAGGAGGATCCGATCGAGGGCTGTCCGTTCTGCGTCCTTCCGGAGCGGGAGGACGACCGCGAGGCGCGCATCGTCGCGCGGAGCGACCACAACTACGCCCTCCTCAACAACGCCCCGTACAACCCCGGCCACGTGATGGTGATCCCGAACGAGCACGTCGAGGACTGGGCAGCCCTCGACGACGAGACGATGCTGGATCACGGGAAGCTGAAGGCGGCGACCATCGAGGCGACGCGCCGTGACCTGAACCCCGAGGGATTCAACACGGGGCTCAACCTCGGCCGCGACGCCGCGGGTGGATCGCTCGACCACCTCCACACCCACGTCGTCCCGCGCTGGCGCGGCGACACGAACTTCATGCCCGTCGTCGGGGGAACGAAGGTGATCGTGGAGGGGCTCGAACGGACCTATGACCACCTGCATGCCGCGTTCGCCGCCGACGACGCCGTCGTCGATGGCGGGGATCTCGAGACGGGCGAGGCGGTCAGACTCTCGTTCGATTGATCGACGATTCGGTCGGACGATCCGCGTCGCCGGCGACCGCTCGGCACCTGGTTTTCGCTACGTTTCGCCGATTCCGAGCCGCATGCCGTCGTGAGCGACCGCGACGTCCCCCTCGAAGCCGGCCGTACGGACGCCCCGTTTCATCTCGTCCTCGCGGCCGCCCGTGTGCGGGTACAGATGTGAGAGCACGAGCGTGCCGATCTCGGTGCCCGCGAGCGTCTCGCCGAGCGTCGTCGGCGTCGGATGTCCCGAGACGTCGACGTCGTCGGGGAACGAGCAGTCGTGAACGAGGACGTCGCTGCCGTCCGCGAAGCTCGCGAGGCCGGCGAACGCCTCGGAGTCGCCCGAGAGCGTGAGGGGCCCCTCGGACGCCGGCACGTCGCTTCCGGGCGGCGCGAAGCGGTACGCGAGACACGGAAGCGAGTGGCGGGTCTCGCGTGAGGCGACCTCGAAGCCGGCGACGCTGAACGGGGTTCCGGGGGCGATCTCGCGGACTGCGAGGTCCATTCGCCCCTCGAGGTAGTCGAAGAGCTCGATCGACCGGTCGACGAGCGACTTGGTCCCGGTCGGGCCGATGACTTCGAGGTGCTCCTCGCCGGCGAGCCAGCGCGCCTTCAAAAGCGGCAGCAGGTCCGCGACGTGATCGAGGTGATGGTGGGTTATAAGAACCGTCGAGACGCCCTCGTAGCCGACGTCCGTCTCGGCGAGCCGGCCGAGAACGCCGCTGCCGCAGTCGACGAGCAATGGTCGGTCGCCGTCGGTGATCAGATAACCGGCCTGCCGCCGGTCGGGGACCGGCATCGCGGAGCCGGAGCCGAGCACGGTGAGTTCCATGGCGGCCGATCGGTCGCCTCCGGCAAGTAACTGCTCCTCCGCGCGTGGGCCGTTAACCGATCGCGGTCGCGCCGCCGGCGGACGACGACATCCATTTCCGCCGGCGG
>CAZIFX010000001.1:1880-56986 GCA_964538415.1 uncultured Halobellus sp.
TTAACCGATCGCGGTCGCGCCGCCGGCGGACGACGACATCCATTTCCGCCGGCGGACGACGACATCCATTTCCGCCGGCGGGACGCACGGATCGCCATGAGCGACGACCTCGACACGCCGGTGCTCGACGATCACCTCCACCTCGATCCACGACACGGTCGCGGAATCGACGCGGTGCGGGACTTCGTCCGCCTCGGCGGAAGCCACCTGCTCGTCGTCAACAAGCCCTCGTGGCATCTCGGCGTCGAGGCCGACGAGCCGGCCGACTTCCGAGCCGTCTTCGAGGAGACGATCGACGCGGTCGACGCGGCAAACGAGGTACTTCCCGGACGCGCCTGGCCGGTGCTCGGGATCCATCCGGGGCTGATCAGCCGGCTCGTCGACGATCGAGGCTTCACGCCCGCCGAGGCCCGCGACCTGATGCGTGGCGGGATCGACGTCGCGGCGTCGTTCGTCGCCGACGGGCGGGCGCTCGCGCTCAAGTCGGGGCGGCCACACTACGAGACCTCGGACGCGGTGTGGGGCGCGTCGAACGCCGTCATCCGCCGCGCGTTCGAGCACGGCGCCGACCTCGACTGTGCGGTCCAGCTCCACACCGAGGCGAGCGAGGATCTGACCGACCTCGCGGAGGCGGCCGAGGCGGTCGGGCTGGACCGCGGTCGGGTCGTGAAACACTACGCGGCGGGCGAGTTGGCCGGCCCGGTCCCGAGCGTGATGAGCGAGCGGGACCGGCTGGAGCGTGCCGCCCGAGCAGGCGAGCCCTTCCTGATGGAGACCGACTTCGTCGACGACCCCGATCGGCCGGGGGCGGTGCTGGGTCCGAAGACCGTTCCACGTCGGGTTCGCTGGCTGTTGGAGGAGGGCCACGAGGAGGCGGTCCGACTGGCACACGTCGAGACGCCAGCGGCGGTCTACGGGATCGACACCGAGGCGACGCTCGACCGGTGACGCGTTCGCCCCGTGGATCGGTTCGGCGAATCGACCGACACGGCCACGGTGGCCGTGACGCGATCGGCGAAAAGCCGCTGACGCGGCCAATCAACGGAGTGTGACGGGTTCTCGGTCGGCGCTCGATAGGAAAGGCCTTTGAAGCGTCCCGAAGACGTATGGGGTATGACCGAGGACGAGGCCGTGGAGACGTTCTATTCTCACGAACGCTGGCAGAACTGGCTCACCCGGGTCGAAGAGGAGGAGCTCGATCCGGAAAACGAGGACTCCGCCCGCCTGCTTTTGAACCTGCAGGACGACGCGGCGATAGCCGTCGCGAAGGTGCTCGCGGCGCTCGAGGAGGGACGGATCGACGACGAACGGGCGGTCGAGGAGATCCATTCCGTGCGGGAGATCGTGCTCGCGGAGGTCGACTTCGACGACGAGGAGAAGCTCATCCTCATCGACGGCGTCCAGACGTCTCTCGTCCCCGTCTTCTACGCGGCGGAGGAGTACGTCGTCGGCGGCGTCGTCGAGGGCGACGTCGAGGAGTTCGTTCGGGCGGCCGCGGAGGCGGAGGCCGACGAGGACCTCGACGCCGCGTTGGGCTACGTCGTGCAGGCCGGAACGCGCGTCATCGACGGCGAGACGCTTGACATCGAGCTGGTCGAGGATCTCGAGTACGGGCTCGTCTCCGAGTGGGTCAACGGCCTCGACTCCCTCCAGTCCGCGCTGGAGGATCCCGAAGTCGTCGAGGAGGACTGAACGCGACCGCGTCGTTTTCTCGTTCGACGAGGACGTACGAAACGATCACGGTCCGCGGATCGACGCGTCACTTCCCGGACGGATCGCCCCAACGTGTTTCGGACGGTCGGGTTCGACCCGGTCCGACTCAGGCCGTCACCGAGAACAAAAGCAGGTTGTGAGCGGCCGGGCCGAGCCCGACGGCGGCGACGAAGCCCAGGAGGAGATACCCCTCGGTCGGCTCCTCGCGAACGTACTCGGCGAAAAGCCAGACGACGGCGCTCGCGATGCAGAGTTTCACCAGCAGAAAGACCCATCCCTCGCCCAAAAGCGGCACGGGCGGGATGCCGCCGAGTTCCAGGATCCACCGGGAAAGCGGCGTTCGTTCGCCGAAGCCTAACTGGCTGACGCCGACGGCGGTCGAGACGCCGTCCAGCGCGTGGCCGAAGACCGCGAGGACGCCGACGCTTCCCGTCACCTTCACTGCCGGCACCGCAGCCGTAATCGCCAGCCACGTCGCCGCGACGAGCGGGAGCGTCACGATCAGCGCGACGACCGACCATCGGATCCCGGCGGTCGAGGTCCCGCCGGCGGCCGCAAGCAGCACGACGGGGACGACCAGGATCCCGCCGCTCGCAGCGAGGATCGCCGGCACGCGGTCGTGCGTGGCCGGGAGGACCGTCGCCGCCAGCCACGTCGCGCCCGCGAGCGCGGTAACCGTCAGGTAGACCGTCGGCGACCCGGCGAACGGCGCGATGAGCGGCGGCAGTGCGTCGATCACGTAGAGGACGTGCAGCGTGGATCCGAGCGCCATCCACGGCGCCAGTCCGAGGACGTGGGCGGCGGTCACCGCCGGCGACCGGCGTCGGAGCGCGACCACGACGAGCCCCACCGCTAAAAGCACCGCGAGGAGGTATGGAACCGGCGGCAGCGTGGTTCCCTCGGGGACCAGCGGGAGGCGTTCGGGCATGTCGGAACCGGGGACCGCTCCGCGTGAAAGCGTTTCGGGACGCGGTCGTGCTCGTCGGACGTACCGGTTAAGGAGGGTTTTTCAACCGTCCGCCGTTATCAACGTGTAATGAGCGAACGCGTCCACGCGCGAGCGGGTGATCGACGATGATGGGCGGCAACGACCAGCAGGCGTACGACCGCGGTACGTCGCTGTTCTCGCCGGATGGCCGGATCTATCAGGTCGAATATGCACGTGAGGCGGTCTCACGCGGCGCGCCGAGCGTCGGCGTCCGGACCGCTGACGGCGTCGTCTTCGTCGCGATGTCGCGCCCCTCCTCGACGCTAATGGAGGCCGAAAGCATCGAGAAGCTCCACAAGCTGGACGACCACGTCGGCACCGCGAGCGCGGGCCACGTCGCCGACGCGCGTCAGTTGATCGACTTCGCTCGACGGCAGGCACAGGGGAACCGCCTGCGCTACGGCGAGCCGGTCGGCGTCGAGGCGCTGACGAAGTACGTCACCGACCACGTTCAGGAGAACACCCAGCGCGGCGGCACCCGCCCGTACGGCGCCGCCCTCCTCCTCGGCGGGGTCGAAAACGGCGAGCCGCGGCTGTTCGCGGCCGACCCCTCCGGCACGCCCAACGAGTGGAAGGCGACCGTCATCGGCGGCGGCCGCAAGGCCATTCAGGGGCTGCTCGAGGAGGAATGGAGCGACGACCTGAGCCTCGTCGAGGGGATCGAACTCGGCGTTCGCGCGCTGCTCGCACACGACGACGAGTTGGAGGCGGCCGACCTCGCGGTGGCGACGATCACCGACGCTGACGGCTATCGGTCGGTTCCGGACGAGGAGATCGCCGAGGCGTTCGACGCGGTCGACGAGAGCGACGAGGATCCGGACGACGGCGACGGCGGCGAAACCGACGACGACGGCGACGAAACCGACGACGGCGACGGCGAGTAGGGCTCGAGCCACGGGCTCGGCCGTCCCTTTTCACCCCACGAGCAGCACCGCCAGTCCCGCCATCGGGAGAGAAACGAGGAGCCCGAACGGGCCGCGCCACGTGCCGATCGGCGGCTCCTCGGCGATCCCGCGACGTCGTCACCGCTCGTAGGCTGTCCACGCGCCCGCGACGATCGCTCCCATGGCGAAAAGCGGCAGCGCGAACGACGCGATCCCCCAGCCGACGAGGGCCGCGAAGGCCGCAAAGCCGACGACGACGCCCGCGAGCCCGCCGGAGAGCAGCAACCCGTGGGGTGGCCTCGAATCCAACCCGGAAGCGCGATGCCGCCGGCGACGAGGACGAACCAGCCGACGACGAATCCGATCGGGGACCCCCACCGTCTCTTGCGTCGCCGCGAACGCCACGTCCGAACCGGCCGGGACGGGGGCGCCGAAGGGCGCGGCTTCGCCGGTCGCGGGAAGGGGGCTCCGGAGGACACGTGCTCTCAGCATCGGCTGCACACGCGTGTCCTCGGCGTGGTTGGTGATCGTTTTTATCCGGGCCGGCCGAATCGGCACCCATGGCATGCATCGACGAGTTGGTCGCGTACCCGCTGAAGTCACTCGACGGCGTGACCGTCGATCGGGCGGTGCTCGGGGAACGCGGTGCCCTCCGTGGTGACCGGACGTACGCGTTCGTTCGGGCGGGCGTGGATCCCCACGAGGCGTCCGTCGGCGGCGGGGGCGGTTACGTCAACGGGAAGAGCGAGCCGGCGATCCACCGGCTGCGGGCGAGCTACGATCTCGCCGGCCCGACGGACGCGACTCCGACGGCCGTCACCCTGCGGCGGCCGAAGCGTGAGGGCGTTCCGTCCGACGAGCGGACCTTCGAGCTGCCGGCGGAGCGTCCGGCGATCGAGGCGTGGGTCGGCGAGTACCTCGGCTACGCGGTCGACCTGGTCCGTGAGCCCGACGGCGGCCTTCCGGACGACCGAGAGCTTCCGGGACCGACCGTCGTCTCGCGGGCGACGCTGGAGACGTTCGCTTCCTGGTTCGAGGACGTCGCTGACGCGGTCGAGGCCCGCAGGAGGCTCCGTCCCAACGTCGTGCTCGGGGACGTGCCCGCCTTCTGGGAGGACCGGCTCTTCGCCGACCACGGCTCGCGGGTTCGGTTCCGGATCGGCGGCGACTCGGACGGCTCACCGGATGCCGCCGCCGGATCCGGCGGATCAGCGCGAACGTCCGTCGAGGTGCTTGGGGTCAATCCCTGTCAGCGCTGCGTCGTCCCCTCCCGGGACCCCGATACGGGAGCGGAAACGCCCGACTTCCGGACGACGTTCGTTCGAAATCGTCGGGCGACGCGGCCGGACTGGCTCGACGGCGACCGGTTCGATCACGACTTCCGGCTGATGGTCAACACCGTGGTTCCCGAGCGGTCGTGGGGCGAACCGGTCGCCGTCGACGACCCGGTCCGGATCCTCGGGACGGTTGATTCGTCCGGGAAGGCGACGGGGACGGACGAGAGCGCACGGACGGGGGCGAACGACCCGTGACCCGACGGCGCGGGCCGCCGGGACGCGAGACGGCGGCGGCGGAGTCGAACGAGCGACGCTCGTGGTACGGCTACGGCCACCTCACCCGAACCGAAAAGGGCGGCGTCGGCCTGTTCTTACACGACGCCACGCGGATCTTCGGCGAGGTGACGGTGATCTCCTTGCCCGTGTTGCTGTTCGTGATGGACTACCCCGCGACCGGCTGGTTCGACGCGAAGGCGACGGGGCTCGTCACGTGGACGGTCGCGATCCTCGTCGGCACGCTCGTGCGCGGCGGATGGGTTCGACCGCTGGCCAGCGGGACTCGCGGGTGGGTCTCGTTGAACCCCACGCTACTGGCGCTTCGCGTGCCGTATTTCAACGCGGTCATGGCGCTCGGGATCTTCGGCGGCCTGTGGATCGCCGGGCTCCTCGTCGGCTTCGACGCGGGAACGGTGCCCGTGATCGCCGTCGGGCTCGGATGGGCTGTCCTCGCGCCGCTCGTCGGATTTCTGGCGTTCCCGTGCGTCGCGGAGGAGCTGATGGCTCGACGTCGGTAGCGACGGTCCGTCGAACGGGGTGAATTGATAAAAGGGCGGTGGCCGACCGATCAGCGGCCACCGTCGGTCATCGCGATCGGCTCCTCGCCCGCGTCGGAGGTCGGATCGTCGGCGTCGTCGGCCGACGGGTCGGCGACGAACTGCGTCCAGACGGTGGCGCCGACGACCGCGTACGCGACGACGTCGTAGTGGACGGCGCCGCCGAAGGCGGTGAACGCGGCGAGCGTGCTGTACGCGTAGACGGCCAGGACGCCGCTGACGAAGGCCGACTCGGCGGTAAACCGCCCCGCCGTGGTCGCGGCCACGGACCGTCGGAGGGCCGGACCGCAGGCGACGAGGAAGGCGACGCCCGACAGCGCCGCGAGGTTGACGAAGAAGTGGGTCGCGACCCGCGAGTCGAGGATCGACTGGAGGTACGCGACCGTGACCGGGTCATAAAAGAGCCACTCGACGCGCGTCGGGTAGAGGACGCCGACGTACGGCACGGCGACCATGAGCCCGAAGAGGACCGCGACGGCGACGCGGGCGGAGTCGAACTGCGCGGCCCGCCGGCTCACGAACGCGTCGTCGCCCGGCGCGACGATCAGCCCGTACTCCTCGAGGATCGCCCGTAGATCGTCGCGGGTCGTTCCGGGGGCGTGGTGGATCCCGACGGTCCCGTTCCGCTCGGTCGCGGAGGCGCCGCTCACGTCCTCGTGGTCGAGAAGCACCGCCTCCAGAAGCGCTTCGCGTCGTCTCGTCCCGATCCCGTCGACGTCGAAGGTGTCGTTGACGTGGTCCTCCGGCACCCGTGACACCCGCGGTCCGGCGCCGGGTTCCGGCGGGTCGATCCCTCGCTCGCGGGCCGCGGCGTCGAGGCGCGTTCCCTCGCCGCGGTGGTCGTTGCCGTGCATGGACATACCTACGGCTGCACCAGCATGAAACTTGTCCCGTTTGCATTCACCCGGCCGACTGGGCCGGCGCGCGGGAGGCTCAGCGGGCGGACGGCGGTCCTCGACCCCGCGGGCGGGTAGTGCTCCGTGACTCAGCGAGGGGACGGCGGGCTGCGATCCGGATCCATCCGACCCGTTCCCGGCGAGCGAGGATCCCTTCTTAAGCTCCGCTCGTGAGTGTACGGGACATGAGCTACGAAGCAGCGCTGTTCGACCTCGACGATACCCTCTATCCGTACCCGCCGTGTAACGAGGCGGGAAAGCGGGCGGCCCTCGAGGCGTTTCGCGAACTCGGTTACGGCCTCGACCGCGACGCGTTCGACGACGTGTACCGGACCGCTCGCCGGGAGACGAAACGAGAGCTCGAGGGGACCGCGGCCTCCCACGAACGGTTCCTCTACTTCAAGCGGGCGCTCCGACTCCACGCCGGGATCCACGACGCCGACGCGGCGCTGACGCTCGGCGAGGCCTACTGGGAGGGCTACCTCGACGCCATGGAACGGTTCGAGGGCGTCAGGGACGTGCTCGAAACCCTGCACGAGGACGGGACCGCCGTCGTCGTCGTGACGAACCTCACGACGCGGATCCAGCTGGAGAAACTGTCCCGCCTCGGCGTCGACGACCTGATCGATCGGGTCGTGACCTCCGAGGAGGTCGGCCGGGAAAAGCCGAGCGCCCTCCCGTTCACGACCGCGTTGGCCGCGCTCGACCGTCGACCGAGCGAGGCCGTCGTCGTCGGCGATGACGTCGCTGTGGACGTCGTTGGCGGCAACGCGGTCGGCGCCGGCACGGTCCTGTTCGACGCCCGGGCCGCGGAAGGAGACGCCGAAACGGTGGACCTCGAGGAGCTTAGGGGACCGGAACGGCCGGACCACGTCGTCTCGTCGTTCCAGGCGCTCGCGGAGGTGATCGCGTGACCCTCGACGTCGAACGCGAGGCGGTCGTCGAGCACGCCCCCGCGCTCGCCGCGCTCACGCCCGGCCGCACCGGCAACCTCAGCGTCCGAAACGGCGACGCGTTCGCGGTCACCCCCACGGGCGTGCCGTACGACGCCTTCGACGCCGCGGACGTCCCGGTCGTCGGCCTCGACGGCGAGCGGCGGGCGGGCCGAATGGCCCCCTCCAGCGAGGTGCCGATGCACGCGGGTATCTATCAGCACGACCGTCCGGGCGCGATCGTTCACACCCACTCGCCGTGGGCGACCGCGATGGCGACGCTCCGTCGGTCGCTTCCGCCGATCCACTACATGATCGTGGCGGTGGGGCGGCGGGTGCCGCTCGCCGACTACGCGCCGTACGGCACGGAAGAGCTCGCCGCCAACGTCGTCGCCGCCATGACGGAGGCGGGCGCCGACGCCGCGATCCTCGCGAACCACGGGCTCGTCGTCACCGGACCGGACCTCGAGACGGCGCTCGAGAACGCCCACCACGTCGAGGACCTCTGCCGGCTCTACCTGTGGTCGTCGGCGGTGGGGGAACCACACGAGCTGTCCGACGAACAGCTCGCGGCCGTCGAGGAACGATTCGAAAGTTACGGCCAGCAGCCGTGAGCCGCCGTGCGTTCCGCGGACGGCGGAACGACCGAACCGGGGGGACCCGCCCTACGACGCCCGGCTTTATTACTCCCGGGCCGGCTACGGTATCGGTATGACGGACCACGAGCCGGTCCCCGCGGTTCGAGAGACCGCGGAGGCCATCGCGACCATGGAGATCCGCGGCGCGGCCACCATTGCCGACGCCGCGGCCCGGGCGCTCGCGGCACAGGCCCGCGAGGGCGACGCGGCCGACCCCGCGGCGTTCCGTGCCTCGATGCGCTCCGCCGCCCGCACCCTCCACGAGACCCGGCCGACGGCCGTCTCGCTGCCGAACGCCCTCCGCTACGTGCTTCAGCGCATGGAAGGCTCGACCGTCGACGCGCTTCGTGAGAACGTCGCTTCGGCCAGCGAGGCGTTCGTCGATCAGCTCGGCCGGGCACGGGAGGACCTCGGCCAGGTCGGCGCGAACCGGCTCGCGGACGGCGACACCGTGATGACGCACTGTCACTCGACGGACGCGCTCGCCTGCATCGAGGCGGCCGTCGATCAGGGGAAGTCGATCTCGGCGGTCGTCAAGGAGACGCGCCCGCGGAACCAGGGCCACATCACCGCCGAACAGCTGCGCGAGGCGGGCGTCCCGGTCACCCTGATCGTCGACTCCGCGGCCCGGCGCTACCTCGACGACGTCGACCACGTCGTCGTCGGCGCCGACTCCATCGCCGCGGACGGCGGCGTCATCAACAAGATCGGCACCTCGGGGCTCGCGGTCAACGCCCGCGAGCGCGGCGTCCCGATCATGACCGCCGCCCAGACGATCAAGCTCCACCCCGAGACGCTGACGGGCCACACGGTGGAGATCGAGATGCGCGACGAGAGGGAGGTGATCGATCCCGGGGGCCGTGCGGAGATCGGCGAGATCGCCGTCGAGAACCCCGCCTTCGACGTGACGCCGCCGCGATACATGGACGCGATCGTCACCGAACACGGCCAGTTCCCGCCCGAGAGCATCGTCACGCTGATGCGCGAGCTGTTCGGCGAGGGCGCCGCCGAACCGTGGGCGGAGCCATGAGCGACGGCGACTCGGCGAAACCGGGCGGATCGGACGGACTAAGCGACCCGGCGAAACCGGGCGGATCGGGTACCGACGCACACGACGACTCGGACCTCCGACCGGAGGCCGACTCGCGCGCGCCGAAGGTGATCTCGGCGGGCCACATCAACTGGGACGTGACGATGCACGTCGACCGCCTCCCCGAGCCCGACGGAGAGACGCGGATCGAGCGGCTCGAACAGTCGGGCGGGGGCAGCGCCGCCAACGTCGCGGTCGGGCTCGTCGACCTCGGCGGGCGCGCGCTCGTCTACGGGAGCGTCGGCGGCGACGAGTCGGGGGCGCTCGCGCTCCGCGCGCTCGCGAACGCCGGCGTCGATCCGGGCCACGTGCTCATCGACGCCGACGAGCCGACCTCCGTGAAATACGTCATCGTCGACGGCGACGGCGAGCTCTGCATGCTCGCGAACGCCGGCGCCAACGAGTCGTTCTCGGCGGCCGACCTCGATCGCGACACCCTCGCCGCCGCGGACCACCTCCACCTCACGAGCCAGACGCCCGGGACCGCGGCGGCACTCGCGGCCGCCGCGGGCGAACACGGGGCGACCCGAAGCTTCGATCCCGGACGCCGCGTCGGCGAACGCGATTACGAGGCCGCGCTGCACGAGAGCGACCTCCTCCTGGTGAACGCCCGCGAGGCGGACGCAGTCGCCGAGACGACCGGCATCGACCCGTGGGAACCCGAGGACCGCGTGGTCGCGATCAAGCTCGGGGGCGACGGAGCGACCGTCCGGACGCCCCACGGCGACGTCTCACATCCCGGCTTCCCGATCGAACCGGTCGACACCACCGGCGCCGGGGACGCGTTCGCCGCGGGCTTCCTCGGCACCGCACTGCGGGATCCGGAGATCGCGGCGAACGGGTTCTCCCACGACCCGCGTGATTATCAGGTCCCGCTGCTCGTCGGAAACGCCTGCGGCGCGCTCGCGGCGCAGGTGGTCACCGCCCGGGTCGACCTCTCGTGGGACCGGATCCGGGAGAAGATGGGCGACTCGCCGGAGGCGGATCTGCTCATCGAGATACGCGCGTGAGGCCATCGCGAGGACGAACCGATCCGACGCGGTCGGTCGAGCCGCCTACTTCCGCGTGAGCCGTGGGTTCGTCACCGCGCCCTCCGAGGCGGAGGCGAAGTCGCGGCCGTACTTGGCGAGCACGCCGCCCTCGTAGGGCGGTTCGGGCTCGGTCCATCCCTCGGCACGCTCGGCGAGTTCCTCGTCAGTGAGGTCGACCGAGAGGTCGCGTTCGGGGATGTCGACGGTCACGTGGTCGCCGTCTTCCAGTAAGCCGATCGGGCCGCCGACGGCGGCCTCGGGGGCGACGTGGCCGATCATCGGGCCGCGGGTTCCGCCGGAGAAGCGTCCGTCGGTGAGCAGCGCGACGTCGTCCTCGTGGCCCGCGCCGACGACGGCAGCGGTGACGCCGAGCATCTCGCGCATGCCGGGGCCGCCGCGCGGTCCCTCGTTGCGGATGACGATGACGTCGCCGGACTCGATCTCGCCGGACTGGACGTACGCCATCGCGTCCTCCTCGTGTTCGAAGACGCGGGCCGGCCCCTCGTGGTAGAACTCGTCGTCGCCGGTCACCTTCAATACGGAGCCGTCGGGCGCGAGGTTCCCCGTGAGGACCTTGATCGCTCCCTCCTCCTCCTTGGGGTCGTCGACGGAGTAGAGGAAGTCGGCCTCGATCCCGTCGTCGTCCGGAAGCTCGCCGGCCGCCTCCAGCCGCTCGATCTCCTCGGCGATCGTGTTGCCGGTGACGGTCATCGCGTCGCCGTGGAACAGGCCGGCCTCCATGAGCCGGCGGATGACGACGGGAACGCCGCCGATCTCGTGGAGGTCGTTCATCACGCGGGTGCCGCCAGGCTGGAGGTCGGCGATCTTCGGGGTTCGGCGGGAGATCTCGTCGAACTCCTCGATCGCGAGACCGACGTCGGCCTCCGCGGCGAGCGCGAGCAGGTGGAGCACGCCGTTCGTCGAGCCGCCGATGGCCGTCTGGAGCGCGATCGCGTTCTCGAAGGACTTACGCGAGATGATGTCCGAGGGGCGACGGTCGTTCTCGATGCAGTCGACGACGAGTTCACCGGCGCGTTCGGCGATCCCGTAACGTGCCTCGTCCTCGGCGGGCGCGGAGGCCGACCCCAGCGGCGCGAGCCCGAGCGCCTCGGAGATGGAGGCCATCGTGTTCGCGGTGAACATGCCGCCACAGGACCCCGCGCCGGGACAGGCGTGGCGTTCCAGCTCGTCGAGCTCGTCGCCGCTCATCTCGCCCTGCGCATAGGCGCCGACGCCCTCGAAGACCTGCACGATGGTGACGTCCCGACCTTCGTGCTCGCCCGGCATGATCGAGCCGCCGTAGAGGAAGACGGAAGGAAGGTCGGTCCGGATCGCGGCCATCATCATGCCCGGCAGGTTCTTGTCGCAGCCGGCGACGGTGACGAGTGCGTCCATCCGCTCGCCGAACGAGACGAGTTCGACGGAGTCGGCGATCAGCTCCCGGGAGATCAGGCTCGCCTTCATGCCCTCGGTTCCCATCGAGATGGCGTCCGAGATGGTGACGGTGCCGAACTCGATGGGCATCCCGCCGGCGCCGTCGATCCCGTCGATCGCCGCGGCGGCGACGTCGTCGAGGTGGACGTTACACGGGGTGATGTCCGCTGCGGGGTTCGGGACGCCGACGATCGGCGAGGAGAGGTCCTCGTCGTCGAAGCCCATCGCCCGGAACATCGAGCGGTGCGGCGCACGCTCCGCGCCCGCCGTAACGTCCCGGCTTCGCAGCGAGACGTCCTTCTCGCCGGCGAACCGGTCGTCCGACTGCCGTTCGCTCGATCCGCCCTCGTCGTCTGAACGAGGCGTCTGCTGGCTCATATCCGTTGGTGGCGCCCACGGCTCTTAAATCGCCGCACATGAACCGACGTTGCCGAAAGGCACCGGTCGCGTCGTCGGGTTCGTGAAGGCCGTCCGGCGGGGATCGGGAGGCGTCCTCGAATCGGACACGATCCACTTACCGTGGAAACGATTTCCGTGTATACTGTTTGTCGTAATCGTGGACAAGCTATTTATTGGCCTTCGCCGTGGATCCGTGTATGACGGCAGGACCACCGATCGACGAGATCCATTTCGAGGGCGCACCGGACGTCGGCTCCGTTCCGGGACCGGAGAGCACTCGGCTGTTGGAGAAACAAAAGGAGATCGACAGCGGCGCGGTTGCGTACCCGAACGACATCCCCGTCGCCTTCGCTGAGGGGAAGGGCGCGACGCTGCGTGACGCCGACGGCAACACGTACATCGACATGTTCGCCGGCATCGGCGTGTTGAACGTCGGCCACTCGAACCCCTACGTGCTGGAGGCGGTTCACGAACAGACCGATCGGCTCGTCCACACCGTCGACTTCCCGACCGAGGAGCGGCTCGAGCTCATCGAGAAGCTCGACGAGATCGCGCCACCCGGCCTCCGCGGCGAGAGCAGGGTCGTCTTCGGCGGCCCGACCGGCAGCGACGCCGTCGAGGGCGCGATCAAGCTCGCGAAGTACAACACTGGAGGAACCGGTCTCCTCGCGTTCCGGGGCGCCTACCACGGCGCGACCTCCGGCGCGATGGCGCTCACCTCGAACAAGGGGTTCAAGGACGACTACACCCCGCTGATTCCGGACGTGGTCCACGCGAAGTATCCGAGTCCGTTCGCCGACCGGCGCGAATCCGGCGACGCCGCGTCCATCTGTTCGCGACCGGCGAGCGAGTGTTGCGGCTCGGTCTCGTGTGCGCGGGCGCTTCGCGAGGTCAAGGAGATCATCGAGGACCCCTACGGCGGGCTCGCGAACCCCGCCGGCATCTTCGTCGAGCCGATCCAGGGCGAGGGAGGCATCATCGTCCCGCCGGAGGGCTTCCTGAAGGGACTCCGCGAGATCGCCACCGAGAACGACATCCCGCTCATCTTCGACGAGATCCAGAGCGGTTTCGGCCGCACCGGCGAGTGGTGGGCAAGCGAGTGGTACGGCGTCACCCCCGACATCATGACGACGGCGAAGGCGCTCGGCGGGATCGGCTTCCCGCTCTCGGCGGCGATCTATCACGAGGACCTCGACACGTGGGGGCCCGGCGGGCACGCAGGAACCTACCGCGGCCACGTCGTCGCGATGAAGGCCGGCTCCCGCGCCATCGAGTACATCGAGGAGCACGACCTCCTCGCGCATGCCCGTGATCTCGGCGAGCACATCCGCGGCCGCCTGCGGAACGTCGCGGCCGAGAACGACCATCTCGGCGACGTTCGAGGACGCGGGCTGTTCATCGGCGCGGAGTTCGTCGACGCCGACGGCGAGCCGAGCGGCGACGTCGTCGACGCGATCCAGCAGTACTGCTTCGAGCACGGCGTCCTCGTCTGGACGGCCGGCCGCCACGGTAACGTCCTCCGGCTGCTGCCGCCGCTCGTGTTGACCGAGGCGCTCGCCGACGCCGCGCTCGACGTGATCGTCGACGCGATCGAACACGTGACGGCCGATCCCGCGGCGATCGCCGGCGGATCGAGCGGCTCCAAGCACAGCCTGTGAACTACCCTACCCTCCTCGCTCACGGCTGACGCCGTTCGCTCCTTGAGGGTAGGGCTTCCTGTTTCCACGACGCGCTTTGCAGATACAAGCGTATCCGCAGGGAGTGCAGTCTCCGCAGGCGTTGATTCGGAGTGTTCAACTCCTACGTCTTCGAGGCCGTGAGAAAGAATGTTCCACGCTGCATTCGCGTCCCTGTCCGCCTCGAACCCACGGGCAGGACGGGAGTGTTCACGGACCCACAACGGCTTGTCCGTCGAGACGCCGCACGACGCGCACTCCTTGGTCGTCCCTCTCGGGGTGACCGCGACGAAGTGCGTTCCCTCTCGCTCGCACTTGTATTCGAGCAACGAGAGGAACGTTCGCCATGTGGCAGACGCCGTGTTCGTCTTGGTACTCGTTGAGACGGTGAACCGCCTCGGGGTCAAGTGGTTCAAGACGCAAGGCGTCTCGTCATCACGGAAGACGCAGTCTTCCGAACGACCCCGAGGCACTCGGCCTGCTCCGCCTGTAGAGCGTGTGGTTGTACGGTTGCCTACTACGACTGTCTCGGTGGCGGTCCAACTCCTCACGGTGGGCGTCGGACGGCTTGAGACGGTACTTGTAGGCGTAATGACGCTCCACTCGCGTCGGTTCTCGACGTGCCGTTTCAGCACGTCCAGCGATACCTGCCCCGTCGAGATGGGGCAGTATGAGTCGTTCCAGAACGAGTCGCCCCACAGTTCTGTCTTCAAATCATCCGCGTATTCGTTGCGGATACGGCGGGCGATCGCGCCCTTGACCGTGTTGACGAACTTCACGAGGTCTGTGGTTGGTGTCGCTCGGAAGAGGATGTGTACGTGGTCGTCATCGCCGTCGAAGTTGGTCACCTTCCGTCGAGATCGGTGACGGGACACGTTATATACCTCGACGGCATACGCCCGGCAAATCCATGTCCCACGACGTCCGTACCCGGCTCTCGGCGATACGCCGTGCGTTCCACCGCCATCCGGAGCCCGGCTGGTGTGAGTTTCGGACCACGGATCGGATCGTCGAGGAGCTGGAGCGGATCGGCGTCGACGAGCTGGCCGTCGGCCGCGAGGCGCTCGCCACGGACCACCGAATGGCGGTTCCGTCGTCGGAGACCATCGACGAGTGGCACGAGCGTGCCGCCGCGGCCGGTGCCGATGAGGAGGTGCTCTCGCTGACGGCCGACGGACACACGGGATGCGTGGCGGTCCTCGAGCGCGGCGAGGGCCCGACGGTGGGCCTCCGGGTCGACATGGACGGCGTCTCGACCCGCGAGTCCGACGAGCCGGGACACCGTCCCGCGGACGAGGGGTTCCGCTCCGAAGTCGAGGGCTACATGCACGCCTGCGGTCACGACGCACACGCCGCCATCGGGCTCGGCGTCGTCGAGGCGGTCAAGGAGAGCGACTTCTCCGGGACGTTCAAGTGTTTCTTCCAACCCGCCGAGGAGATCGCCGGCGGCGGGAAGCCGATGGCCGAGGGGGGCTACGTCGACGACGTCGAATACCTGTTTGCCTGCCACCTCGGACTCGACAACCCGACGGGAACGGTCGTCGCGGGCGCGAGCAAGCCGCTGGCGATGGCACACCTCACGGCGACGTTCGAGGGGGCGGCCGCACACGCCGGCAAGGACCCGAGCGGCGGGACGAACGCGATGCAGGCGATGGCGACGGCGGTCCAGAACGCCTACGGCATCTCACGGCACGGCGAGGGGATGACCCGCATTAACTTCGGGCGGGTCGAGGGCGGGGACGCGAGCAACGTCATCGCCGAGGAGATCACCCTCGAGGGGGAGGTTCGCGGCGAGACGACGGCCCTGATGGAGTACACGCGGTCGGAGCTGGAGCGCGTGCTTTACTCGGCCGCTGAGGTCCACGAGTGTGACGTCGTCATTCGCCGGATCAGCGAATCCATTCGCGTCGACAGCGATCCCACGCTTCGCGGGCTCGTCGGCGACGTCGCGGCCGGGATTCCGGGAGTGGACGCCGTGATCCCGGAGGCGCCGCTCGGCGCGAGCGAGGACGTCACGTTCCTGATGGAGCGCGTCCACGACCGCGGCGGCCACGCCGCCTACCTCGTCGTCGGAACGGACCATCCCACCTCCCATCACACGCCGACCTTCGACGTTGACGAGCGATCCTTGGGGATCGCCGTCGACCTCCTCGCGTCCGCGGTCGAGAGCGTCGGTGACCGGCGACCCTGATACATAATACCACGAGCGTGGTCCTAGACGCTTATACAGTGACTAGCATTACCTCGGTGGTTGTTAATATACCGCAAATATAGACTAATATATAACTAAATCACGTGTGAATATGTCTGAATCGGCTCAGATATGCGAGGTTCACCACCACACATGCGCTATTGCTGTAGACTTTAAATGTGTATTTTCATACTACTTGCACATATAAACGTTATGTTTATCACTTAGGATTGAATCAGTCGTTATTGGAGATGAACGACGGCACTAGCCGACGTCAATTTTTGGCCGCAGCGACGGCAGGGACAACGATCGGAGTTGCGGGATGCACGGATGCGTTAACTCCGGACGATGAGGGCGCGGAGGATACCATAGATTTCCCATCGGAAGACATCGAAATGATCGTTCCATGGGGCGAGGGTGGTGGGACCGATCTTACCGCACGTCAGCTCGCCGACCAATTGGAGGAAGCATTAGATACCTCGGCGTTTGTCACTAATTCTACCGGCGGATCGGGGAGTGTTGGGTTCAGCGATATCGCGTCAGCGGCCCCAGACGGTCACACCCTCGGAGTTCTCACCGTCGAAATATGTACAATCTCACATCTCGACATCGGCGACGTTGGACCCGACGACATGACGCCGATCATCCAGTATAACTTCGATCCGGCGGCATTGACGGTCCATGAGGATGCACCGTATAGTACTCTTGATGAATTCATTGATTACGCGGAGGACAATCCCGGAGAAATAAGCGTCTCAAACTCAGGGATCGGGGCGATCTGGCACCTCGCCGCGGCCGGACTAGAACAAGAAGCAGGGATCGAGCTTGACCATATTGGCTATGACGGGGGAGCACCGGCCACCGAGGCCCTGCTGAGCGGCGAAGTCCAAGCCACCACCTCAAGTGCGGCGGAAGTGTCCTCACAAGTACAAGATGGAGCCCTCGAGATGCTGGCGTTCTTCGGCGAAGAACGGCACCCTGCGTTCGAGGACGTCCCAACGTTGATCGAAGAAGGATATGACGTCACGACGGGTGCTTGGCGGGGAATCGGTGGTCCCGCAGGCATGGACGACGAGACCGTTCAGATCCTTGAAGAGGCATTCGCGGGAATCCAGCAATCCGACGAGTTCGCCGATTTCATGGAAAACAATAACTTCCAGCTGGATTTCCGTGACTCGGACGAATTCGGTCGGTTCATGGAAGATGAATATGACCGATTCAGCGACCTCATTGACGAGCTGGGGCTTGAAGACGCGTAACTTGATTACCCACACTCGGTAGCATCGGTACTAGCCGAATGCGGATTCAATTCATGAAAATATCACATACCGATAAGATCGGATCGATCCTGTGGCTGGCGCTCGCTGTGATCACGTATGTGGCATCAACGGGATTCACTTCCGGTGCTGCAGAGACCGATGCCGGGTTTTATCCACGGGTCATCGCGGTATTGATCGCCGTTTTTGCGGTTATACAACTCGTTCGAAGCATCTCTATCGCTGACGCCCGCAGTCATAGGATATCACTTGCGAACGTTCGTCGCGTCACAACCGTTGCCCTGCTCATAACGACATATGTTCTCCTCTTGCCGTGGCTCGGGTTCGTGACCGGGACCGTGCTTTTTTTATTCGCCGGAATGGTTTACTCCGGATCCCGCTCACCGAGAGAGATTACTATCGCCGCTGTCGGATTGCCGTTGGTACTATATTACGTGTTTTCAGTGTTTCTCCGGATCCCGCTCCCGGAGAGTCCGTTCATCCCCGTTGAAGCGCTTCTTCCAAGCGTTCTCCTCCTTTTTGAGGTGATCGTTTGAATGATCTCCAGTTTCATTGAGGGTCTCTTGCTTGTATTTCAGCCGCTGGCCCTG
Source organism: uncultured Halobellus sp. (assembly GCA_964538415.1). GTDB lineage: Archaea > Halobacteriota > Halobacteria > Halobacteriales > Haloferacaceae > Halorubrum. The sequence goes on from CAZIFX010000001.1 coordinate 19,730, forward strand.
TTGCTGATCGTTCTTGGTGTCGTGATCGGAATCGCAATGGGTTCGATTCCGGGAATGACGGCGACAATGACCGTGGCCGTCCTCGTGTCTTTTACGTTCGGTATGAACCCGACTGAAGGAATGATGCTGTTGCTCGGGATCTATGGTGGTGCACTCTATGCCGGATCGATCCCTGCAATACTCATTCGTACGCCTGGGACACCCAGTGCCGCGGCAACCCTCTTTGATGGATTTCCTCTGTCGGAGCAGGGACAAGCAGGACGGGCCATCGGTATTGCGACCGTCGCATCGTTCGTCGGTGGTGCGGTGAGCGTTGTGCTCGTGACGCTCCTGTCGCCACAGATCGCAAATATTGCTTTGAGTATTGGATCCCCCGAATACTTCGCCATCGCCTTTTTCGGACTGACGATCATCGCGAGCATTAGCGGTGACTCGATCACGAAAGGAATGCTATCAGGACTGGCAGGGATGTTAATCGCGACCATCGGTTTGGATCCCACTCTTGGCCAGCCACGGTTCACCCTAGGCTTCTCCGAGCTCACGGCTGGAATCGAGTTCATAGCCGTAATGATCGGGTTATTCGGCCTCGCAGAGGGTCTGAACAGATACCGTGAGGGAATTGACTCTCTCGGAGTAGAGCAAGATCTTTCGGGGATCGCTCCGTCAATCTCGGATCTCAAAGAGATACGGAACGTGACAATCGGTTCAAGCATCGCCGGATCACTGATCGGTGCGATCCCCGGTGCTGGCGGCGATATTGCCTCATTTGTGACATATAATGAAGCGAAACGGTGGCTGAAAAACGCCGTACCGCCGTTTGGTGAAGGAAATATCAGCGGCGTCGCTGCCGCAGAGGCTGGAAACAATTCAAGCACGGCAGGTGCCCTCGTGCCGACGCTGACTCTGGGAATTCCAGGTGATTCAGTGACAGCCATTCTGATCGGTGCGCTGTTGGTTCACGGAATACAGCCGGGACCAGGATTGTTTGGCGAGGAATCCGGACTCGTCTTCTCCATCTTCATTGGGTTCTTTCTTGTATATATCGTGATACTCGTCCTCGGGCTACTTGGTGCACATCTCTGGGTTCGGTTGATCAACTTCCCGGCGAAGTATCTGTGGCCAGCCATTCTCGTGCTCTGCGTAGTGGGTGCATTTGCCCTACGGGGAAACCTCCTCGATATGTGGGTGATGGTCGCAGCCGGAGTGGTTGGGTTCGTTCTCAGGATGGACGGGTATCCTCTCGCACCAATGGTACTTGGTCTGATACTTGGTCCCATTGCTGAGGAAAACCTCCGCCGATCGTTGGAGCTTTCGAACGGATCGTGGGACATCATCTATACGAGCCCAATAGCGCTAACTATCCTGCTTCTTGCAGCTGTTTCTCTCGCAGCACCCGTGATTGCACAACGATCAGGTCAATAAGTCATTGATTATGTTCGTCGGTCCATCTTGAACCCCGTTTAGCGCATGGTAATCTACTTGAGACTGCAATTCTTGAACTCAGACACTTACAGTAAGACAGGATCCGGAAACAACTAGAAACGTCGGTGGACTCGGTGATCGATCCGCCGTCTCAATCAAACCATTGGTCCCTTGACACCAAGAAGATATCTTACACAGAGGGTGCACACGTCACTGTGCGATTGGATGGAGCCGGCGCGAGCACGGGTCGTACTAAGCTTGGCGTGAGTTGTGGTAGATGATGGCGGCTTCGAGCCAGTTTTGAGCTGTCTTTAGCGCGACATTCCTGAAACTTTCGTAAGCGATGCCGATCTCCGTTCCAATTTCAAATGATAAGTTCAATAACATTTCGGTTTCATATTGGATGATTTAAAATAGGTATCCGTATTCGGGGAGAACTGATCCAAAAGAGTCCGTAGCATCGACGAAATTTACATTATTGAGCTGGCAGCGCCGGTGTAGATCGGTCAAAACCATCCGATTACGACCCCAAAGATTAATCCCGTGAATACCCCCGTTTAAGCTATGTCACAGGACGAGGTGCCCTCGTCGCTCGAGACGGCCGCCGACGCCGAGCGACCGCGCGGAATCTTGACGCCATCCGATCGGGACTTCCTTCTCGGCCGGAAGACCGACTACACGGAGCACTCGAAAAAACAGAAGCGAAACCGTATCCGGAGGCGCGTCCGGAACGCGATCCTCGATTTCAGCATCCTGTATGAGTGTCTCGAGGACCGGGACCGAAAGACCGTCTTCGACCCGGACGATGACGATCGGGACGCGTACACGCAGGGGATCACCGACATGCTCGCGTTCCTCCACCTCGGCACGATGGGTTACGTCACGCCCTTTAAGCACATGCTCTCGGAGGGCGTCGCCAAGTCGGAACAGCGACTCGCGGGCTCCGACTATCGAATGGTCACCGTGGAGTTCAACGTCGACCCCGTCGGCCAGATCGACGTCGACGAGGTGATCGAGAAGATCGAAGCCGACGAGTTCGAACGCATCACCGACGAGGAGCTGCGCGCGTTCGTCCGGCTGCTCTCGATGTCCGAGGAGTTCTCGCCCGACGATGCCCGTGAGGGAATCAAGGACCGTGTCGACGAGTACGTCGCGGCGATCCGCGAAAGCGAGGACCGTCGCGACCGCGCCGTCGAGGAGCTGACGAACTGAGCGGACCTCGGCGGTCACCGGCCCGGTCTCGCTCCGACGCGGACCGTTTTCATCCATTCGTACGGAACGATCCACGGGAATCGGTGTCGTTCAAAGCCAGTATATATACCAACTGGACACTCCCGCCATCCGCACCCCGATCGAACCCGTCGTTTCGACCGTGGCCGATTATACACGAATAACGTTTACAGTAACCACAAAAAGAGAAACTGTTATGTATGACACTTGCAACCACATGGGTATGCCACGACTAGGCATGGCGTGTCGGCAGGGGGTAACGGCGGGTGAACGCTCCGGAACCGGACGCGAATCATGCAATCGGGGTGGGAGCGCATGAGCGAGGAATCCGCCGGCGGCAACGCAGGGACCGACGACGGGGACGTGCGAACCGGCGACGAGGACGTGCGAACCGACGGCGGTGAGGTCTCCGGGTCCGACCTCGGCGCCATCGGCCGCTTCCGCGAGGAGCTCGATCCCGCCGTGTTCCTCTTCGGGGCCGGACTGACGCTCGGACTCATCGCGCTGTACTTCCTCGACCCCTCGAGGGTCGAGGGGGCCATCGAGACCGCCGACGCGTTCATGCTGCAGTACTTCAACTGGGCGCTTCTGGTCATCGTTTTCCTCGTGGTGACCTTCCTCGTGTTCCTCATCTTGGGGCCGTGGGGGCGGCTTCGGTTCGGGGACGATGACCCCGAGTATAGCTTCTTTTCGTTCTTCGCGATGTTGTATTCCGCCGGGTTCGCGGCCGGCGTCGTCTTCTGGGGGCCGACCGAGGCGCTGTTTTACTATGATAACCCGTCGCCGCTGTTCAACGTCGAGGGCGGCACGGCGGAGGCCATCCCGATCGCGATCCAACAGACGCTGTTCCATTGGGCGATCCCGCAGCTCGCCGTCTTCACGATCATGGGAATCGCGATCGGCTACTTCGCGTACAACTACGAGGACGTGCCGCTGCGCGTCTCTTCGGCACTGACGCCGCTGCTCGGCCGTGAGAACCTCGACGGGCCCGTCGCGAAGCTCATCGACGTGCTCGCGGTCTTCGCGACCATCGGGGGCGTGGCGACCTCGCTCGGCTTCATCGGTAGCCAGTTCGTCGAGGGGCTCGCCTTCCAGTGGGGTCTCGATCTGGGAACGACCGGGGTCATCCTCGTCGTCACCGGCATGACGCTGTTGTTCACGGTCTCGATGGTGCTCGGCGTCGACCGAGGAATTCGTCGGATCTCGAACTTCAACATGGTGCTTTTCGTCGCGCTCATGCTCGCGACGTTCATCCTCGGGCCGACCGCCTTCCTCGTACTCGTCGGCACGGAGGCGATCGGCGGCATGTTCAACGACTTCGTCTCGATGAGCCTCTTCACCGGCGCGGGAACCGAGGGCGGCATGGAATGGATGAACGCGTGGACCGTGTTCTACTGGGCGTGGGCGCTCTCCTGGTCGCCGTTCGCCGGCCTGTTCATCGCGCGCATCTCCCGCGGCCGGACGGTTCGTGAGGTCGCGTTCACCGGCATCGCCGCCACCTCGGCGGCGACCATCCCGTGGTTCGTCTTCGTCGGCGGTACCGCCGTCTACTTCCAGCACAACGCGATCGCGGACTTCAGCCAGGTGATGGCGTTCGAACTCGGCGCCGAGGTCTCCGGGTTCATCCTCTTCGAGGCGTTCCCGCTCGGGTCCGTGTTCATGATCGCGTTCATGATCCTCGTCACGACGTTCTTCATCACGTCCGCTGACTCCTCGACGCTCGCCGTCTCGATGATGACGACGGGCGGGAAGGCCGAGCCCTCGAACATCAACCGGATCTTCTGGGGCGTCATCCTCGGAATGACGGCGGCGATCCTGATGACCCTCGGCGGCGTCGACGCGCTGCAGTCGGCCGCCATCATCACCGGCGCGCCGTTCGCGTTCGTCTGTCTGCTCGCGATGCTGGGGCTCATCCGGCGGTTCTCCGCCGACGGCGAGCCGCTTCTCCTCCAGGAGCGGTCCTGGATCATCGGCGAGCCGCCGGAGGAGGACGGCTCCGGAACGGCCCCCGCCGCCGACGACTGACGCGTCCGGAGCCCCGCTCGTTCACCTCCCGGATCCCGTTCTGACGTTCGGCTTCCACCCCCTCCGAGAGAAGGTTTTAATGAATGCCGTACACACTTACTGTGTATGGACAGGGACACAGCGGAACCGGACGCCGGCGGATTACCCGGCCCCAACGCCGAGCAGTGGGTCGAGTATCACGGCAAGCACGCCGCGCCGAGCGAGTACTCCCACGAGTTCGTTTGGGACGTCACTCGCGAGGCTGACGGCCCGTTCGTCACGGACGTCGACGGCAACGTGTTGTTGGATTTCACCTGCCACATCGGCGCCGCGCCGCTCGGCTACAACAACGAGAAGGTCCTCGGGAAGCTCCGCGAGTTCGACCTCGTCGAACCGATGAAGATCGCCGGCCAGGACATGTACTTCGGTGCCGGGCCGGACCCGGAATCGTCGGCCGTCCCGGGATCGAGTCACCTGATGGAGAAGCTCACCGAGGTATCCTCACGGTACGGCATGGATACGGTCTTCCTCTCGAACTCCGGCGCGGAGGCGGTCGAGAACGCGATGAAGATCACCCACGACCACAACCCGACCGCGAAATACGGCTACGCGTTCGGCGGCAGCTTCCACGGTCGGACGCTCGGGACGCTCTCGTTGACCAAATCGAAGGAGGTCTACACCCGCCACTACCCGGAGATCGCCGGCGTCGAGACGGTTCCGTTCTGTGCCGACCGGGCCTGCACACCCGAGACGTGTGACTGTGGATTCTTCTCCGGCGGGGGCTCCCGGCTCCGGAACGCGCTCGCGCCCGAGGGAGGCCACGTCAATCCCGACGAGGTCGCGTTCATGATCCTCGAGCCGATCCAGGGAGTCGGCGGCTACCGCTTCCCGAGCGAGGCGTTCATGACCGAGGTCGGCGCCGTCAGCGACGAGTACGACATTCCGCTCGTCGTCGACGAGATCCAGTCGGGCATCGGCCGGACGGGGGAGTTCTGGGCCGCCGACCACTACGACGTCGAACCGGACGTCATCGCGGCCGCCAAGGCGCTGCGCGTCGGGGCGACGATCTCCCGATCGGACGTCTTCCCCGAGGAGAAGAACCGGCTCGGGTCGACCTTCGGCGGCGGCGACCTCCTCGGGTCGATGATGGGGACGTTCACCATCGAGGCGATCGAGGAGCACGACCTGCTCGCGAACGCGACCGAGCGCGGCCGGCAGGCCCGCGAGCTGCTCGCGGACGACACACCGGACTCCGTCGTCGACGTGCGCGGCAAGGGTCTGATGCTCGCCGTCGAATTCGACACGAAAAAGCGACGCAACGACGTGGTCGCCGAGGCGCTTGCGCGCGGATTGCTGACGCTCGGGTGCGGAACGAAGACGATCCGGCTGCTTCCGCCGCTCGACTCGACGGAACGCGAGATCGAACTCGGCGTCGCGATCTTCATCGAGGCCGCGAAGGCGGTGGATTCGACGGCCGTAACGGCGTGAGAGACCATCGAAGTGACGAACCGTTGCAAGCCAGAGCGGGGATTTGAACCCCGGAAGTCTCGATTACAAGTCGAGTGCATGAACCCCCCATGCTCCTCTGGCGCGGGCGACGGTACTCGGTGCTCCTTTGAGAGGGTGTCGTTTTCGGCGAACGTCCGGGAGTCGTCACGCGATCACGGCACGTCGCCAGTTCCGCGGTTCGTCGACGGTTTCGTCGGTTGCTAGTCGCCGTTCGCGCCGCCGCCCTCCGCGTCGCCGTTCGCGCCGCCGCCCTCCGCGTCGCCGTTCGATCCATCGCCGCCGCCCTCCACGTCGCCGCCGTCGTCGGTAGCGACGGCGTCGGTGGCAGCGTCGTCGACCTCCCTCGTCAGCGTGACGCGATGGGCTTCGTAGCCGTGTGAGCGGTAGAATTCCCGCGCACGGTCGTTTTCGGCCATCACCTCCAGACCGACGACCGCCGCACCGGCCGAGGCGAGGCCGCGCTCGGCGGCCTCGAGCAGCCGGGATCCGATCCCCTCGCCGCGACGCTCCGGAACCACGAACAGGTTCGTTACGGTTCCGCGGGGACGGTCCCGCTCGTAGCCGCCGTGATCGAGCGAGAAGTTCACGAAGCCGACGACCGCGTCGTCATCCCGGGCAACGATCAGCTCGCCGGTGACGACGGCCCTCGCGAACGATTCTCCGACCGCGGTTCGGTTCGCTTCCGGTCGAAGATCCGATCCGTGTCGCTGCTGTCCGCGAGCGAGCGCGACCCACAGATCCACGATGACGTCGACGTCGGCCGGGCCAGCGGGAACGAGACGAACCGCGTCCTCGGTCGACATGGTCGGTCGTTCGGTCCGGTCGGTGTTGAGCCTGCCGGCGGCGTCCCTCACACCTCCTCACACGCCGGACAGATGGCCTGCCCGTTCGAGGTCGTCAACGACGGGACAAGCGATCCACACATCTCACAGACGCCCTGCGTCGCCGAGTCGGACGGCTCCATCGCCGCGGCGGACATCGTCGTCGAGGTGGTCCCGCCCACGCTTTCGGTCGCCGACCGGTTGCCGTCCATTCGTTCCTCGCCGTGGGCGAGCGATCCCTCATGATCGCGCCGCTCGGCCGATCGGGTCGCACCCGCCGCGATGGCGTCGTGTTCGGTGACGACGCCGACCGCCTCGTCGTCGGCGACGACGACCAGTTGGCTCACTCCCTCGGAGACGAATCGCTCCTCCACGGTCATGAGTCGGTCGTCCGGGGAGACGGTCGGAAGCGGGTCGCTCATGACGGCGTCGACCGTCACGTCGCCGGCGTCGCCGTCGAGGACCGCGGCGAGCGCGTCACGTGCCTCCAGACAGCCGACCGGCTCGCTCCCGCGAAGGACGACCAGACAATCCGTTTCCTCGTCGACCATCAGCTCCGCCGCCTCCGAGAGCGCATCCGATTCGCTCACCCCCAGAAACTCCCTGTGCATCACGTCACGGACCGTGGTGTCGGTTCGCATGTGAATGGGATCCTCATGGAGGAGGTAAAACCTACCCCCGTCATTATTATACCCGCCCGTGCCCTACATCTCCGTTCGGGTCGTCTGGAGCGAAGGAGGGGGATTCAAGCACGCCGCCGTCCGAAGGAGATCCATGGCGATTCCCTCCTTCGTGATCGGGATCGCGGGCGGGACCGGGGCCGGGAAGACGACCGTCTCACGGCTCGTGACCCGTAACCTCGACGACTCGGTCACTCGAATCCCTCTGGACAACTACTACGAGGACCTCTCGCATCTTGCGTACGAGGAGCGTGAGGAGATCAACTACGACCACCCGTCGGCCTTCGAATGGGACCTCCTTCGGGACCATCTGGAGGCGCTGTTGGAGGGCCGTCCCATCGAGATGCCCCGGTACGACTTCGAGATCCACAACCGCAAACCCGAGCGGGTGACGGTCGAGCCGACGGACGTCATCGTCGTGGAGGGGATCCTCGCGCTGTACGACGAGGAGATCAACGACATGCTCGACCTCCGGTTATACGTCGCGACCGACGCGGACGTCCGCATCCTCCGTCGCATTCGACGGGACGTCCTCGATCGTGGACGTGATCTGGAGGGCGTCATCGACCAGTATCTCTCGACGGTGAAGCCGATGCACGAGCGGTTCATCGAACCCTCGAAGAAACACGCCGACCTGATCATCCCCGAGGGAGCCAACAGCGTCGCGATCAACCTCCTCGAACAGAAGCTCAAGGCGGAGGTCGACGGGGAGGCCGTCCGGAGCTTCGAGCGGGGCAGCCTCGAGTCGGACCTCGCGGCCGAGCGCGCGCTCGACCCACGGGACGAGTCCGTCACCCACGACTGACGTCGTGGGCTTGTCAGTGGACTCCCCCTCTGCCGTCGAATCGACGGAGGCGTTGAACTCGCCGTTCAGGTTCAGCGTTCCTGACGTGAGCGTACACTGACGGGGTGCGCCTCCACTCGTAGGCTTCTGCCTCGGCTGCTTCAGGCGAACCCACGCGAGCGAGACCGCCTCCGGCGTCGCGTCACGCCGCTCCGCGATCTCGACCACCGCGTCCACCTCGCGGGTGATCTCGCTCGCGGCGAGTCCCTTCCCCGCCACGGCCTCGTTCTCGTGGATCCGCGCCGTGTCGAGATGGCGATAGCCGACGTCGAGAACGGTCGCGATCCGGTCAGGATCGTCGATGCCCGTCGTCCCGAGGCCGAGAGGTGGGAGATGCATGGCGGAAAGGGCATCGCGCGATCACAGATCCGGTCGAGCGTAGCCGTTCAGATCGAACCGATCGGCGATCGGCCACAGATGCTCACGAGGTCGTGGAGATCGTCGATCTCGTAGGTCGGCTGGCAGGCGAGCTCGGTCGAGCGCCGGTGGGGGCGGCGGATGAACGCGGAGTCGATGCCGGCGTTGTCCGCCGCGAGGACGTCCGATTCGTTGTCGCCGACGAACAGCGCGGTGTCAGCGCCGAGGTCCTCGAGCGCCCGTTCGATGTAGTACGGGGACGGCTTCCGTCGCGAGAGGCTGGCGATGGTCGGTTCGCGTCCGTAGGTCGTTCGAAACCGCCCCGCTAGCCCGAAGTGGTCGAGCACGAAATCGACGGTCGCCTGCTGGTTCGAGGAGACGACCCCGAGGTCGGCGTCGAGGCTGTCGATCGCATCGACGTCGTGGTAGGGCGTTTTCCGTCCGCGGCGGGCGTCGGCGATCTGTGCTTCGGCGGCCGTCTCGTCGCGCGCGCGCCAGAACTCCGTCGGGTCGATCCCGTACCGGTCACAGATGTCCGCCAGGGTCGCCGGATCCGCTCCGACGGCGACGTCGTCGACGTGCGCGAGGTCGGGATCCTCGACGCCGACGCTCTCGAAGGCATGCCAGGCGGCCTCCCGGAGCGTGTCGAACGGCGTCCGCCCGACCAACACCCCGTCGTTATCGAAGACGACGGCGTCGTACACGTCGCAGGATGGGCCGGCTACCGGCAAAAAGCTTTCACTGGGCGGGCCGCGGCCGGTTCCGCCCGGCGTCGACCACGTCGTGGGCGATCGGACTCGCCTGCGACACCTCCTTGTGGGATCCCCACGAATCGCCCGTATGAGTGGACGACACGACGTTCAGCGATCGACGCGGGGGGATCGATGACCGGCACGTACCTGGTCCCGTTCGACGGCTCGCCGCTCTCGCGAACGGCGTTGAGACGCGCCCGCGACCTCGCGAATGACACCGACGTCGACGTGCTCGCCTTCTCCGTCGTGCCGCACGGAAGCACGAAGTGGGCCCGGGAACGCGACCTCCTCGGAGCGGCCGAGCCGTACGACGCCGACGCGGTGGTCGAGGAACTCCGTCGACGGGTGGAGACGGTCGCTCCGAACGCGACCTTCGAGAGCACGTTCGTCGGAAAACGGAGCGTCAGCGGCCGGATCGCGGGCGTCATCCGTCGTCGCGCGACCGACGCCGACGCCGAGGTCGTCTTTCTCGGGAGCGAGAACGCCGGCAACATCGTGACCTCCGTGGCCGACGTGGCGCCGTCGGTGGCCTCCCGGGGGACCTACGACGTCTACATCGCCCGCCGTCCGGAAGCCGAATAGACGCCTCCGTCCCGTGACGGCCGGTTCGACCCAGTCAAACCCGGTTCGCTTCGAGCCACCTCCCGCGTTCGGCCCGAAGCCCCACTTTCAATACCCGTCCCGTCGTAGGTTCCGGTTGGACCATGAACATCGCTGATATCGCAGTGCCGGAGTACGTCGAGGTTGACGTCGACGAGCGGCTCGCCAAGGTCCGATCCATCTTCGAGCGGGAGAACCCGAAGGGGATCGTCATCACCGAGGATGGCGAGTACGTCGGTGTGGTCGGTGAAAAGCAGCTTCTACGTTCCCGCATGGAGGACGACACCAAGGTCTCCGTGGTCATGAAGCCCGCCCCGTCGGTCGATCGACACGAGGACGTCCGCGAGGCGGCCCGCCTCCTCGTCGAGGGCGACGTGAAGATCGCCCCCGTTTACGAGGGCGAGAGGCTCTACGGAATCATCACGGTCGACGAAATCCTTCGGGCGGTGCTCGACAGCCTCGATGCGATCACCGTCGATCAGGTCGCAACGGAGGACGTCATCGGAATCAACGAGAAGGACCGCGTCGGACAGGCGATCAACCGGCTCCGGGAGAACGGCGTCTCGCGGCTCCCGGTGCTCAACGACGACGGCCGTCTCAGCGGGGTCGTCACCACGAACGACATCGTCGAGTTCGTCGTCCGCGACCAGGAGCGGCAGGGCAGCGGCGACCGTGCGGGCGACATCGACCGGATGCTCGACCTGCCGGTGTACGACATCATGTCGAACCCGGTGATCACGGCAACGGCCGGCGAAACCGCGGAAGCCGTCGTCGAGCGGATGTTCGCGAACGACCTCTCAGGGCTCGTCGTCACCCCCGCCGATGACGACGGGATGGTCGCCGGCATCGTCACGAAGACGGACGTTCTCCGCGCGCTCACCTTCACCGAGGAGGAGTCGATGGACGTGCAGATCACCAACGTCGACCTGCTCGACACCACGAACCGTGAACACATCGTCAAGTCGATCGAGCAGGTCGCGGACAAGTACGCCGCAATGCAGGTGATGCACGCACACGTCCGCTTCCACGAGCACAAGGAGAAGCTCCGCGGCACGCCGCTCATCCAGTGTCAGATCCGGCTCCGAACCAACGAGGGGCAGGTCGCCGGGTCCGGCGAGGGCTACGGCTCCGAACACGCCTTCCATGTCGCACTCGACAAGCTCGAGCGGAACGTACTGGAGATCAAAGGCGTCAACGCCGACGAGGAGTACCGCGGACAGCTCCTCCGGAAGCTCGGCGAGCTCTAAACCGCCCTGAGACGAACCGACTCGCCGTTCCTGCTCCGGCCGATTTCGACGTTCCTGCTCCGGCCGATTTCGACGTTCGAGCCGGCGTTCCGAACTCCCGTCCGGACGCACGTGTTCGAGGCTTGTCGGATTCCTCCCACCCCTGAAGGGGTGGGCTTCCTCCTTGTATTCGTGTGATCGACCGCTGAGAACCGGGTGGGTTGCGGTCTCGCACGCGAACACTACGCTATCGGCCGCTGCCGGGCTTCGGATCGACGTGATCGGCGGGCATGAGGTCCGCGAGCGGCTGTGCGTCGAGCCACTCCAGCAGCCGGACGAGCTGGTCGACGGCCGCCTCGAACAGCTGCTCGGCCTTTTCCGGGGTAACGTCCGTCGGGTCGCCGAAGGCGCCGTTGCCGGAGTTGTCGATCGCGTCGTAAAACGTTCGGGCGCCGTGGACGTACGCGTCGGAGTCGTCGACGTCGACGAGACCCCCGTCGCGCGCGTTCTCGAACTCCCCTTCGCGGACGAGCTCGGGCGCGATGTGGGTGATCATCGCGGTCTCCTTCGGGCCGGCGTGGGGGCCGTTTCGCTCGAAGAGTTCGTCGACGAGCTCCGGGATCGACTCGTCCCACATCCACTCGACCGCGTAGGCCGCGCCGTCCTCGTGCAGGCGACGCCCGACCTCCCGGAGGTGTGAGACGTTACCGCCGTGGGCGTTCACGTAGACCACCCGGTCGATCCCGTGGTACGACAGGTTGCGGGTGAAGCTCTCGACGTAGTCGCGGAAGGCAGGCGCGTCGACCCACATCGTCCCGTGAAACTGTCGGTGGTGCGGACTGACGCCCACGTTGATCGTGGGGGTACGGAGGAAGCCGGTCCGATCGGCGGCCTCGCTCGCGAGGGCCTCGGCGATCAGGTGGTCGGTCGCGAGCGGGAGATGCGGTCCGTGCTGTTCGGTGGAGCCGAGCGGCACGACGGCGACCGACTCGTTCGCGACGTACTCGCCGAGTTCCGGCCAGGTCTTGGCTGTGACGTCCATGCAGGAACCACGTTCGCCCGGCGCATGAAACCCGGCGTCCCGGCAGTCCGGACCGTCGCGTTGCGACGGCCTTCGTCACCCTTTTTGTACCGTGCGGCCGAACGTCAGTCCATGTTCGGAGGAGGCGGGATGAACCCGCGAAAGATGCAACAGATGATGAAACAGATGGGGATCGACGTCGACGATATCGACGCCACCCGCGTCGTCATCGAGACGGGCGACGGCGACCTCGTCTTCGAGGATCCCCAAGTCACGCGCATGGACGCGCAGGGCCAACAGACCTACCAGATCGTCGGCGAACCCGACGAGGTCGCCGACGCGGGCGCCGGTTCGCCCGGAAACGGCGCCGTCGAGGCGGACGACCCCGCGGGCGCCATTCCCGCGGACGACGTCGCCATCGTCGCGGAGCGCGCCGGCGTCCCGGAGTCGGAGGCCCGTGAGGCGTTGGAGGCGACCGGCGGCGACCTCGCGGCCGCGATCGCGAACCTCGAGTGACCGACGCGGCGTACCTCCTCGTCCACGAGGACCGCGAGTACCTTCTTTCACCCGGCGAGGAGTTCGGCACCGACCTCGGCGTCATCGAGGTCCCCGATGACGTCGCGGCCGGCGACACGGTCGAGACACATCTCGGGACCGTCTTCGAGGTCCGTCGGCTCCGCGGTCCCGACCTCTTCGATCACCTCGAGCGCACCGGTGCGCCGATGATGCCACGGGACGTCGGCCTCGTGATCGGTCACACGGGCATCGCCGGCGACGATCGCGTGCTCGATGCGGGCACCGGCACCGGCATCCTCTCCGCGTACCTCGGCCGCGCCGGCGCGGACGTGACGACCTACGAGATCGACCCCGAGTTCGCGGACGTCGCTCGCCGGAACATGGAGACGGCGGGCGTGACGAAGCGCGTCGACGTCAGGACCGGCGACCTCGCCGCCGAGGTGGACGCCCTGATCGCCGAGGAGGAGCCGTTCGACGTCCTCACGCTCGACACGGGCGACGCCCCCGACGTCGTCGCCCGGGCGGACGAGCTACTCGTCGCGGGCGGCTACGTGGCCGTCTACTCCCCGTTCGTCGAGGGGACCCGCGCGGCCGTCGAGGCGGCACGCGAGGCGGGCCTCGCCGGGATCGAGACGCTGGAGACGATCCAGCGGGAGATGGACTTCTCCGACCGCGGCTCCCGCCCGTCGACCGCGGGCGTCGGACACACGGGGTATCTCGTCTTTGCGCGGGCGCCCTGAGTCGGCGGTACCGTTGAGCGACGAGATCGGATCGCGCCGGCGAGCGTTGCCGACGACGACGGCGACCCGCCGGTCGATGGCTACAAGACATGCGTCTCCGAAGCGATCCGCATGGATTTCCCGGATCGCTCCTTCGTCGACGGCCTCCTCGATCCCCGGTCCCTGCCGACCTTCCGCCGGATCGAGCGGCGGCCGGACGTCGAGACCGTCGACGACCCGGCCGCAGTCGCCCGCCGCGAGGTCGACCGACTGCCGCTCGATCGACTGGACGCGGGGGACACGGTCGCGGTGGGCGTCGGCAGCCGCGGGATCGCCTCGATCGACGACGTCGTCGTCGCGGTCGTCGACGAGCTCTCCGCGCGGGGGATCGACCCGGTGCTCGTCCCCGCGATGGGCAGCCACGGCGGCGCGACGGCCGAGGGACAGCGGGGGGTGTTGGAGGCGCTCGGGATCGACCGGGATCGGGCGGGGGCGCCGATCGACGCCCGGATGGACGTCGACCGGATCGCCACCGTCGACGTGGGGGACGTCGAAACGCCAGTGTACGTCGCCGAGGCGGCGCTCGAGGCGGACGGGATCGTCGTGATAAACCGCGTCAAGCCGCACACGAACTTCACCGGTCGGGTGGAAAGCGGCCTCTGTAAGATGGTCGCGGTCGGCCTCGGCAAGCAACCGGGCGCGAACGCATTTCACTCGACCGCCATCGACCGCGGCTACGTCGAGACGATCGAGGCGTTCGTGACGGCGATCGATGAACGGACCTCGCTGCTCGGCGGGATCGCGATCGTCGAGAACGCCGACGAGGAGGTGGCGACGGTCGCGGGCGTGCGGGGTGACGAGCTGTTCGACCGCGAGCCGAAGCTTCTCGAACGCGCTCGCGGAGAACTGGCCACGCTCCCCGTTGACGACCTTGACCTGCTCGTCGTCGACGAGATCGGCAAGGACGTCTCCGGCACGGGGATGGACACGAACGTGATCGGTCGGTATCGGGTGCTCAACGCGCCGGACCCCGAGACGCCGGCGATCGACCTGATCTACGTCCGCGGGCTCACCGCGGCGACGAAGGGAAACGGAAACGGGATCGGTCTCGCCGACGTCACGCGGCGGGCCGCCGTCGACGACCTCGACCTGCACGCGGTGTACGCGAACGCGATCACCAGCGGGTCGCTCGCGCGGGCCTCGATCCCCGTCGTGGCCCCCGACGACGAGACGGCGCTCGGGACCGTGACGGGCGCGCTCGGTGCATACGATCCGGAGACGGTTCGGATCGCGTGGATCGAGAACACCTCGGAGCTGGAGACGCTTCGCGTGTCGCCCGCGGTCGCCACGGAGCTCGCGGACGACCCGTCGACGACCGTGCACGCCCGGGAGCGGCTGCGCTTCGAGGAGGGTGAGGCGAGCTTCGAGCCCCTCTCGGAGTGACGGCCCGCGGGACGGAACCACCGGAACGTTCATCGGTCGCCGTCGACCACCACGGATCGATGAGCTCCGACGCCCGCGCCGATGGTCTCGACGTCGCCCTCGAGGAGGCGCTCGCCGGGGCATCGTCGGTCGTCGGCGTGGGCATCGGGACGGACCACCTGCCGTCGATCCTGGCGGCCCGCCGGCGGGCCGAGGGCGAGACGTGGCGTCTGTGCTGTACGCGAGGCGTCGTCGAGTCGCTCGGACGGTCGTTCGTGCTCGGAACCGACGTCGCGACGGCCGTCGAGACGGGACTGGTGGCGATCCGGACGCCCGAATCCGGAGCGTCGACGGGCGACGGCTCCGGGTCACCGGCGGCGGATGACGGGTCCGCCGCGCACGACCGAACGTACCTCGTCGCCGACGGCCGAGTTCACGCCCTCGCGGGACCCGCGGGCGACCGGTCGCTCGCGACGACGACCGACCCCGAAACCGTCCACGGGCTCCGGGCGGCGGCGACGGAACGGTTCGAGGTCTCCCGGCCGGCCGACGTCGGAATGCCCCCACGTGACCGGCTGTACCGAACCGCGCGGGAGGCGCTCGACGAGCGGTTCGCCGCGGATCTCGAACGACTGCTCGAGCCGCTCGAACCCGGGGCGCTCGACCGTTCGCGGACGGTGACGGACCGAACCGTCCTCGTCGCGCTCGGCGCTCGCCACGACCTACTCTTTCACGACGTGCGCGTCTGGGCGGAATCGACCGGGATCGCTTCGCGGCAGTCGTTCACCGCCGATCGCCGGGCGCTCGTCGCGTGCGGCGTGATCGAGACGGTGAAGGTGCCGCTGGGGATCGGGCATCCGAACTACCGGCTGCGCGCGCTCGACGACCGGCTGTTGGGCGTGCCGGCCCGTCAACTCGTCGCCGCCCTTCGCGAGTGGCTGGACGGCGTCGACGTCGACGAGCTCTCGGCCGATGACGATCGCCACCGCCCGGACGACGATCGACCGGTCTGGGATCGACGTTCGTGACGGCCCGCACGGACGGAGCCACTTCGCGGCCTCACAGCCGGCCCGAATCCACGTCGTCGACGAGCGAGGAGCCGGCCGCACGCCAGTCCGCCTCGGCGTCGGCGAAGATCCGCTCGGCACGCTCGCGGGCCTCGGTCGCGACATCGTCGACGTCGACGCCGACGATGCCGCCGGCGGAGACCAGCTGCACTCCGTCGACGAAGACGTCCCGAACCTCGGCGCCCGTGCCGCCGTAGACGAGGTTCGGGATCGCGGTGTGGAAGGGCCGGGAGACGGTCGGCGCGACGCCGACGTGGTCGAGATCACAGACGACGACGTCCGCGCGCTTGCCCGGCGAGAGCGACCCGACCCGGTCGTCGATCCCGAGCGCCCGTGCCCCGCCGATCGTCGCGACCTCCAGAGCGTCCGAGGCGTCGAGCGCGGTCGGATCCGTCCGGTCGACCTTCGCGAGCAACGCGGCGGTCCGGAGCTCGCGAAGCGCGTTGTGGCCGCCCGGCCCGGGCGCCTGGTCGGTGCCGATGCCGACGACGCCGCCGTGCTCGCGATACTCGACGATCGGCGGAACGATCCCGTCGATCGCGGCGATCGAGGACGGACAGCCGACCATCCGTACGCCCGCGTCCGCCAGCCGCTCGCGCTCCGCCGTCGTCGCGCCGTGGAGATGGGCGGCGAGCAGGTGTTCGTCGAGCAGCCCCTCGCGGTCGAGGACGTCGACCGTCGTCGCGTCGCCACCGTATCGGGCGGCGACCTCGCGACGCTCCCGTTCGCCCTGTGCGACGTGAACGTGGACGGTCCCCCCCTCGTTGCGGGCGCGGTCGAAGACCTCGACGAGCGTCTCCATCGAGACCATATCGACCGCCTGCGGCCCGTAAGCGGGCTCGACGAGGGGATCATCGTCGTATCGGTCACGGAGCGTCTCGGCTCGCTCGAGCGCCTCACGACCCGCATCGCGGTCGAACGCGAACGGCTCGTCGGGGTCGCGGTCGTCACGGTCGCCGGGCACCTCGTTTATCGTCTCCGTGGCGACGACCCGCAGCCCGAGGGGACGGTAGACGCGGTCCACCAGCTCGGCGACGTCGGACGCGTACTCGCCGAGCGTGGTCGTGCCGGTGGCGATCGCCTCCAGCGCGGTGAGCCGCGCGCCGACGACGCCGTCCGCGGCCGTGACGTGGCGCCGTATCGGGGCGAGCGCGCGGTCCATCCACTCGATCTCGGGAACGTCCTGTGCCGCGCCGCGGACGACCGAGTAACGACCGTGAGCGTGCGCGTTCACGAAGCCCGGAAGCGTGATGCAGCCGCCGCCGTCGATCGTCCGTGCCGCGTCGGCCGGGTCGACGTCGTCGGCCGGCCCGACGAAGGTGATCTCGCCGTCGGTCCAGCCGACCGCGCCCCGATCGACGATGCCGAGATCGCCCGTCGCGCCGGACGCGTCCGGGTCCATCGTGACCAGCAGCGTGTCAGTGACGAGGGCGTCCATGGGATCGCGTCGCACTCCGACTCAAAGGAACTACCGGCGATCGCGGAGCGCCCCTCGTCTCGAACCGCGGCGCAAACTCCGGGCGAGTCCCGCCGTGGATCAGTGCGACCCACGTGGCAAGAACTAACTCCGGCCGACGCCCTCTGACAACCATGCCGAAGTTTGCAGACAGGGTCGAGCGGATCTCGATAAGCGGGATCCGGGAGGTCTTCGAGGCGGCCGGCGACGACGCGATCAACCTGGGACTCGGACAGCCCGACTTCCCGACGCCGGAGCACGCACGCGAGGCCGCGATCGAGGCGATACGGAGCGGCAAGGCGGATGCGTACACCGAGAACAAGGGGACTGCGAGCCTGCGTGAGGCGATCGCCGAGAAGCATCGGCAGGACCAAGGGATCGACCTCGACCCCGCGAACGTCGTCGCGACCGCGGGCGGCAGCGAGGCGCTCCACGTCGCCATCGAGGCCCACGTGAGCGCCGGCGACGAGGTCATCTTTCCGGACCCCGGCTTCGTCTCCTACGACGCGCTGACGAAGCTCGCGGACGGCGAGCCGGTTCCGGTCGGGCTCCGTGATGACCTCACGATCGACCCGGCCGCGATCGAGGAGGCGATAACCGACGACACCGCGGCGTTCATCGTTAACTCCCCCGGAAACCCCACCGGCGCGGTCTCCTCGGAGTCCGACGTCCGTGAGTTCGCCCGCATCGCCGACGAACACGACGTGCTCTGTATCTCCGACGAGGTATACGAGTACACCGTCTTCGAGGGCGAACACCGCTCGCCGGTCGAGTTCGCCGAGAGCGACAACGTCGTCGTCGTCAACTCGGCGTCGAAGCTCTTCTCGATGACGGGCTGGCGGCTCGGCTGGGTGTACGGCTCTCCGGATCGAGTGGATCGAATGGTTCGCGTCCACCAGTACGCACAGGCCTGCGCCTCGGCACCGTCCCAATACGCCGCGGAGGCGGCGCTGCGCGGCGACCGCGACGTGGTCGGGGAGATGACGGACTCCTTCGAGCGGCGCCGGGACCTGCTTTTCGAGGGGCTCGCGGACGCCGGGATCCAGTGCCCCACCCCGCATGGCGCCTTCTACGCGATGCCGAAGGTCCCCGAGGGGTTCGTCGACGAGTGTCTCGAGCGGGGCGTCATCGTCGTGCCGGGCGAGGCGTTCGGCGAGCGCGGGGCGGGCTACGCGCGGATCTCGTATGCGACCGCGGAGGCTGACCTGCTCGAGGCCGTCGACGTCATGGCCGAGGCGTACGACGCGGTTAGCTGACGGCTTCCGTTGCCGCCGCCGCGGCGCTCATCGTCCGGACGCGATGGAACCCGCAACCGGGGCGGGCGAGGGAAACACCTAACCCGCCCTCCGTTCCACTTCCGCCCGAACGATGACCGACGTCGACGACCCGCGGTCGCTGCGGACGGCCGCGCTCCTCTGGCTGGGGCTTTATCTCGGGGTCTCCTCGGGGCTGTACCTTCTGTTCCGGTTCGTCGACGCGCTGCCCGCGACGACGGGCCTGCCGACGCTCTCGTTCGGACTCGGAGCCGTCGTCACGGGGGTCGTACTGATCGCCGTCGTTGCCGATCGGCTTCTCTTCAAGCGTGACCCCGAGGGCCTGCTCACTCGGCAGTCGCTGTGGGTACTCGTGCTCATCGTCGCGATCACGAGCACGACCAGCTTCTTTCTCCTCGAGACGGCGTATCTGCCCGGAACTGCCGTCGTGCTCGGCGTCTCCGTCGCGGTGCCGGCGACGATGGCGCTTTTCGTGCTCGTCAACGTCCTCCGGCACCGATCGCTCGAACACGGCTAATCCACCAGAAACGATTGCCGTGATATAACTTCAGAGCATGATACGGAGCCAGGAGGTTTCCGCAAGTTATACTGCCGGTCGGGGGGTACGGGGACGTAATGAGTCGGAACATTCAGGTCAGCCGCCTCGACCGGCAGGCGGTCGAGGATCAGGAGGTCGAGATCGTCGAGCGGAAGGGCGTCGGACATCCGGACTCGATCAGCGACGGGATCGCCGAGTCCGTCTCGCGCGCGCTCTCGAAGCTCTACCTCGATCGCGTGGGGAAGGTCCTCCACTACAACACCGACGAGACGCAGCTCGTCGCCGGGCGCGCGGCGCCCGCGTTCGGCGGCGGCGAGGTCGTCGAGCCGATCTACGTCCTCATCGTCGGCCGCGCGACGAAGTCCTACGAGGGCCAGCAGCTTCCAGTCGACTCGACCGCGCTCGCGGCCGCCCGCGACTATCTCGACGAGACGGTGCCTGAGCTCGAGTACGGGACCGAGGTCGTCGTCGACGTGAAACTCGGCGAGGGCTCGGGTGACCTCCAGGACGTCTTCGGCGAGGAGACCCAGGAGGTGCCGATGGCCAACGACACCTCCTTCGGCGTCGGCCACGCGCCGCTCACCGAGACGGAGACGATCGTCCACGAGGCCGAACGCGAGCTCAACACGACCTACTACGAGGACCACCCCGAGCTCGGCCCGGACGTGAAGATCATGGGCAAACGCGAGGAGGACCGCATCGACATCACGGTCGCGGCCGCGATGGTGGACGCGTACATCGAGGACCTCGACGACTACGACGACGCCGTCGGCGACGTTCGGGAGTTCGTGACCGACCTCGCCGAGGCACACACCGACCGGGAGGTCAACGTCGACGTCAACACCGCCGACGACTACGAGGAGGGCTCCATCTACCTGACCGTCACCGGCACCTCCGCCGAGCACGGCGACGACGGCTCCGTGGGGCGCGGCAACCGCGCCAACGGACTCATCACGCCGAACCGCCCGATGTCGATGGAGGCGACCTCCGGGAAGAACCCCGTCAACCACATCGGAAAGATATACAACCTCCTGTCGACGTCCATCGCCGAGTCGGTCACCGAGGAGGTCGACGGGATACGCGACCTGCAGATCCGGCTGCTCTCGCAGATCGGGCGTCCGATCGACGAGCCCCACGTTGCCGACGCACAGATCGTCACCGACGAGCACGTCGAGCTCGGCGACATCGAGGACGACGTCGTCGCGATCGTCGACCGCGAGCTCGCCGACGTCTCCGAGATCACCCGTAAGGTGATCGAGGGCGACGTCTCCACCTTTTAAATACACTCGCGGACGGGCTCCCGCGGCAGTTCACCCCGACTCCGACCGGCCAGTGCGAGAGACCCCGGATCGGTCAGTACGGGCGACACAGCGAGCGGTCCGGAGAACGGTCGTTCGTTTATGAATGGGCCTGATCGGGTGTGCACACTACTTATGAACGGCCAATGGCGGTCGGCGCGCGCGAGAACCGCGCGCGAGGGAGTTCGGGCGGAGGCGCCGGAAATCACCCGGCGCCTCCGCCCGAACGAGGTTGGGGAGGTGTGAGGCTGCGGTCGCGGCGGCGGTGGTGGTGCGGTTGCGGCGGCGGTGGTGCGGTCGCGGCGGCGGTGGTGCGGTTGCGGCGGCGGTGGTGCGGTTGCGGCGGCGGTGGTCGATCCTCGCTGGTCGTTCCGCCGACTGCCACGGATCGTCGTCGTTACTTATAAACAGCCACACGGCCCCTCACGGTCGCTTATGACTGAACCGAGCAAACGACCGCTCGATCCGCAACCCACTCGAGCGGATGATCCACCGACTCGCGGACCGGATCACGCCGAGCCGGTGTGCGGACGATTCGAATGAGCCGCGAAAGCGACCGCTTCCCGTGCCGTTCGACCACAACCGCTTTGCGGGCCCCGCGACTCGGTACGGACATGACGCGGGTGTGTCTCGTCGGGGACCCGGACGTGAACCTGACCTACGAGCTACTTTCACGCGAGACCGCACGCGACGCGCTGGCGACCTACGATATCAGGGAGCCGTTCGCGAACAGCCTCGCAGTCGACACCGTCAGCCTCGGCGCGGCGGTGGCGCTGCTCAACGATCTAAATTGGTACTGCGTCCGGTTCGTCGACGAGGCGCTCGTGTTGGAGCCGTCAGTCTCCGAAACCGAGTGGCTCTCGCGGGGGCTCGCCCGGGAGGTTCGCGACGGCGACGTCCCGCCGGAGGAGACCGACCAGCGGCTCAAGGTGTTCGGGCTCGTCGACGGCGAACTCGTCGAGCCGCTTTTCGTCCGCCGCACGCAGGGGCAGGTGCCCGAGTACGATCTCCGCGACGTCGACGAGACCGTCATCGTCCGCGTGAGCGAGGCCGAGTTCGGCGGGTGAGACGACGGATCGACTCGTCCCCGAGCGCGGCAAGATCGGACGGCGAGCGTAGCGCTTTCCCCCGCTCGTCTCCTGTGTGACGGCATGAACGAGGCCGTCCTGCTCGTCGACGCGCTCTTCCCGCGCGGCTGGGAGCACTATCTCGCCGGCGGGCTGCTCATCGGGCTCGGCACCGTGTTGATCTACGCCGGCACCGGGATCCACGCGGGCGCGAGCACCTTCCTCGAATCGACGCTGTCGTACGGCTCGAAGCTCCGGCGCTTCCAACAGCCCCGGTTCGTCGCCTCCCGTGACTGGCGGGTCGTGTTCACGCTCGGGATCGTTGCCGGCGCGGCCGGCTACTCGCTCGCGACCGGCGAGTTCGGCTGGACCACCGAGGTACAGCCCTGGCGACTCCTTCTCGGCGGCATCCTCATCGGGATCGGCACGCGGATCGGCAAGGGGTGTACCTCCGGGCACGGCGTCTGCGGGGTCGGATCGGGCTCCCGGACGTCGATCCTCAACGTGGGGATCTTCATGCTCGTCGCGATCGGCGTCGCCCAGTTCGTGATGGCCCTGGGGGTACAGCCATGAGCGGCGCCGGCATCGTCGCCGAACACGAGAGTCATCCGCTCTTCATGCCGCTCGTCTTCCTCGGCGGCGCCGTCTTCGGGATCGGCCTCGCAATGAGTCGGATGGCGAGACCGGAGATCGTCCTGGAGTTCCTGCAGTTTCGCGACTTCGGCCTGATCTTCGTGATGGGAGGCGCGAGCGTCGTCGTGGGGCTCGCCTTCTGGGGACTGACGCTGTCGGGGCGGTCGGCGCCGCTGACGGGGAAGCGGTTCGGCCGCCGCCTGAAGTCGATGGATCGGGACGTGGTCGTCGGCGGCGGCGTCTTCGGCATCGGCTGGGGATTGTCGGGGATCTGTCCCGGCGCCGCCTACGCGAGCCTCGGGATCGGCAACGTCGTCATCCTCTACGGGGTGCTCGGCATGTTCATCGGCGCGTATCTTCAGGGGTACCTCCGTGAGTCACGCGCGAACGCCGCGTCACCCTCGCCGGCCGATTGATGCCCGTACTCTCCGAATCCGGAAACCCGATCCGGATCCGGGTGACGAAAACGCCAAGGTGACTCGCCGACACGCGAACGTATGCGACTGGAGGACTACTGGGGGATCGGGCCCAAGACGAGCGAGACGCTCGCGGAGGCGCTCGGCACCGAGCGCGCCGTCGAGGCGATCGAGTCGGCCGACGTCCGGGCCTTGGTCGACGCGGGGCTGCATCGCGGCCGCGCGACCCGGATCCTCCGCCGGGCCAACGGCGAGGCCGGCATGGACGTCCTCGCGACCGGCGACGCCCGGTCCGTCTACGACGACCTGCTTTCGCTGGCCGCCCGCTACGCGTTGACCGCGCATGCGGGCGACCGGATCCGGGTGCTCACGCCGCTGACCGACCGGGAGGCGATCGAATCGCGACTGAACGACGTGGTCGCGGCCCGCGGCGCGTGGAACCGACTCTCGGATGCGGACCGCGAGCGCGTCGTCGAGGCGTTCACGACGTACGACGAGGCGGGCGGCACCGATCGTGCCGCGGTGGAGGCGGCGCTCGCGCTTCGCGCGGTCGGGCTCGCCGGGCGAACCTTCGACGCCCTCGACGGCCTGGACGACGACGCGCTCCGCGATGCGGTCGGCGCGCTCGGGTACGTCCGCGGCTCGCTCGAGGACGTGGCCGGGCCGTCCGACGACGCGACCGACGGAGAGGGTGCGGCCGGTTCCGCCGGGGGGTCGACCACCGTCGATGGTCCGACCATCGCCGGGGGGGCCGACGAGGAGCTCGACCGTCGCCGCGAGCGACTCGACGCGGCTCGGGACCTGCAGAGCGCCGCGTTCGACGTGATCGAGTCGGTCCGGGACGGCTCGGTCCGCGACTTCGAGGCGTTCCGCGGGGGCGTCATCGACCATCTCGCGTCGGAGACCGGGATCGACCCGGCGACGATCCGGTCGGCCGCGCCGGAGGAGGCGGTCGACGCCGCGGACTTCGTCTCCGGCACGCTCCGTGAACTCGTGGCCGAGTTGGAGGCCGACGTCGCGGAGCGGGAGGCGACCGTCGCGGCCGACCTGCGCGAGCGACTCGGAGAGGCCGGCGACGACGTCGACCGTGCGGTCGAGGCGGTTTCCGAGGTCGCGTTTCACCTCTCTTTGGGCCGATTCGCGGCCGAACACGACCTGACGCGGCCGACGCTCGTCGAGGACGGGATCGCGGTCCGTGAGGCACGCAGCCTCTTCGTCTCCGGCGAGGTCCAGCCCGTCTCGTACGCGATCGGATCACACTCGTTGAGCGAGAGTCCGGAGGAAGCCCCGGCGCTCGCGGCGGCTGCCCGGCCGCCCTCCGGCGATCGCGTGAGCGTGCTCACCGGGGCGAACTCCGGCGGGAAGACGACGCTGTTGGAGACGCTGTGTGCGGTCGCCCTGCTCGCGTCGATGGGCCTGCCCGTGCCCGCCGAGGAGGCCGAGGTCGGAACCTTCGATCGGATCGTCTTCCACCGACGACACGCGTCGTTCAACGCGGGCGTTCTCGAATCGACCCTGAAGTCGGTCGTGCCGCCGCTCGTCGAGGAGGGACGAACCCTGATGCTCGTCGATGAGTTCGAGGCGATCACGGAGCCGGGGCGGGCCGCGGACCTGCTCAACGGCCTCGTCGAGTTGACCGTCGAGCGCGACGCGCTCGGCGTCTACGTCACGCATCTCGCCGAGGACCTGAGTCCGCTGCCCGACGCCGCGCGGATCGACGGCATCTTCGCCGAGGGATTGACGAACGATCTCGAGTTGCGCGTGGACTACCAGCCGCGATACGGGACCGTCGGCAAGTCGACGCCGGAGTTCATCGTCTCGCGACTGGTCGCGAACGCGACCGACCGCGGCGTGCGTGGTGGCTTCGAGCATCTCGCAGCCGCCGTCGGCGAGGAGGCCGTCCAACGAACGCTCTCGGACGCACGGTGGTCCCCGGACGATGACTGACGGGGACGCTCCCGCAAACGGGAACCACGACGGGAAGGACCCGGCCCGCATCCGGTCCGTCGCGGTGCATCGTGAGGACGTCGCGACCGCGTTGGAGGCGACGTTACGGACCGATCGCCGGGTCGTCCTCCGGATCACGCCGCCGTTTTCCGGGCGAATGCGCGCCCGGATCCACGAGGCGGGCGCCGAGGACCCGACCGCGGCCGAGGGCGCGATCCACGTCGATCCGCGGGACCTCGTCGGCGACGTTCCGCCGTATCCCGAGGCGGACGAGACGGCCGCACGCCATCCGGACGCGGATCTCGCCACGAGACGAGCACGCCACGGGGAGGCGATAACCGACTGGCGGGGCGCCGTCCGCGAGGCGGTCGTCGACCGCGTCGTTCTCGACCCCGATGACGCCGCACACGAGGTTCGCGTCGCCGCGTTGGGGTGAGCGAGGGGGCGCCGCGGGACGACGTAGCAGCGACTCCATCACCCCGATCGAGGGCGTGTGATGGTCCCTGCGGTCGGGCCACACGGCATGAAACGCTCGCTACACGAACCGGTCTC
Source organism: uncultured Halobellus sp. (assembly GCA_964538415.1). GTDB lineage: Archaea > Halobacteriota > Halobacteria > Halobacteriales > Haloferacaceae > Halorubrum. Next base: position 45,101 of record CAZIFX010000001.1, read on the forward strand.
ACGCGACCGCGCCGGATCCGGTGAAATCGGCGTATTCGGCCGTATTACGGCCCATGGTACCGATTTACACGGATCGATCCACCGATGGATTTATATATCGAAGTGGAGTATGTCCGGGTACCAGAACGCCTCCGGCGCTGGTGGGATCGCACGTCGAAATGAACGGGAGTTCTTATCAACGGCTCGACGCACGACGACGAGCGTCCGCCATATCCGGAGCGGTGATGGAGAGATAGAAAAATGGTAACGAAAGACGAAGTCATCGAACAGTACGGCATCGAGGCAATGGACGGGGCGGACAACGTGGACCTTTCTGAAGACGATCTGGAGAACGGCTCGAAGGGCCAGCTCATCAAGCGAGCGGGCCAGCTCCGTGACCGACGGAACGAGCTCAACCAGATGGCCTCCGAGCGCGCCTCCAAGCGCGACGACCTGAACGCGAAGACGCGCGAGAAGGTCGACGAGGCCCAGGAACACCGCGAGAAGCGCGACGAGCTCAACGAGCAGGTCCAGGAGCACAAGGACAAGCGAAACGAGCTCAACGCGAAGGCCAACGAACTGTTCGATCAGGTCGAGGAGATGAAACAGGACCTGGAGCTCGGCTCCGGGAAATCCATCGAGGAGCTGAAAGAGGAGATCGAGCAGCTGGAGTTCCGCCAGCAGACCGAGGTCCTCTCCGCCGAGGACGAGCGCGAGCTCATCGAGAAGATCGACGACAAACGCGAGAAGCTCGCGGAGAAAAAGGAGAAGGTCGACGACACGGGCGAGCTCGACGAGCTCGTCGAGGAGGCCGAGGAGGTCCGCTCCGAGGCGTCGAAACACCACCAGAAGGTGACGGAGCTGGCCGACAAGGCACAAGAGCACCACAACCGGATGATCGAAGCCTACCGTGAGGCCGACGACATCCGCGACGAGGCCGACGAGATGCACGAGCTCTTCGTCGAGGCCCAGGAGGCTGCCGACCGCCACCACGAGGACTTCGTCCGCGTGCAGAAGCGTCTGCGCGAGCTGGACAAGAAGGAGGAGCGCGAGCGGAAGGACGAACGCGCGGAGAAGCGCGAGGAGGAAAAGGAGGAGGCCGAGGAGATCTATCAGAAGTTCAAGGAGGGCGAGACGCTCGACACCGAGGACCTGATGAAGCTCCAGAAGACCGGCCTGCTGTAGTCGACGGACGCACGCGTTTCGATTCTCGCCGTCGGTCCGATCCCGAGAGCGACTGCCCCGCCCGACGGGCCGTCTCTCGCAGCTCGGAACGTCGCCCGAAGCAGTCCCGCCGCTTAAACCGGGGGCCGACCAATCGACGGTATGGAAAGCGACCCCCGTTCGAAGGGTGGCGCGTTGATCGTCGCCGTCGCCGTCCTCGCGGCGACGGCGATGCTCGCGTGCCGCCGCATCGTCGCCCGACTCACTCGCGGTCGCATCGGAGAGACGGACGAATACAACGTCTCGGAGGTAGCCGTCTCGGGGCCGATCGTCCGCGATCGCGGCCGACCGTCCCCGCTTTCGGGCGGCGCCACGTCGACGGCCGACGAGGTCGTCGAGCTGATCGAAGAGGCCGACGAGGACGACGCGACCGAGGCGCTGTTGTTGCGACTCAACACGCCCGGCGGCGAGGTGCTCCCGAGCGACGACGTTCGACGGGCGGCCGCCGCGTTCGACGGCCCGACCGTCGCGTACGCCACCGACCTCTGTGCCTCCGGCGGCTACTGGATCGCCAGCGGCTGTGACGAGCTGTGGGCCCACGACGCGAGCCTCGTCGGCTCCATCGGCGTCGTCGGCTCCCGGCCGAACGCCGCGGAGCTCGCGGACAAGCTCGGCATCTCCTACGAACAGTTCACGGCGGGCGAGTACAAGGACGCCGGCGTGCCCTTACGCGAGATCGAGGAGGAGGAACGCGAGTACCTTCAGGGGATCATCGACGGTTACTACGAGCAGTTCGTCGAGACGGTGAGCGAGGGACGCGGGATGGACCCCGACGACGTTCGCGAGACGGAAGCGCGGGTTTACCTCGGCACCGACGCCGCGGAGATCGGCCTCGTCGACGAGCTCGGGACCCGGGAGGACGTCGAAAGCCGACTCGCCGACCTGCTCGAAACCGACGTCGAGATCCGCGAGCTCGAACCGCAGCGCGGACTCGCAGAGCGGTTCGGGATCGGCGCCGAGCGCGTCGCGTTCGCGGCCGGCAGCGGCGTCGCGAGCGTGTTCACCGACGAGGGCGGCGACGTCGACGTCGAACTCCGGTAAGGGACGAACGCGACCCCGTAACCCGGCAAGCGGCCCCTTTCACCCGCCGTCCGCTCGGAGGACCGCGGCCTCACCCGGTGTCGTCTCCTCGTCGAGGTCGAGATCGAAGCCGAACGTCCGAGCGACCGCGACCGCGCTCTTGACGTGATCGGTGACGGCCGGGATCCGGAGCCGCCCCCCGACGAGCGCGAGGTAGGGAACGAGCTGATCGGCGAGGTGGGCGTCGACGGCGCCGTCGCTCTCCCGCCAGCTCTCGAAACGCTCGACGGCGTTGCCCGCGACCGTCTCGGCCGGAACGCCCCGCTCGCCGAGCGCCGTGAATCCGGCGAGCGGGATCGGGCGATCGGGGCTGGTCAGCGTCCTCCCCTCGACGCGGATCGTGATGGCGGCCCCCGTCGACGTCGCCTCCGCGTACCGTGCCGTGCGCGTGGGGACCGCGATTCCGCCCTCACGGAGGTCCGCCGTCGCCACGTCGACCAGTCGCTCCGCGACGTCGGCGTCCGCGAGGTCGGTCGACGCGACCGCGTCCACGTGGACCGCCGAGACCGTCGGGGGAGCATCAAGCACGACTCGATCCGCGGTTGACGGCCCGACGTCGAGCCGGAGCAGGCCCCCGCCGCTCGGGTAGAACCCTCGCCGCGGCGCGTCGATCGTGCCGACGACCCCGTGGGCTCGGAGCACCCCGAGCGAGACGCCGGCGAAGTAGTCGGTCGACGGCGACCACGCGACGTCGGTTCCGCCGCGAACCAGGAGCCTGACGGGTCGTTCGGCGACGAGCGCGGCCGGAAGCACCGCGGAACAGACGAGCGTCGCGCTGCCGGCGGTGCCGACGTCGACGTCGACGGTTCCGCCACGAACCGATCCGGGGTCGAACCGCACGACGTCGCTGCCCCGTGTTGCGCCCTCGACGTCGGCGTCGGTGAGATCACGAGCCGCCTCGACGCAGGCGACGTGCTGGTCCTTCAGTCCGGGCGTCGGTCGATCGCCGCGGACGTTCTCGATCCGGGTCGGTCGGCCGGTGGCGATCGAAACGCCGAGTGCGGTTCGGAGGACGCCACCCCCGCCGTCGCTGCCGTCGACGACGACGGGATCGCGGTCGCGGAGTTCGTCCCGCTCGTTCCGATCGCCGTCCGTCCCGATCATGGACCACCCTCGACCGTGCGGAGGCTTGTGTGTGTCGGCGGGGACCCGTGTGTCAGCGGGCACCCGTGTGTGTCGAAAGCGTGTTCGGCCGCGACGCGGTACTCGGCGACGCCCCTGCCGACCGGGAGGGTTTTTACTCGCGGGGGGTGTGAGCCAACACGTGACGACGCTGGTCATCTGCGTGGACCGCTCGGGGGCGATCGGGCGGACCACGAACGTGCCGATGCCCGTCGCCGGCTGGGAGGCGGTCAGGTCCCTGGTCACCGACGTCGGCCTCGCGGATCCGGAGGACGCCAGCGTCAACTGTCTGCTCGAGGCGTTGCGCGTTGCCCGCGATCTGCGGGACGAACGCGAGGAGGCGGTCGTGGCGGTCGTCTCCGGCGAGAGCGACACCCCGGTCGGCGCTGACCGTTCGATCGCGTCCCAGCTCGACGACCTCGTCGCCCGGTACGACCCCACGTCCGCCATCGTCGTCGTCGACTCCGCGGAGGACGAGCGCGTGCTCCCCATCGTCGAGTCGCGCGTCCCGGTCGACTCCGTCGACCGCGTCGTGGTCCGGCAGGCCCACGACATCGAGTCGACCTACTACCTGCTCAAACAGTTCCTCGCGGACGAGCAGCTCAGATCGACCGTGCTCGTTCCCTTCGGCATCGCGCTGTTGCTTTTGCCCCCGCTGTTCTACTGGCTCCCGTCGGAGGCCGCACTCGCCGCCGTCGCCGGGCTGCTCGGCGCCGCGCTGTTATATAAGGGACTCTCCATCGACCGGCTCGTTGCGGGCGTCCCCGAGCGGACGCGGGAGGCGTTATACGCCGGACAGGTCTCCGTCGTTACGTACGTCGTCGCCGCCGGTCTCACGCTCGTCGGGCTCTTCTTCGGTGCGCTCGCGGCCGCTGACCTCGACTCGGGAGTTCCCGTCCTCGTCGAGACGATGCAGTTCCTCCATGCGGCGGTGCCGTGGCTCACGGTCGCCGGCCTGACGGCCGCGACCGGGCGGCTCCTCGACGAGCTGATCCGCGACGAGGGGATCCGGACCCCTTACCTGAACCTCCCGTTCGTCATTCTGGCGGTCGGCTTGGTCGTGCGGGGGTTCGCGGGCTACTTCCTCGAACAGGAGTCCGTGCTGCCGGCGCTTGCCGTCGGCGACGTCGCGGTCTCGTCGGGGCAGCGGCTCGCGCTGTTCATTTTCGCGGGGATGGTCATCTCCGTGCTCGGCGTGAAGATCGCGAGCGACGTCGGGTCGGAGGCGCTGGAGGACGTCATCGACTCCGAGGGCGACGCGGACGGAAACTGAGCGCCGGCGGAACACGACGTCGACGACGCCGCACGTCGGCGATCGCGACGAGGGCGACGGATCCGGCGTGTGACGCGACCCTCAGCCGTGCGTCGCGCGGAACTCGCCGTGTTTCACCCCGATGAGGAACGCGACCGCGCCGAAGAGGAGCATCGACGGCGCGACCATCATCAGGGTCGTCTCGAGCACCATCATGCCGCTTGCAACTAAGCCGCCGACGCCGAGCGCAACGACCGCGAGCAGGAGGCCCGCGGCGCGTGGGAGATCGAACTGCATGTACGAGCACGTAGCGGCCGGCGACGCCTAAGCGTTCGGTTCGCCAAAACAGTCGACGGCGACGAGCGCGTCTCACGCCTCGATTATCCCGTCGTCCGACTCCTCGGGGAGCGACAGCTCGCCGCGAAGTGAGACGACCGCGTCGCCGCCGACCCGAACGACGTCGCCGTCGAGCCGAACGTACACGAGCCCCGGACGGTCGAGGAAGTGTCCCTGTTCGAGCCGCAGCTCCGCGGGGAACTCCCCGTCGAACGCCCCGACTTCCCGGAGATAGGCGCCACAGGCGCCGCTGGCGGTCCCCGTGACCGGATCCTCCGGGACGCCCGCCGCGGGCGCGAACATCCGACCGTGCAGCGTCGACTCCGCGTCGACGGCGTCGAAGGTGAACGCGTAGACGCCGGCCACGTCGTGTGCCTCGGAGAGGGCCTCGATCGCCCCCATGTCGGGGTCGGCCCCGCCCAGCCGCTCGAGGAAGTTGACGGGGACGACCAGAAACGGGAGGCCGGTCGAGGCGACCGCCGCCGGGAGGTCGGCGCCGACGTCCCTGAGCGCGGCCGGATCGACCCCCAACGCCTCGCCGATCCGGTCGTAATCGACCTCGACGGGACGGACGCTCGGGGCGTCCTGGGTCATCCAGACGCGGCCCTCGTCGGTCACCTCGACCGGCAGGTCGCCGACGTTCGTCCGGAGGACGTCCTCGCCCGCGCCGACCGTGTCGTCGGCGAACAGGACCGCGTAGCTCGCGATCGTCGCGTGTCCACAGAGGTCGACCTCCGTCGTCGGGGTGAAATACCGGATCCGCCGGTCGGCGGCCGCGTCGCCGTCGAGCTCGGTCAGAAAGGCGGTCTCGGAGGCACCGAGTTCGGCGGCTATCCGACCCATCCGGTCGTCGCTCAAGCCCTCGGCGTCGGGGACGACGCCGGCGACGTTGCCGGACAGCGGTTCGTCCGTGAACGCGTCGACGAGAAGGGTGCGTCGCGTCTCCATGGGTCGTCGTCGGGCGCTCGCGTGAAAAGGGTCACGAGGGCATCCGGAACCGTCCCGACGTGACCGTTCGTGCCCATGTCCGCCGACCGTCGATCGTGCGGAGCGATGTCAATCCTTTTGAGGCCGTCCGCGGATAGGGCGTACATGGGCTTATTCGATCGGTTACGAGGAAGCCAAACCCCCCGCGTTGCGTTCCTCGGCCTCGACGGCGTCCCGTACGGACTCGTCGACGACCACCCGGAGACGTTCTCGACGCTTTCGGCGATCGCGAAGGAGGGCTCCAGCGGGCCGATCGACAGCATCGTGCCGTCGGAGTCGAGCGCGTGTTGGCCGGCGCTCACCAGCGGGATGAACCCCGGCGAAACCGGGGTCTACGGCTTTCAGGACCGGGAAGTCGGTAGCTACGACACCTACGTTCCGATGGGGCGGGACGTTCAGGTCGACCGCGTCTGGGATCGGGCGACCGCCGCCGGCCTCGACGCCACGGTGATGAACGTTCCCGTCACCTTCCCGCCACAGCGCAACGTCCAGCGGATGGTCTCGGGCTTTCTCTCGCCCGACGTCGACAAGGCAGCTCACCCCGAGGAGCTTCGAACCTACCTTCAGGAGTCGGGATACGTCCTCAGCGTCAACTCGAAGCTCGGCCACAAAGACGACAAGACGGGGTTTCTCGAACACGCTCACGAGACGCTCGAACGGCGCGCGGCCGCGTTCAAACGGTACGTGGAGCGGGACGACTGGGACCTGTTCATGGGCGTGTTCATGACGCCGGACCGCGTCAACCACTTCCTTTGGGGGGACTACGTCACCGGGGGAACCTATCACGACGAGTTTCTCGAGTTCTACGAGGCGCTCGACGACCACGTGGGCGAGCTCCGCCGAGCGCTCCCCGACGACGTGCGGCTCGTCGTCGGCTCCGCACACGGCTTCACCCGGCTCTCCTACGACGTCTACTGCAACGAGTGGCTCGAACGAGAGGGATGGCTCTCGTACGACGGCGACGATCACGGCGCGCTCGACGAGATCGACGGCGACACGCGAGCGTACTCGCTCGTGCCCGGACGGTTCTATCTCAACCTCGAGGGCCGCGAGCCCCGTGGAACGGTGCCGACGGACGAGTACGACGCGGTTCGCAACGAACTGAAGGCCGAACTCGAGGCGATGACCGGGCCGAACGGAAAGCCGGTCGCGAAGCGCGTCGTCGAGCGCGAGACCGCCTTCCGTGGCGACCACGATGCCATCGCGCCGGACCTCGTGGTGATCCCGAACGACGGCTTCGACCTCAAGGCTGGCTTTAGGCCACACGATCACGTCTTCAGCGCGGACGGGCCACGAACCGGAATGCACACCTTCGACGACGCGGCCCTGTTCGTCGACCATCCGGACGCGACCGTCGAGGACGCTGACCTGCTGGACGTCGCCCCGACCCTCCTGACGCTGCTTGACGTCGAGTACGGTCGAACGGTGTTCGACGGCGCCAGCCTGATCTGATCCGCGGTGGATACTGCACCGAAGCCGGCCGCGATGCGGACCGTGACCCGTTTATCGGTCGCGGGCGGCAACCCCGGAACCCTTTTGACCGAACACGGGCCACGGATCGGTAATGAGCGATCTCGAAGCGGAGTACCGCCTCGATTACTTCGAGGAGGAGGGATTCATCCGAAAGGAGTGCCCCTCGTGTGGCGTGTACTTCTGGACGCGCGACGAGGAGCGTGAGCTGTGCGGGGAGCCTCCCTGTGAGGACTACAGCTTCATCGACGACCCCGGCTTCCCGGAATCACATAGCCTCTCCGAGATGCGTGAGGCGTTCCTCTCCTTCTTCGAGGAACACGGCCACGAGCGTATCGATCCCTACCCCGTCGCCGCGAACCGCTGGCGCGACGACGTCCTGTTGACGCAGGCGTCCGTCTACGACTTCCAGCCGCTCGTCACCTCCGGGAAGACCCCGCCGCCGGCGAACCCGCTCACCATCTCACAGCCCTGCATCCGGATGCAGGACATCGATAACGTCGGCAAGACGGGCAGACACACGATGGCCTTCGAAATGATGGCCCACCACGCGTTCAACACGCGCGAGGACGCCGAGGCCGACTACGCCTACGAGGGCGAGGTCTACTGGAAGGACGAGACCGTGGAATACTGCGACGAGTTCTTCGAGTCGATGGGGGCGGACGTCGAGGAGATCACCTACCTCGAGGACCCTTGGGTCGGGGGCGGAAACGCCGGACCCGCCATCGAGGTCATATATAAAGGGGCCGAGCTCGCCACGCTCGTTTTCATGTGCATGGAGCAGGACCCCGACGGCGAGTACGAGATGAAGGACGGCAACACGTACTCGTTCATGGACACGTACATCGTCGACACCGGCTACGGGCTGGAGCGATGGACGTGGATGAGCCAGGGGACCGCCACGGTCTACGAGGCGATCTACCCCGACGCCATCGACTTCTTAAAGGAGAACGCGGGGATCGAACACACCGAGACGGAACGCGAGCTGATCCACCGGGCCGCGAAGCTCTCCGGCCGGCTCGACATCGACGACGTCGACGACGTCGAGGACGCCAGGGGAGAGGTCGCGGAGAAGCTCGACGTCGACGTCGACCGACTGCGTGAGCTGGTCGAGCCGCTGGAGACGATCTACGCCATCGCGGACCACTCCCGCACGCTCGCGTACATGTTCGGCGACGGCATCGTCCCCTCGAACGTCGCCACCGGCTATCTCGCGCGCATGGTGCTCCGGCGCACGAAGCGGCTCGTGGACGACGTCGGCGTCGACGCCCCGCTCGACGAGCTCGTCGACATGCAGGCCGAGCGGCTCGGCTACGAGAACCGCGACACGATCCGCGAGATCGTCCGCACCGAGGAGCGAAAGTACCGAAAGACGCTCGAGCGCGGCTCCCGAAAGGTCGAGCAGCTCGCCGACGAGTACGCCGGCACCGGCGAGCCGATCCCGACCGAGGAGCTGTTGGAGCTGTACGACTCACACGGCATCCAACCCGACATGGTCGCCGAGATCGCGGCGGACCGTGGCGCCGACGTCGACGTGCCGGACGACTTCTACGCGCTCGTCGCGGACCGCCACGAGGGAGGGACCGGCGGAGGCGACGAGGCGGCCGAACGCGACGAACGACTCGGCGACCTTCCGGAGACCGAGAAGCTCTACTACGACGATCAGAGTCGGACGGAGTTCGAGGCGGTCGTCCTCGACGTCTTCGAGCGTGAGGACGGGTACGACGTCGTCCTCGATCAGACGATGTTCTACCCGGAGGGCGGCGGACAGCCGGCCGATCGGGGACAGCTCGCCGTCGGCGAGACGTCGGTCGACGTCCGCCACGTCGAGGAGATGGACGGTGTCGTGCTCCATCGCGTCGATGACGACCCCGGAAAAGGCGAGTTCGTCCGCGGACAGGTCGACGGGGAACGACGCGAAAGGCTGCGGGCACACCACACCGCGACGCACCTGATCGGTCACGCGGCCCGCGAGGTGCTCGGCGACCACGTCAGGCAGGCGGGCGCACAGAAGGGGCTCGACTCCTCCCGGCTGGACGTTCGACACTACGAGCGGATCACCCGCGAGGACGCCCGGGAGATCGAACGGGTGGCAAACGAGCTGGTTCGGGAGAACGTCCCGGTTAAACAGGAGTGGCCTCACCGCCACGAGGCGGAGGCCGAGCACGGCTTCGACCTCTATCAGGGCGGCGTCCCGCCGGGAACGAACGTCCGGCTCATCCACGTCGGCGACGCCGACGTGCAGGCCTGTGCGGGAACCCACGTCGACCGCACCGGCGACGTCGGGACCGTCAAGGTGTTGAAGACGGAACCGGTCCAGGACGGCGTCGAGCGGATCGTATTCGCGGCGGGCGAGGCGGCGATCGAGGCCACCCAGCGAACGGAGGACGCGCTCTTCGACGCCGCCGCGGCGCTCGACGTCGACCCGCTCGACGTGCCGGAGGCCGCGGAGCGCTTCTTCGAGGAGTGGAAGGGCCGCGGCAAGGAGATCGATTCGTTGAAAGAACAGCTCGCGGAGGCGAGGGCCTCCGGGGGAGCCGACGCGGAGGAGGTCGATCTCGGGGGCGTGACGGCCGTGATCCAGCGACTCGACGGCGACGCCGACGAACTGCGCGCGACCGCCAACGCCCACGTCGCGGACGGGAAGGTGGCGGTCGTCGGCAGCGGCGCGGACGGCTCGGCGAGCTTCGTCGTCGGCGTCCCGGAGGACGTCACGATGAACGCGGGCGCCGTCGTCTCGGAGCTCGCGGCCCGCGTCGGCGGCGGGGGTGGCGGTCCGCCCGACTTCGCGCAGGGCGGCGGGCCGGACGTCGAGCGGCTCGACGACGCGCTGGAGGCGGCACCCGACGTGCTTCGCAGTCTGTTGGAGGTCTGAGCCGCCAGCCGTGCCCGTAGCCACCAACGACGATGTCGAGATTCGGTACGAGGTGAGCGGAGGGGCCACGGGCCGCGAGGAGGCGGTGGTCTTCTGTACGGACGTCGGCCTCGGTCCGTGGTCCGTGAGCTGGCAACACGGCGCGCTCGCGGGACCGTACACCGTCATCACTCCCGAGACGCGCGGCATCGGCCGGTCCGACGCGCCGCCCGGTCCGTACTCGGTCGAGTCACTCGCTGCCGACCTCGACGCCGTGATACGCGATGCCGGCGTCAGGACGGTCCACGTGGTCGGATACGGGTTGGGGGGGATGGTCGCGTTCGCGTACGCCGAGCGGTCGAATCGTCCCGTGAGCCTGACGGCGATCGGAAGCGCCGCGATCGGCGAGGCGTACGATCCCGATCCGCTTCGGACGGATCCCTCGGATTCGACGGTCGTTCGCGCGTCGACCGAGCGGCTGCTCCCGTCAGCGTTTCGCGCGGCCCACCCCGAAGCCATCGACCGAATCGTCCAGTGGCGCGTCGACGAGGACGCCGGCGGCGCGATGTTTTCCGCCCAACGGGACGCCATTCGGGCGTTCGACCGGTCCGAGCGGCTCCACGAGATAACGACGCCGACGTTGGTCGTGCATGGCCGCAAGGACGCAATCTGTCCGATCTCGGCGGGCGAGTGGCTGGCGTCCGCGCTGCCGCGTGGGGAGTTGCATCCGATCGACGACGCCGGGCATCTCGTCGGCATCGAGGCCTCCGCGGCCGTCAACGACGCGCTCGTCGAGTGGATCGCGGAACACGGCACCGACCCGCTCGCGTGAACTGCCCCGACGGTGACGCCGTCGCCTCCGCGTGAGACGATCCGATCGACGGGTGCCGGTCATTCCTTCTCTCGATTCGACGTCGCGACGGCGATCCCCCGGTGACGGAACGCGGAATCGTCGTCGGCCACCGGACGAACGGGCTCGGTGAGAAACGGCTTCGAGCGGCCGATGGTGAACTTACTCGTCGGGCGTTAGCTCGACGACGACGCGGCCGTGGTCGGCCTCGGCGACGACGTAGCGGTCGATCTCGGCGCAGGCGTCGACGGCGTCCGCCTCGTGGCGCACGTGACCCTCGTGGACGGTCGCGGTTCCACCGGTCGTGAAGAATGCGAAGGTGTCCCCGTCACCGTGGTCGTGGTCGTCGTGATGATCGTCGTCGTGGTGATCGTCGTCGTGGTCGTGGTCGTCGTGATGATCGTCGTCGTGATGATCGTCGTCGTGGTCGTGGTCGTCGTGATGATCGTCGTCGTGGTCGTGATCGTCGTCGCCGTCGGCCTCGAACACGACGAACGCCGAGTCCCCCTCGAAGGTCACGTCGTACGGCTGGTGCGTGGAGGAGATCGTCGGCGCGTCGTCGGCCGAGGCACCTCCCGCGAGCTCCTCTAACTCGTCGAACTCGAGGTGGCCACAGGCGTGGTCGATCTCGTCCCCGGAGAGCTCTCCGTCGTGATGGTCGTCGTCGTGGTCGTGGTCGTCGTGATGGTCGTCGTCGTGGTCGTGGTCGTCGTGATGGTCGTCGTCGTGGTC
>CAZIFX010000001.1:57086-95652 GCA_964538415.1 uncultured Halobellus sp.
GTGGTCGTGACCGCCACCACCCACCCCCTCCACGAGCAGCGTCACGGAGGCGGGTGCTGGATCCGCCGTTCCATCGTCGGAGTCGTCCATCCCGGCTGAATCGTCTTCGACGCCCGGATCGGGTTCATCCTCGTCGGCACACCCCGCAAGCCCGACGGTACCGAGGGCAGCGGATCCGAGCAGGACGCGACGGCGCGATGCGTTGAACCGATCGTCTTCGTTCATACGACTAATAATGGAGAGCCCTCGCTCAAAAGAGTTGTTATACACAGTTGCTATTTTATTATTCAAGAGGTTTTTCTTTGACCGTACTTATTAACTCCGGAGAACGGACGGTCCACAGAGTCACGGATCGGTCGATCGGGAAAGCGGATCGTGGACGGCCCGGTGGGTCCCGTCGGCTGTGCTCACGCGCTCTCGGTCACGTCGACGATCGTCGCATCCGCCAGGTCGTCGAGGGTTTTCGGATCGATCGGGAAGACCGCACTCGGGGTGCCGGCGGCCCCGTAGACGACCTCGTAGGTCGTCAAGGCCGGGTCGAAGACCGTCGGGAGCGCGGCGTCGTGGCACAACGGCGGCACGCCGCCGATGCTCCATCCCACCGTCTCGCGGATCGCGTCCGGGTCGCCCATCGCAGCCGACTCCGCATCGAAGTGTGTCGCGACCGCGTCCAGATCGAGACGGTTCGCGCCGCTCGTGATCGCGACGACGAGCTCGCCGTCGCGGGGACCGCCCGAGAGGGCGACGACGATGGTCGACGCGATGGCACCCGTCTCACAGCCGACCGCTTCTGCCGCGGCGGCGGCCGTCTCCGTCCCCTCGTCGAACTCCATCACCTCGACAGCGATCCCGTACCGGTCCCGTGCCCGTTCCACGAACTCCGCCGCACGCGCATGCATAACACCGTCCTCGAACGTGAGCATCGATATTAAACGACGGCGCCACGGCGAAGCTCACCGCGTCCGACGGCGCCGTCCGAGTCCGACCGCCACGTTGGGTTCGAACGCACCGTTCGGGTCAGTCGGGACGAACCCCACGAACGAAGCCGCGTAGCGTCCGTCGTGCGTCGTTGACGTCGCCGATGAGTGGGTGCGCCCCTCCCGCGAGCAGGTACTGGCCGGCCTCCCACACCGCCACCATCGCCTCCACCGGGACCGACTCGTCGTCGACGACGCACCGTCCCCGAAACGTCCAGGCGGTCGCCACCGTCTCCGGAGGATGGTCGATGGGAATCCCGCGGCTCTCCCGCAGCTCGACGTCCTCGATGTCGTTTGCGGCCAGGCGGTCGCGAAATCCGTCGCGTGTCCCCCGCTCGACGATCCGCGTGAGTGCCGCGTTCGGGCCGGCGTCGGGGCGGATCCGAAGCCGGCTCGCGAAGAGGAAGGGTCGCGGCTCCGGATCGTCCGTGGGTTCGTATCTAACGGTGCCGGCCGTCACGGACACCGGTCCGGCCGAGAACGGCCGCTCCGTCGCCTCCGAGACGCGACGCCACCCATCGAGACGCTCCTCGGGGACCGCCGGCGGGGACGGCTCCATACACCAGCGTTCTTCCGGCACCGACTTAAAAACGGCCGCGGGAAACCGGGCGAGTTCGCGTCGGATTCGCGCTCGATCGCGTGTGGAGCGCGGCGTTCGGGTCAGTGATCGTCCTCCCGCCACTTGTGTTCACACTCGGTGCAGACGAAAAAGCGGGTCTCGGACTCGTCGGCCGACCGGATCTGCTGCATGTACCAGTAGGCGCGATCGTTTCCGCACTCGGGACAGTGGGCGTCGGTCGTCGGAAGGCCCTTGTCCTCCGCGTCGCTGACGTCGATTATCTCGGACTCCTCCTGGGATTCGGTGATCCACGCGTCCTCCTCGTCGTCCTCGTCTCGGCCGACCTCGTAGCCGCAAGAACCGCAGACCCAGTGGTCCTCGCCCTCGCCGGATTTCATCATCGAGCCGCACTCGTCGCAGAACTTCATGGCGGAACCAACCACGGACCGCATATAAACGACGGGATCCCGAGCGTTGACGTGTGCGGTTGGCCAACGCTCCGACACGCCACGGGCGTCGCCGTTCGACTCAGGCGTCGCCGTCGGACTGCCCCGGCTCGCCGACCGCCTCGATCGGCAGCACGTTCTGCAGCGCGACGACGAGATCCGCCGGCCGCTCGAAGCGGTCCTGCTCCACCCGATCGATCAGGTCCCCGAGGTCTCCCTCGCCGTCGGCGTACAACACCGTCGTTCCCGCATACGTGGACGCCAACTCGTCCCGGGCCGCCGGGTATGATCGCTCGTCCAGATGCTCCTCCAGCCGCGAGAGTTTGATCTCCTCGGTCATGTACTCGGTGACGCGCCCCGAGGCCATAAATCCGGCAGTTGTTTCCGGTAGCGTCCGGTCGGCGTGACTCGGACGACCCACGCTTTCGCTCCCGGCGATAGCTTGAACAGTCGTTCTCCCCAGATCCGCTCGTGAGGGATGCCGTCAGATCGTTGATCGACCAGCTCGACGAAGCCGACGCAGCCGACGTCGAGAACGCCTGCGTCGTCTGGCACCGGCGGGACCTTCGGACCGCCGACTCGCCCGCGTTCTCGTACGCCGCGGACCGCTATGACGCCGTCTGCCCCGTATTCGTCTTCGATCCGCGGTTTTATGCCGACGACGGGCTGGCCTGTGATGCCCGCCTCCGGTTTCTTCACGAGTCGCTGTCGGATCTCGACCGGGCCTACGGGGCCTACGGCGGATCGATGACGTTCCTGCACGGACCGCCGCTCGAACTGCTCGCCGCGTTCGTCGAACGCGGCTGGGACGTCGTCGCGAGCGCGGAGCCGACCGGGCGATACGGGCTTCGGCGCGACGATGCGGCGGCGGAGTGGCTGGACGTTCGATTCGTCGCGGACGACGGGCTCGTTCGTGACGCCGCGGACGCCCGTGACGGCTGGAGCGACGCCGTTGAGGCGTGGTTCGAGGACGACGTCCGACGGGTCGGGCGAGCGGACGTCGACGTCGTCGCCGTCGAGACGTCCGTCACCCCGGAAACGGTGGCGGAGACGCACGACGTCGCTCCCGACAAGCGTGCGGTGCCGACCGGCGGACGGCGTGCCGGCGTCGAACGACTTCACGAGTTCGTCGATCGGCTCCCCGAGTATCTCGGCGCGGTTTCCGCGCCGACGGACGCGCGGGACGGAACGAGCCGGCTCGGGCCGTACCTCCGGTTCGGCTGCCTTTCCCTTCGGGAGGTGTACCGGTACGTCCACGAGGAGTGTCCGGACTGCCGCGGGCGCGATGCGTTCGTCTCGCGGCTCTACTGGAACCGCCACTACTCCCAGAAGCTCGTGGAGTGGCCCGGCTGGCTCCACACCGCGGTCAATCCGGCGATGGAGGACTTTCGAAGCGAGGACCGGGATCCGAAGCTCGTTGCCGCGTGGAAACGGGGAGAGACCGGCTATCCGATGGTCGACGCGTCGATGCGCTGTCTGGCCGGCACGGGGTGGCTCAACTTCCGGATGCGGGCGATGTGTGCTTCGTTTCTCTGTGACTTGCTCGGACAGGACTGGCGCGTCGGCGCCGACTGGTTCTACCACCACCTGATCGACGCCGACCCCGCGATCAACTACACGCAGTTCCAGACGCAGGCCGGCGTCGTCGGGATCAACGGACACCGCATCTACAACCCGCGGAAGCAGGTCCGCGACAACGACCCGACGGGCGAGTTCATCGAAACGTGGGTGCCGGAGCTGGCACCGTTGCCGGCGGCCCACCTCGACCGGCCCGAGCGAGCCCCGATACACGTTCAGGAGTCGTGCGGCGTCGACGTCGGCGAGGACTATCCGTATCCGATCGTCGAGTACGAGGCGGCGCGGGAGCGCGCCGTGGAGGCGCTCGCGGACGTCGAGCCCGCTGCGAAACGGGCGCTGGCGAACCCCGAAATCGCCCGGCGCGCCTCGCTATCGCGTCGGCACGCCTCGGGAACGGATCGGTCGGGAACGACTGACTCCGAGCAGGTGTCCGCACAGTCGTCGTTCTCGACGTTCGAGGAGTGAGGACCCTCGCGTGCCGACTCACTTCAGGCGTTCCTGCAGGAAGGACGGATGGGCGGCCGTGACGCCCTCGATGTCGAGCAGCTTCTCGGAGATGACGTCGCCGAGCGCGTCGCCGTCGGCGGCCCGAACCTCGGCCATCAGCATGTGGTCGCCCGAGGAGGTGTACAGCGCCTCGACCTCCGACAGCTCCTTTATTGCTCGGGTCGCCTCGACGTATCGCCCGGAGTCGACGTCCATGCCGACCATCGCGATGGACTGGGAGGCGAGCTTCTTCGGGTCGACGTCGGCGGAGTAGCCGACGATGACGCCCTCCTCCTCCAGCTTGCTCACGTACTTGCGGACCGTCGGCTTCGAGACGTCGGCGCGTTCGGCGATCTCCGCACAGGACGCCTGTGCGTCCTCCTCCAACACCGACAGGATGCGTTCCTCCGTCGATACGGTACTCATGGCGATCACTTTGTCACGCCCGAAAAAATACCTTGCGAACCCGTAAAGAGACGGCAAAAATCCGAAAACGGCGTTCAGGACGCCGGAGACGGCGGTTACGCGTGTTTGTCGAGGAACCGGTCGTACGACCGCTCCCACTCGTAGTCGTCGTCCCAGTAGCGCTCCGCCAGCGGCTCCTCGGGCATCTCGCCGATCGCCCGCTTCTCCTGGCCGTAGGACGGACGATCCTCGTCGACGTAGTAGCGACCGGTGAGGACCTTGCCCTCGTGGAGCGCCTCCTCCGTCTCGCGCATCATCGCGGCGGCCTCGACGCTGTCGGTCCTATCGAAGTCGTACTCGTCGGAGTCGTTGACGTCGATGTACGGGACGTACTGGCGTGCGTCCTTGTTCCACGTCGGACACTGCGTGAGGAAGTCGACGTGCGCGAAGCCGTCGTGCTCGATGGCCTCGATGAGGATCTCCTTCGCCTGATTGGGGTTCACCGCGGCCGTCCGGGCGACGTACGAGGCGCCGGCGTTGAGCGCCAGCGACAACGGCTTGAGCGGCTCCTTGGCGCTTCCGCCCGGCTGCGTCTTCGACTTGTGGCCCTTCGGGCTGGTGGGCGAGGTCTGCCCCTTCGTCAGCCCGAAGATCTCGTTGTTGAAGACGATGTACGTCATGTCGTGGTTCTCCCGGGCGGTGTGGATGAAGTGGTTGCCGCCGATCCCGTAGCCGTCACCGTCGCCGCCGGCGGCGATGACCTCGAGCTCCGGGTTCGCAAGCTTCGCCGCACGGGCCACGGGCAGCGAGCGCCCGTGGATCGTGTGGAAGCCGTACGTGTCGAGATAGCTGTTCAGCTTGCCGGAGCAGCCGATCCCGGTACACAGAAGCGTCTCCTCGGGCGAGCGCCCGACCTCCGGAAGCGCCTGTTTCAGCGCCTTCAGAACGCTGAAGTCACCACAGCCGGGACACCACGTGGGCTGCGGCTCGACGCCGGGTGTGTACTCGTCTCGGTCGATCTCCCGTTCCTCGTTGATTGCTGAGAATGCGCTCATTGGTTAATCACCTGCCGCTGGGACGAAGGTCGTCTGATGGTTCGGATCGTCCGTGCCCTGCTCGATGATGACGGCCTCGAAGCCGTCGACGACCTCGGCGGGCTCGAACGGGTTCCCGTTGTACTTCAGCAGGCTCGACAGCTTCTCGCCGTGTCGGCCCAGGTTCTTCTGGACGAGCCCGCGGAACTGTCCGGATGCGGTCATCTCGACGACGAGCACCTCGTCGACGCTCTCGATGAACGCCTCGACCTCATCGCTCGGGAACGGCAGCATGTCCGAGACGCCGAGTGACTTCACCGAATGGCCGGCCTCGTTGAGCCGGTCGACGGCCTCCTCGACGGTGCCCTGCTGGCTGCCGAACGTCATGAGACCGTACTCGGCCTCGTCGGGGCCGTGGTACGTCTGCGTCGATTCGGTATCGAGGTCGTCACGGATCGCCGCTAGCTTCTGTGCGCGGCGGTCGATCTGTGCGACCCGGTTGTCCGGCGATTCGCTGATGTGGCCGGTCGGGTCGTGTTCGTTACCCGTCGCGAGGTAGCGGCCGCCCTTCTGGCCGGGGATCGAGCGGGGCGGGACGCCGTCCTCGACGTCGTGCTGGAACCGATGGAACTTGCCGTCGGGGGAGTGCGGCTCCTCAGCCAGCTCCGCCTCGGTCAGCGTGTTGCCCAGATCCGGGTTCGGCTCGCGGTCGAAGTGACTCCGCCGAACGCTCACGAGCTCGCCGCCGAGCTTCTGGTCGTACAGCAGGATGGTCGGGATCTGGTACTCGTAGGCGAGTCTGAACGCGAGCCGTGACTGCGCGTACGCCTCCTCGACGGTACCGGGTGCGAGGACGACCCGCTGGGAGTCGCCCTGCGAGGTGTAGAGGACGTGTTCGAGGTCGGACTGCTCGGGCTTCGTCGGCATCCCGGTGGACGGTCCCGCGCGCATGGCCTCGACGAGGACGACCGGCGTCTCGGTCATCTCCGCGAGCCCGAGCGGCTCGGACATCAGCGCGAAGCCGCCGCCGGAGGATCCGGACATCGCCTTCACGCCCGCGTGGGACGCCCCGACCGCGAGCGCCGCGGCCGCGATCTCGTCTTCCACCTGCTCCGAGATCCCGCCGAGTTCGGGCAGGTTCTGGCTCATGATGGTGAAGACCTCGGTCCAGGGCGTCATCGGGTAACCGGCGATGAACCGGCAGCCCTCGTCGATGGCGCCGTACGCGATGGCGTCCGAACCCGACATGAGCAGTTGGTCCTCGTCGTGCTCGCCGGTCGGCACCTGCACGTCGTGGGCGTCGACGTCGTACTCCTCGGTCACCTGATCGTAGGCGATGTTGAGGATCTCGAGGTTCGGTTCGAGGATCTTCTCCGGCATCGCGTCGCGCATGAGCTCCTCGACGTACGAGAGGTCCATGCCGATGAGGGCACAGGTCGCGCCGACGCCGGCGGTGTTGCGCATGACCTCTCGGCCCTGCTCGCGGGCGAGCCCGCGGAGGTCAAGCGGATAGACGTGCCAGCCGTTCTCCTCGGCGCGCTCCTCGAAGTTCGGGATCTCGGAGGCGTCGAGCAGACCCTCGTCGTAGACGATGACGCCGCCCTCGCGGAGTTCGTCGAGGTTCTCCGAGAGGGGCTTGATCTCCTCGTTCCCGTAGACGGCTTCCTCCTGCGGGTTGCGCGCGAACGAGTCGCCGAGCGCGAGAAGGAAGTTGTAGCCATCGCCGCGGGATTTCACCGGATCCGCGGACGCGCGGATCTCCGTGTACGTGTGGCCTCCACGGATCCGCGACGGGTAGTGCCGATGCGTGAACACGTTGAGCCCCGACCGCATCAGGGCCTTCGCGAAGTTCTGGCTGGTGGAAGCGATCCCGTCACCGGATCCTCCCGAGATCCGCCAGATGAGTTCTTCGTCAGTCATATTATGGATCTGGGCCCTCCTCAGGCCTAGTGGATGGAAGTTACGCCGGTCACCTCTTAGGGCTTGCTATGGATTCACAAGGAACGATTATGAAGGATACCGAGGGAGCGACGGGGCAGCCCTGATCCGGCTACTTAAATGCGACGGAACCCCCAGCGTGACCATGCTCACGTTCATCGGGCTCGGCCTCCACGACGAACGGTCGATCACCGTCGAGGGCCGGGAGGCGCTCCGCGCGGCCGACGACGTCTTCGCGGAGTTCTACACCAGCCGACTCGTCGGCGCCGACGTCGACGACCTCGAACGACACCACGGCGTCGAGATCGAGGTTCGCCCGCGCGAGGGGGTCGAGCAGGATCCCGAGCCGATCCTGACTGCCGCCGAGCGCGGCGACGCCGCCTTCCTGACCGCCGGCGACACCATGATCTCGACGACCCATACGGATCTCCGGCTTCGCGCCGAGGAGCGCGGGATCGAGACGCGCGTGATCCACGGCGTCACCGCACAGACCGCCGCAGCCGGATTGACGGGGCTCCAGAACTATCGGTTCGGGAAGGCCGTCACCCTCCCCTTCCCGTACGCACATGGGGGGGAAGACGTTCCAGCGAGCGTGATCGAGACGATCGAGGCGAACCGCGAGCGCGGCCTGCATACCATCGTCTACCTCGATATCAAGGTCGGCACCGGGCCGAAGGGCCCGGACCCCGACCACGAGGAGTACATGACCGCCGACCACGCGGCGGCGTTGCTCGCGGACGGCTGGCGTGACGTGGTCGGCGTCGTCGTTGCACGCGCGGGCTCGCCGGAGCCGGTCGTCGCCGCCGACCGGCTCTCAGCGCTCGCGACCCGCGAGTTCGGCAACCCGCTGCATCTGCTCGTCGTTCCGGGGGACCTGCACCACGTCGAGGCCGACGCGCTCTCGGGGCTCGCGGACGCGCCGGAGGACGTGCTTCCCTGACCGACCGCTTCCCTGACCGACCGCTTCCCTAACCGACCGCTTCCCTGACCGACCGCTTCCCGGACAGACCCTCGGCTTTTTCGCCGGAGCCCCGCTTTCCGGCTCGTCGTTTGCGGATCGAGGCCTACCTTGATATAGTGTGGATTGCTACCAGTATCCATGGACGACGTCTTCGTTGCCAGTCTCATGTCGAGCGAACTCCACACGGTCGACGACGACGCGCTCGTCGCGACGGCGGCACGGCGAATGCTCGATGCGGGGGTCGGCTCGATCATGGTGGTCGACCCGGAGGGACGGCTTCGGGGACTGCTCACCGCGACGGACTTCGTCCGGCTGGTCCACGAAAACGACCCCGAAGACGAGACGCCCGTCGGCGACTGTATGACCACGGACGTCGTGACCGTCGGGCCACAGGACACGCTGGCGGACGTCGCGGAGGTCTTCACGACGCACGAGTACACCCATTATCCGGTCACGACGCGGGACGACGAGGTGATGGGCATGCTGTCGACAACCGACCTCGCCGCCTATCTCGCCGGACTCTGATGGAACGCCCGCCGCTGCCCGACACCCGTACCCGTCTCCGCTCGACACGTGTACCGTCACCGATACCGCTTTTCGCCCGCTTTAACCCGCTTATCCGCCGATAAATTGCGTTTGGCAACGTTCGGACTCGTCGAAAGTCCCATGTAGGGTGCTACTGAAGGGGCCCGCATGGATCCGAACGATCGAACTCGCGTCGCCGACGTGATGTCGACGCCGCTCGAGACCATCGCTCCCGACGCGTCCGTACAGCAGGCCGCTCAGCGGATGCACAACAGTGACATCAGCGCGTTGGTGGTGACGACCGGTCCGCGGTCGATCATCACGCAGAGCGACGTGATCGAAGCGGTCGCGAACGGCGAGGAGGTCACGACGACGAGCGTCGCGGACGTGATGACGACGGACGTCGAGACCGTCACCCCGGGACTCCTGATGGAGGAGGTCGCGGCGATGATGACGATGTACGGGGTCAAACATCTCCCGGTCGTCGACGACGACTGCGTCGGGATGGTCTCCTCGACGGACGTCACCGCACACCTCTCGCGATAGCACGGTTCCGCGCTCCACGTGCGTCCAGTTTTCCTCGCACGCGTGCGGGCCGTCCGCAGTCGAAACGACCTTACGCCGCGCGCCCGCCCCTTCAATATGGTCGAGAACGTCGTCTATCCCGCCTACTTCGACGCGGAGCTCTCGCGCTCGGAAGGTCGACGCGTCCCCGCGGACCTTGCCGTCCCGGACCCGACCGTCGACGAGATCGCGAAGGCCGTACAACAGGTCGGCTACGACGCGGTGATCGAACGCGAGAAGACCTATTCCCGTGAGTTCGAGCCGCGCGGCGCGGTCGTCGTGCAGGGAACGGAGGACACGGCCAAAAACGATCTCGTGCAGGCGATCGCCGCGTACCTCGGCGTCCTCCGGGAATGAGCATGCAACGCGTCGGCACCGTCGTTCGGACCGCACAGGGGCTCGCGATCGCCCGAATCGGCGGAGGGGAGGAGCCGCCGCCGATAGGGCGTGCGGTCGTCGACGAGTCACTCTCAACGGTCGGCCGCGTCGTCGACGTCTTCGGGCCCGTCGACCGCCCCTACGTCGCCGTCACCCCGAACGACGGCGTCTCGCTCGCGACGCTCGTCGGCGCGAAGCTCTACGCGCGATGAGGTACCTCGCGGCGCCGAAGGCGAGCTGACGCGGGATGGAGCGGGGGTCGCCCGCCGATGGCTTCGCTAAATCCGCTTAAATCCCCTGTCCCATCAGATGGCTCCGGAGCACGTCCGGCGTCTTGAGCCCGGACTCGACGTTCACGAGGACGATCGTCTCGTCGCCGTCGAGGAACCCGTCCTCGGCGACAGCCCAGGCGCCCGCCGGCGCCGCTCCGCCGGCGGCTCCCATCTCCAACACCTCGTTCTGTGCGACCGCGACCGCGCTGGCGAGCACGTCGTCGTCGGCCACGGTCACGGCGGTACCGTCGCTCGCCTCGACCGCCTCGACCGCCGGGGTCCCGCCGGCGGGATTCGGGATCTCCAACTCGCCGCAGATCGTATCGGGGGTCGACCACGGCTCCGGCTCGTCGAGCCCCCGTTCGATCGCCGCGACGATCGGCGCACAGCCCTCCGGTTGGGCGGCGACGAGTCGGGGGAGGCCGTCGATTACGCCGATCCGGGAGAGCTCGTCGAACCCCTTGTGGATCCCCGCGAGAACCTCGCCAGAGCCGGTCGGGACGACGATGGCGTCGGGCGCCTCGCCGAGGTCCGCGACCAGCTCGAAGGCGATCGTCTTCGCGCCCTCGTGTCGATACGGGGTAACGAACTCGTCGAGACTCGTGTAGTCGGTCGCGAGCTGTTCGTCGACGGCGGCCGCGGCGTCCGGATACCGACCGCCGACGACGCGCATCTCGCCGCCGTGCACGTTCGTCATCGACTTGTTCGCGAAGCCGGCCCGTGAGGGAACGAACGAGTACGACCGCAAGTCGGCCCGGCCCGCGTACGCCGCCATCGACGTCCCCGCGTTGCCCGGGCTCGCACAGACGAGCGGCTCGACGTCGGCCGCCTCCTCGTCCCCCGCACGCTCGGCGGCGGCGACCCGCCGTGCGACCGCCGTCATCGCAAGCGAGAGGCCGCGATCGAGGACGCTCCCGGTCGGGTTGCGCGACTCGTCTTTCACGTAGACGGCCTCGACGCCCAACTCGTCCGTCAGCCGGTCGGTGGGCACGAGCGGCGTCGCCCCCTCGCCGGCGGAGACCGCGACCGCGTGGGGAAACGGCAGCAGGGCGCCGAACCGCCAGTGGCCGGCGCCGGCGGGCGCGTGGTCCGCCGCCCCGAGCAGCTCCTCGGCGTCGACCGCGTCGTAGTCGTAGACCGGATCGAGGTACCGTCCGCTCTCCGGGACCGCCTCGGGATCCGCCGTCCCGTGGACGCGACCCGACGATCGACTCTTCAGCCCGCGAAACGTCTCCGTCGTCTCCATACGGACGAGTACGGCGCGGGCGACTAATCGCTTCCCTCTCCGGTCCGTCCTCCGGCACCGCGTCCGCCCGGGCCGTCCCGCCGGCGCTTATAACGACGCCGACCGAACGACCGGACATGGATGGAGACGCCAACGTCGTCGGCGGCGGGCTAGCCGGACTCGTCGCCGCGACCCGCCTCGCGGAGGCGGGCGCGGACGTGACGCTGTACGAACGTCGGCCGACGGTCGGCGGACGGGTGCGAACTCGCGAGGTGGACGGATTCACCCTCGACCGCGGGTTTCAGGTGCTGTTCACGAGCTATCCCGCGGTCGCACGCGAGCTCGACCTCCGCGAGCTCGACCTGCAGCGGTTCTCGCCCGGGGCGACGATCTGTCGGCCGGGGTCGCGGGCGGTCCTCTCGGATCCGCTGCGGGACCCGCGCCGCGCGGTCGAGTCCGCGTTCAACCACGAGGTGACGTTCTCGGACAAGCTGCGGACGCTCGCGCTCCGGTACGACCTCTCGAAACGCGAGGAGCACGAGTTCTTCACCGGCAAGGATTCGTCGATCCGCGAGTATCTCCACGACTGGGGATTTTCGGACTCGTACGTCGAGCACTTCGTCGAGCCCTTTTACGGGGGGATCACCCTCGATCGGTCGCTGTCGACGTCGAAACACGTCTTCGAGTACACCTTCCGCGCGATGGGCCGCGGGTCGATCGCGGTACCCCGGGACGGCATGGTCGCCATCGCGCGCCAGCTGGAGAGGCGCGCGCTCGACGCGGGCGTCGACGTCCGAACCGGCGAGGACGTCGAGTCGCTCGACGTCGGAGACGGGGGCGGAACGGGAAGCGAGGGGAGTTCCGGCAGCGGCTCCGGCGGCATCCGCGGTCGGTTCCGACTCGGCTCCGGGGGCCCCGCGGACGGCGTACGGCTCGAACTGGCGGACGGGTCGACGGCGGACGCCGACCTCGTGGTCGTCGCGGCGACTCCCCCGGAGGCACGCCGGCTGACGGGCGTCGAGGCGATCCCCGAGACGGGCGTGGGCTGTGTGACTCAGTGGTACACGCTGTCGGCGGGGACGAGCTTCGGGACGGGCAAGCGGATCCTGTTGAACGCGGGCGCGGAGTCGCCCAACGCGGTCGTGCCGATGTCGGAGGTCGCGCCGTCGTACGCCCCCGAGGATCGCGCGTTGCTCGCGGCGACGTTCCTCGGCGAGGGGGCGACGGAGCGCGACGACGACGACCTGCGGGAGGATACGCGCGCGGCGCTGTCGGCGTGGTATCCGGAGCGCGGCTTCGAGGGACTGACCGTCGTCGGGACCGACCGGATCCCGTTCGCGCAGTTCGCGCAGCCGCCGGGCGTTCATGAGACGCTGCCGGATCCGGACGCGCCGGAGGGGCCGGTCGTGCTCGCCGGCGAGTACACCGAGTGGTCCGCGATCCAGGGCGCGCTGGAGAGCGGCAAGCGGGCCGCCGAGACCGGACTCGGATATTTATAAACCGTGGCCGGACTCAGATATTTATAAACGATGGCCGGACTCAGATATGTACGAGCGGAAGCGGGGCCAACGGGTGTCCGGCCGGTCGTGCCCCGGCGGTCGGGATAGTGTGGACCTCACGCCTCCCCAGCCTCGTTCGAGAGACCCCGCCGGGGCTCTCGGCGGGGTCTCTCGAACTCCCTCGCGCGCGTTCCGCGCGCGCCGCGGATGACGGCCGGGTGCGTCAAACGCGGCCAGGTGCGTCAAACGCGGCCGGGTGCGTCAAACGCGGCCGGTTGCGTCAAACACGGCCGTGTGCGTCGAACGCGGTCAGCCGCGTCGAACGTGGGGCAGCCGGGAGTCGTCGGCGGCGGCGAGCCGCGGTTTAAAAGGATCTCACTCCTCGCGCAGGAACGCGTCGTCGCCGTGTTCGTCGACGGCCGCGAGCAGGGCGTCACGCTGGCGGCGGAGCTCCGGCGGAAGGTCGCCGGAGGCGTGGGCGAACATCTCCGCCGGATCCGCGTCGACGGCCTCGGCGGCGTCGATGGCGTCGGCGACGACGTCGTCCGCAGTCTCGCGGACTTCCTCCACCCCGTCGTCGTCGATCCGACCGGTGCCCCTTAAAAACGCCTCCATGCGGTCGATCGGGTCGAGCGACCGCCACGGGTCGACGTCGTCGGCGTCGCGGTAGGCGCTCGGATCGTCGGCGGTCGTGTGTGCGCCGAAGCGATACTCGACGAACTCGATCAGCGTCGGACGGGGGGCGTCGTCGTGGGGGCCGCTCCGAGCACGGTCGACCGCCTCCTTCGTGACGACGTAGCTCGCGAGCGGGTCCATCCCGTCGACGCGGACGCCATCGAAGCCGTAGGCGGTCGCCTTATCCGCGAACGTCGCGCTCGCGGTCTGCCGGGATTCGGGGATCGAGATGGCCCAGCCGTTGTTGTGACAACAGAGGACGGTCGGCGTGTCGAAGACGCCCGCGAAGTTCACCGCCTCGTGGAAGTCGCCCTCGCTCGTCGCACCGTCCCCGAAGTGGCAGGCGACCACCCGGTCCTCGTCGCGGTGGGCGAACGCCCACGCCGCCCCGACCGCATGCGGGATATGCGCCCCGATGCCGATGTTCAGCGGGAAGACGTTGCCCTCGACGATCGCCTCGGTGCCGACCTCGTGGCCCATCCAGTACGGGAGGTACTCCGCGAGCAGGTCCCGAACCACGATCGCGCCGTGCTCGCGGTACTGGTAGCTGATGAGGTCGCGGTCGTCGAGCGCGTACGTCGATCCGACCGCCGAGCCCTCCTGTCCCGCACACGGCGCATAGGTGCCGATCCGTCCCTGCCGCTGAAGGCTCACGGCTCGCTCGTCGAACCGCCGGGTGATCACGAGGTCGCGGTAGATCCCGACGAGCGCCTCGTCGGACAGGTCCGGCACCGTCGCGCCCGGAAGCACCTGCCCGTCCGGACCGAGCACGCGCCGGACGTCGGCGTCCGCGAGGGGGTCCGCATCGGTCATGTGCCGCGCTCCGTGGGTTCGCGATCGTCGCCGGTCATACGCGAGGGTGTGCGCGCGATTCCCATGGTCTTGACGGTTGCGGCGGGGAAAAAACGGAGTCGCCGGCGGGCTCCTCAGGGCGTGATGACGGCTCGTCCGTCGATCTCGCCGTGTTCGAGCTTCTCGGCGACGTCGTTCACCTCGTCGAGGCCGAACCGGCTGGTGTGGAGGTCGACGTCGCCCTGCTCGACGAGCGCGACGAGCTCCTGCAGCTCGGCGTATCGCCCGACGATGTTGCCGACGAAGGAGAACTCCCCGTTGACGAACGCCTGTGAGGGCTCGTGGACGTGCCCGCCGTAGCCGATCACGTGGTGATCACCGCCCGCGGCCGCGATCTGTGGGCCGTACGCGGTCGTCTCGTCCGCGCCGACGAAGTCGAGCACCTGCGCGGCCCCCCGCTCGTCCGTGATGGCCTCGATCTCCGTGGGCACGTCCTCCTCGGTCGGGTTGATCAGGTGGTCGGCGCCGTAGCCGTCCGCGAGGTCCAGCGCGGATTCCTTCACGTCGACGGCGGTGATCCGGGCGGCGCTCATCGCGTTCAGACACTGCAGCCCGATGTGGCCCAGCCCGCCGATGCCGATGACGACGGCGTGGTCGCCGGGATTCAGCTTCTTGACCGCCTTCTTCGCCGCGTGATACGCCGTGATCCCCGCGTCGGCGTGGGGGGCGATGTCGATGGGCTCGACGTCCCGTGGAAGCGGGATGACCGACCGCTCGCTCGTGTGGAGGTGTTCGGCGAAGCCGCCGTCGGTCGTCAGCCCGTTGAACGCGCTGTTTTCACAGTACATCGTCTCTTCGAGCCGGCAGGGCCGGCAGGTTCCACACGTCTGTACCGGATGACAGATCACCGGGTCGCCCGGAGAGACGAGGTCGACTTCGGAGCCGACCTCGACGACCGTCCCCGCGTTCTCGTGTCCCAGCGTCATTGGAAGCGATTGCGGGACGTACTCCTCCCACATCCCCTCGATGATGTGGTTGTCGGTCTGACACCATCCCGCGCCCTCAACCTCGACGATGACGTCCGTTGATCTCTCGACCTCGGGACGGTCGACCTCGTCGATGGTGAGTCCCTCGCTCATCTCGTGTGTGTACTCGTGGAGTCTCGCTGCTTGCATGTGTATCAATATCTCCCACACTTAATCATAAACATTCGTTATGAATACTGAGAGCAGCGTTAGCAACACTCTTGCATGCCGTACGTATTTCAAACGTTGAAATCACGGCCACCGCTTTTCAGGGGCAGCCGTACGTTCGCGATGGACGGCTGGGTGGCCTTCGTCATCGACGGAACCATTTATGCTGGACGCGCGCAAGGAGAACGTCATCCACGAGGGAGGCGAACCGTTCCTACGGCGTTTCTCCGATTACCATACCGGCTTCATCCCGGTGAAGAAGCGGTGGGGACGTCGACGAGTTCACCCCGGCGTGGACGGCCTCGACCGACGATCGAGTCCCGTTGACTCGCCTCCTCGCTCCGCAGTCCCGTCGTCCGCTTTCGGCTCGCCGTGCCCTTCCTTCCGGGCCCGCGGCAGCCGCTTCCGACCCACGCATCGCGAGACCCCATCCGCAGTCGGGATACGTCCCCTCGCTCCAGTCGAACGGCTCGCCACAGCCGAGACGGGTAGCATCCATGTTCACTGTTTGATCGTACCATGGCCGGCGTCAAAAGCCTGGACGCGTCTCGGTGGGGCGGGGACCGTCGATCACGGCAGAGGGTGACTCAGGACCACGGGAAGGGTGACGGCACGCGGATCACAACAGGTCACGGAGCCTCCCGAGGGCCGGAAACCGGAGCGTTTCCTGGGCGGCCTCGTCGTACACGAGCGGCGCGAGGGAATCGGCGTCGGTCACGAGCGGCGATCCGAACGCATCCGTCGACATGTCGTTCACGACGACGCCGGGCGCGAGCCGATTGAACGCCGGCAACACGAGGAGGTCTCCGTCCCGGTAGGTTCGTTCGCCGACCAGAAAACAGGGTCGCCTATCGCCCTCGATCACGATCGTCGGGTGGACGTGTCCGATGACGTACCGGTCACCACGCTCCGCCGGCTCCGCGTGGCCGTGACAGACGACCGTTCGGGTCGCGTCGACATCCGGGGTGTCGTCCTCGGCGGCGTCCGCGGGCTCGATCACGACCGTCTCGTGTACGTCACCGTCCCACGCGGACGCGAGCGCGA
The DNA here is from genome assembly GCA_964538415.1 of uncultured Halobellus sp. GTDB lineage: Archaea > Halobacteriota > Halobacteria > Halobacteriales > Haloferacaceae > Halorubrum. Next base: position 73,638 of record CAZIFX010000001.1, read on the forward strand.
CGTCGTGGTTGCCGGCGACCAGCTTCGGCCGCACGCCGGCGTTTCGGCAGGTCTCCTCGATCCGCTCCAGGGTCCGCCGGATCCCGGCGGACGGTCGGTCGAACGGATGGACCACGTCGCCGGCGAGCACGACCGTCTCCGGATCGAACCGTGCGAGCAGCGCGTCGAGCCGCTCCAGAAGGTCCTCCCGCTCGCCGAGCGGGAAGTCCACCCCGGAAGTCTCCTCGCGCCCGACGTGCAGATCGGCGACGACGAGGGTCATCGCGTCCTCAAAAAAGGCGGCTCGACCGTGAATCGAGAGCCCGTCGAACGGGTCTGACGTCGTCACCGTCCGAAGCCGGCGGCGGGTTCGGGCCGTTGCGTGTTGCCCTCGGCGTGATCGCGCGCGGTCGCGTACGCCGCCTGGAGTTCACGAAACGACTCCTCATCGCCGCCCTGGTCGGGATGTACCCGTTTGACGCGCTCGCGATAGGCACCTTTGACCTCGTCGGAATCCGCCTTCGGCGACAAGCCGAGGACGTCGAAGGCCTCCGCCACCGATCGGCGGGTTTGGAACTCATCGCGGGACCGGAAGGACCGCCCACTCGATCCGGCTCCCGTGGTGCCCGTCTCCCGCCAGTTCGGTTCGCGGACGTCGAACGGAAGCCGACGACCGAGTCCACGGCCGGGCATCTCGTGTTCACAGAGGACCGTAAAGACGCCCTCACTCTCCAACTGGAAGTAGTCGTGTGCGTCGAACGTGATCGCGACGCCGCGTTCGGGAAGATAGAACGGAACGGTAACGCCGTCGATCCCGTGATTCTCGTCGAACCGCTCGCCGATCGCCGTGAGATACGCCCGGATCTCACGGTGTCGGCGCACGTCTCCGGCAGAGCGGGAACCGCCCGCGCCTGTGGCCTGCCCGGCGGAGCCCGGATTCGGCTCCGGCGGCGAGATCCGTGTGCCGACGACGAAGACGAGCGCGACGACGGCGGACGCGGCGAGACCGATCGCCGTACCGAGAAGCACCCACGGTGGAACGATGCCGAGTAGATCGCTGAGCACACGCTCCGTACGGAGCGAACCCCCAAGAAGGTCTCGCCGCATGCTGACGGCTTCCGGATTCCATCGACGGTGACGGCCCGATCGCGGGTGAAGCTAGATGACGCCTTGGGCCTTCAGTCCCTCGATGATGTCGTCCACCAGTTCCTCGGCCGACTCGTAGGGGAACTCCTGTTCGCTCCCGAGCTTTGCGGCCATCTCCATCGCGGTGAGGGTCACGTCGCCGGCCTCGAACTTCGTCGCCGGGCCGTTGGGGAGCGCAGGGACGAGGTCCATCTGATTGTTCACGGGGTAGTCGGCGTTCCCGAACGCACTCAGGAACTGCTCTCGGAGCTCCGCTTCGACGTCGGTCATGTCACCACGTGCCGGGAGCGGCCGCAAAAGCGTTGCGGAACGGTGCTAAATCTACATTAAGTTTCTAATTTATTCCCGGTCCGCGGCCACCCTTCCACGGAGTGGCTCGTGAACTGACGGGACCGGACGCTACTTTACCCGGGCGGACGCATGGTCGACCATGTCGTTCGAGTTCGATTATGACCTGCTGTGTGAGCTGACCGAGGCACGGGGCGTGCCCGGCTACGAGGACCGTGTCAGGGAGATCATCCATCGGGAGCTCGACGCCGTCACCGACCGGATCGAAACCGACGCGATGGGGAACGTCGTCGCCACGGTCGAAGGCGAGTCCGACTACTCGGTGGCCATCGCCGCCCACATGGACGAGATCGGATTCATGGTTCGACACGTCACCGAGGAGGGTTTCGTGCAGGTTGATCCGCTCGGCGGCTTCGATCCACGCGTGCTCCGGGCACAGCGCGTCACGGTTCACGGCGACGAGGACCTCACCGGCGTCATCGGCTCGGTTCCCCCACATACGCTCACCGACGAGCAGCGTGAGTCGAAGGACGAGGTCTCCGACGTCTTCATCGATCTCGGCCGTGACGGCGAGGAGGTGGCCGACCTCGTCGCCGTCGGCGACCTCGTGACGCTCGATCAGACCACGGCCCGAATTGGCGAGCGGATCACGGGGAAGGCGCTCGACGACCGGGTCTGCGTGTTCGCGATGGTCGAGGCGGCACGACGGATCGAGAACCCGGACGTGACGATCCATTTCGCCGCGACGGTTCAAGAGGAGGTCGGGTTGCGCGGTGCGCACGCGCTCGGCGTCGACGTCGATCCCGACCTGGCGATCGCGCTGGACGTGACCGTCGCGAACGACGTGCCGCAGATCGGCAAGGAGGCCGACGCCGTGACCGAGTTGGGGGCGGGGACGGCGATCAAGCTGAAGGACTCCTCCGTGATCACGAGTCCGAAGGTACACCGGCGACTGACCGAGGTTGCCGAGACGGAGGGGATCGACCACCAACACGAGGTCCTCCCATCGGGCGGCACGGACACGGCCGGCTTCCAGCAGTCCAACGGCGCGAAGCCGGTCGGGGCGATCTCGGTACCGACGCGGTACCTACACACGGTTACCGAGACCGCAGATTCCGGAGACGTGGCGGCGACCATCGACCTGTTGACGGCGTTTCTGGAGCGTGAAACCGGCGACCACGACTACACGCTCTGAGCGCGACGCGTCGCTCCGACACGCTCCGAGAGACGACGCATCGCCCCGACACGCTCCGAGAGACGACGCATCGACCCGACACACTCCGAGAGACGACGCGTCGATCCGGGTGACGACGCTGCTGGTCGAGTGTCGAATGGCGAACAGGTGGCACATGGGCCGGGAGCCCGATGCGTCCCCGACGGTGTGCCACGCACCCGCCTCGGCCGTCGGGGAACCGACGTCACCGCACGCGAGGGTTGGCCTCCGCATCCGATATGAATGATCGCGGTCGATGCGTCGACGGGCACTCGGGGCGCATCCGCCACGAGTGTGGGTCGGTTGCCCGGTCTCGGTCGAAGTCGGTCGCCCGGTCTCGGTCGAAGTCGGCCGCTCGGACTCAACCGGAGTCGGTCGTCCGTCACAGACCAAACCCGTTTTAAGCGTCCGTGTCGAACCGCGTGACAAGGTAGATATCCATGGAAATGCCACGTCGGTTCAATACGTACTGTCCGCACTGTGACGGCCACCACGAACACGAGGTCGAAAAAGTTCGATCCGGCCGTGCGACCGGCCTGAAGCGAGACGCACGCCAGCGTCGCCGCGCCCTCGCGACGATCGGCAACGCCGGCGGGTACTCGAAGGTGCCCGGTGGCGACAAGCCGACCAAGAAGACGCACCTGAAGTACCGCTGTGGTGACTGCGGGAAGGCGCACATGCGCGAGGGCTGGCGCGCCGGACGCCTCACGTTCCAGGAGTGAACATGGCGGGAAGCTTCCACCTCCTGGCGTGTGGCGACTGTGAGAACGAACAGGTCGTCTTCGGCAAGGCCTCCTCCGTCGTGGCGTGTGCCGTCTGCGGCACGACGCTCGCGACCCCGACCGGCGGGGAGGCCGAGCTTCACGGCGAGATCGTCGAAACCGTCGAGGCACGGTAACCGCCTCACCCACAGATATGAAGTACAGCGGATGGCCCGAACCCGGCGAGCTGGTGGTCGGCGACGTCGACGAGATCGCCGACTTCGGGGTCTTCGTCGACCTCGACCAGTACGAGAACAAACGCGGCCTCTGTCACATCAGCGAGGTCGCCTCCGGCTGGATCAAGAACGTTCGTGACCACGTCCGTGAAGGACAGACCGTCGTCGCGAAGGTGCTGGAGGTCGACGAGTCCTCGAACCAGATCGATCTCTCGATCAAGGACGTCAACGAACACCAGCGCAAGGAGACGATACAGGCCTGGAAGAACGAGCGAAAGGCGGACAACTGGATGCTCATCGCGCTCGGCGAGGACGTAGACGACGACCGCTACACGGGCGTCGCGAACGCCCTGCTCGTCGAGTACGAGTCGCTGTACGACGCCTTCGAGGCCGCAGCGATCCACGGCGACGAGGCGCTCGAGGACGTGGACATCGACGAGGACGCGGCCGAGGCCGTCGTCGCGGCTGCCCGCGAGAACGTGTCGGTGCCGTACGTCGACGTGACCGGCTACGTCGACCTCGAATCGGCGGCGCCGGACGGCGTCGACCACATCAAGACCGCGCTGTCGGCCGCCGAGGGCAACGGAGAGGTCCCCGACGAGGTCGAACTCGAGGTCGGATACGTCGGCTCGCCCGAGTACCGGATAAAGGTCCGCGCGCCGAACTACAAGACCGCCGAGGCACAGCTGGAGGCCGCCGCCGAGCGCGCCCGGAAGTCCATCGAATCCGACGGCGGCGCCGGCGAGTTCCACCGCGAACGGCGCGAGGACGACGAGTAACCCCCGATCCGGGACCTCCATGCGCTCCGACATTCGCGTCTGTTCCGACCCCGACCGGGAGCATCGACGACCGATCTACACACTCCGCGACGAGTGCCCGAAGTGCGGCTCCTCGACGGAGAACAGCGCGCCCGCCCCGTTCGACCCGACGGATCGGCACGGCGAGTACCGGCGTCGGGCGCGAGACCGCCGGCGCGGCTGATTTTGATCGGTTCGACGACCTGCCTCGATCCTCGTTGCCACCGACGCGAGCTTTAATCCGAGCGCAACCGTATCGACGGACATGACGCTCGAAACGCTCGATCCGGATCCGGACGTCGACGCGGACGCGTTCGACGATGGCGTGCTCGCCGCGCTCGGCGCCGACGAATACGTCTTCAAGATCTGGGGCGGCGACTGGTGTATCGACTGTCAGCGACAGCTTCCGACGTTCGGCGCCGCCCTGGCGGCCGCCGGCGTCCCCGACGAACGGATCGAACGCCATCCGGTGACCAAAACTCCCGAGGGCAAGGAGGGCCCCGGCGTCGACGCGTACGGGATCGAGCTGATCCCGACGGTCGTCGTCGAGTCGGCGGACGGGGACGAGCTGGCGCGGTTCGTCGAGGCGGCGGACGCGTCGATCGCGACGTATCTGGCTCGGGAACTCTCGGCGCCGGAAACGACCACGTAGAGACGGTCGCCGATACGCGACCTCTCGCTGACGGTCCTCCCGCTCAAACGCTCGTGCCCGGGGGGTGCGGCGCTTCGTCCGTCGAAGGATCGCTGGAACCGCTCGATCCGGTCGAGCGCGAAGGACAGTTCCGATGCGAGCGACCGTTTCGTGACGGGCAGCTCCCGTCGATGCCCCGCGTTGCGATCGTGATGGTAGAAACGGACCGGCCCGTTCGGATCCGTGTTCGACTCCGGAACGACGACGAGCTCCTGCCGGGTTCAGTCGTGCTCGAAGACGAGTACGTCGGTGAGCGTGTCGTTTCCGTAGCGAACGATGTCGGACCGGACGGTCCAGCCGGGAGGGATCGCCGCGGCGACGGCGCCGCGGTCGATCGCGCTCCGCATCGTTTCCGCGTCGGTGACGGCGTCCAGTTCGGGCTCGTCGGGCTCCGCGAGCCGGTCGATCAGGCGTCCGGTCATCGGCCTCGACGGACGCCGACGTGCGGGTCGGGCAGCCCGCGGTCGCGGTTCGGCGAGCCGGCGGGAGCCGTGCGACGGCCTGTCATGCGGGAACGTCACACGGCCGGCGAGATAGTCGTATCGGTCGACGTTGATCGTCGACCCGACCGGATCGAAAAGCAGGAAGGCGGAGATGATCGGTCGGTTAGGGCCAGGTGCCGCCCTGTTGGTAGGACCGAATCACGCGCTCGATGGCGACGACGTACGCCGCGGTTCGGAGGTTCGGTAGGCCGTGTTTCGTGTAGGCGTCGACGAGTCCCTCGAACGCCTCGGTGATGACGCGTTCCAGCTCCTCGTTGACGCGGGCTTCCGTCCAGTGGAACCGCTGTCGGTTCTGGACCCACTCGAAGTACGAGACGGTGACGCCGCCGGCGTTCGCGAAGATGTCGGGCACGATCGTCACGTCCCGGTCGGAGAGGACGTCGTCCGCGTCAGGCGTGAGCGGGCCGTTCGCGGCTTCGACGATCACGTCCGCCCGAACGTCGCTCGCGAGGTCGGCATCGATCGCGTTCTCCAAGGCGGCCGGTACGAGGAGGTCCACGTCGAGCGTCAGCAGCTCCTCGTTCGTGATCGCCTCGGTCCCCTCGTAGTCGGCGACGTTTCCGGTCTCGGTCTTGTGGCGTTTCACGTCTCGGGGGTCGAGTCCACCGGGGTCGTGGACGCCGCCGGAGGAGTCGGAGACCGCGACGACGGTCGCGCCGAGGTCCGCCAGCAGGGATGCGGCGACGGAGCCGGCGTTGCCGTAGCCCTGTACCGCGACGGTCGCGTCCGCGACGTCGCGGCCGAGCCAGTCGAACGTCTCGCGGGCCGCGAGCGCGACCGAGCGACCGGTCGCTTCGACGCGACCCTCGCTGCCCCCGGAGTCGAGCGCCTTCCCGGTGATGACGCCGGGCGCCGTCGTGTTCTCCAGCGTCTCGTATGTGTCTTTGATCCAGTTCATCTCCCGCTGGCCCGTGTTCACGTCGGGCGCCGGGATGTCCGTGTCCTCGCCGATGATCGGACGAAGCTCCTTCGCGAACGCCCGGGTTATCCGCTCCAGTTCCGACTCGGAGTAGTCGGTCGGGTCGATGGCGATACCGCCCTTCCCGCCGCCGTAGGGGACGTCCACGACGGCACACTTGTACACCATCCACCCCGAGAGCGCCTTCACCTCGTCGCGGGTGACCGCGGGGTGATATCGGATCCCGCCCTTGTACGGCCCACGGTCGCCGTTGAACTGTGCCCGATACGCGCGGACCGTCTCCAGCGACCCGTCGTCGCGCTCGACGGTCAGGTTCGTCTCCAGTATCCGTTCAGGCTCCTGAAGGCGCCGAACGACTCCCGGATCGGCGTCGAGATACGCTGCGGCGTCGGCGACCTGTTCCTGCAGGCTTTCGAACGGATTGGTCCCTTCCGACATACGCAAACGAGCCGTTCGACGGGGGTTAACTGTGTCGAAAGGATCGATGGATCCCCTCTTCATCTCCGGGATACTGGGCGTCGGATCGAAGGCCGTTCGATCGTCGTCGGACTACCGAAGTCCGGCCGCCCGTGCCCGTTCGATCACCCGCTCGGCCTGAGCGATCAGCGGGGCGTCGATCATCTCGCCATCGACCTCGAAGACGGCGCGATCGTCGTCGGCCGCGGCATTCCGAGCCTCGAGCACCGCCTCCGCCCACTCGATCCGGTCCGGATCCGGCGTGTAGGCCTCGTTGATGATCGGCACCTGGGCCGGATGGATCGCCATCTTGCCCTCGTAGCCGAGCGTCGCAGCAAATCCGGCCTCCTCGCGGAGCCCCGCCTCGTCCTCGAAGTCGGTGTAGACCGTGTCGATGGCGTCGATGCCGGCGGCGCTCGCGGCGACGACGACGCGTTCCCGCGCGTACAACACCTCCGTGCCCTCCGTCGTCCGGGTCGCACCGAGATCCGCGGCGAGATCCTCGGCGCCGAAGAGCAGCGCATCGGTCGGCTCCGCGTCGGCGATATCGGGCGCCGAGAGCACGCCCGCGGCGGTTTCGATCAGCGCGAGAACGACGACGTCGAGATCGCGTTCCGCACACATGGCGGCGACCGTCTCGACCCGCTTCGGCGCCTCGACCTTCGGGAGCATCACGGCGTCGAGACGAAGCTGATCGTCGCCGTTCGCGGGACTCCGAGCGTCGTCGCTCGGAGGCACGTCCTCGGACGCCGTGTGGACGAGCGCGTCGAGGTCCGCCGCGGGGTCGTTCGTGAGACGGACGCTCACCTCGGCGTCGGGATCGAACTCGGAGTCCGTCAGGACAGCATGGACAGCCTCGCGGGCTTCGTCCTTTCGGCTCGGCGCGACCGCGTCCTCGAGGTCGAAGCAGACGACGTCCGCGCCGGCTCCGACCGCCTTCCACAGCAGGGTCGGTCGATCGCCGGGCGTGAACAGAAGGCTTCGTCGCGTCATACCGTTCCGCTCGTCGCGGGCGACATAAACCCGACGACGCCCTCGATCCGCCCGGGCGTCGTCAGCGACAGGTTTTTGCGGACGCTGCGGGAGACGCAGACGTGACTGGCCTGCACTACGAGGAGTTCACCGTCGGCGAGCCGATCGATCACGAGCGGCGCCGAACCGTCAGCGAATCGGACAACCAGCGGTTCTGTGACCTGACGATGAACCAGCAGCCGCTCCACCTCGACGCGGCGTTTGCGGGGGAGACGCGGTTTGGCGAGCGCCTCGTCAACGGCTTATATACGATGTCGCTCGCGGTGGGCGTCTCGATCCCGGAGACGACGGACGGCACGATCGTCGCGAACCTCTCGTACGACGACGTCGAGCACCCGAACCCGGTCTTTCACGGCGACACGATCCGCGCGCGGTCGACGGTGACCGACAAGCGTGAGACGAGCGACGGCGAACGCGGCGTCGTCACCATGCACGTCGAGGCGTTCAAGATCGTCGAGGACGAGGAGGACGTGCTCGTCTGTGCGTTCGACCGGACGGTGCTCTCGTTGAAACGGAAGTTCGCCGGGGAGTGAACGCGGCCCCGATGGCGGGGAAAACGCTGCCGGGGCCGGCTAGTTGCCGGTCCAGCGGAGGATCGCGAGGGTGCCCTCGTAGAGGACGATCATCGTGAGGGTGACGATGATGGGTGCCATTCCGGTCGGGTCGGGACTGAAGATGAACGCGATTCCCAGGAACACGCCCCAGAAGATGAGCCGTTTGTCCTCCAGCCACTCCCGCGTGACGAGGTTCATCATGATAGCGAGCATGATGAAAAGCGGGATCTGGAAGACGATCGCCATGAACGCGAGCATCACCACGATGAGGTTGAACGTCTCCGCGAGCCCGAACGCGATGACCGCGGCGTCCTCGGTGTAGGTGGTGAAATACGAGAAGATGGCCGGCAACACGAGGAAGTGGGCGAACGCGACGCCGATCGAGCCGAGCACGAGGCTCGTCGGCACCGCCGCGAGGTAGTAGCGCCGTTCGTTCTCGTAGAGTCCGGGCTTCATGAACCGGTAGGTCTGATAGACGAACGCCGGAAGGCCGACGACGACGCCGGCGATCCCCGCGACCTTCAGCCGGGTGAGCGGCAGCTCCAGGGGACCGTAGAGCCGCGGGCGGTTCTCCGTCGGCGCCGGGATGTGGTAGTTCCAGAAGTAGTTTATCAAGGCCGTCGACTCCGTCACCACCACGAGCGTCGCGAGCCCGCCGAAGAGGAAGACGACCGCCAGCCGGCGCATCATCTCCTCGATGTGTGCCGCGAGCGGCATCTCCTCGTCCGTCTCCGGCCCCTCGATGCCGCCGAACGCCTCCTCGTCTTCGTCGTCGCCCTCGGCGTCCGCGTCCTCTTCGTCGTCGCCCTCGGCGTCCGCGTCCTCTTCGTCGTCGCCCTCGGCGTCCGCGTCCTCTTCGTCGTCGCCCTCGGCGTCGCCGGCTCCGACTTCTTCGTCCTCGTCGTTTTCGACGTCCGCGTCGTCCTCGTCGTCCGTGTCCACGTCCGATCGCTGGCGCTCCTCGTCGCCTTCGTCCGCGTCGTCGGCCTCCATCGGCCCGGGATCCGCGTCGCCGTCGCCATTGCCGCCGCCGGGATCCGCGGCGGCGGGTGCCGCCTGGTCGCCGCCCCCGTTCGGATCCTCCGAATCCTCGTGGTCCGACGGCTCGTCGCGCGACCGGTCGGAGTCGTCCATTCACCTCATGTTCGCCACCGGGCCGTTATAGGCCTTTTCGGATGGCCCCGCGGGATGCCGAGCGACGTGAAGGCGACGCGAAGGCGACGCGGATCGTCGGATCGGTTCTCGGTCCGTGGATCGTCGACCGGGTCGCCCCGTGCGGATCGTCGTCTCGTTCGACCGTCGGCTCGCAGTCGCGGTCGAAAAGGTTGATAACGGCGACGAACCTCGGACTCGATATGGCGAGCGCCCTCGACGAGGACACCCAACAGTCCATCGCGGCCGGCCAGGAGACCGCGAAGGCGTTCCTTCGGTCGATCCAGAAGGACCTCCAGAAGGTGTTCATCGTCTTCCTGTTGGCGTTTCTCGGGACGTTCTGGGCGCTCCGGATCTACGTGTGGGACTTCCTGAAGGGCGTCACCGAGGCCAACATGACGCCCGAGATCGCGGAGCAGACCGAGATCATCGCACAGACGCCCTTCGAGGTGATCCTGTTGCAGGCGAAGATCGGGCTGATAATCGGGGGGATATTCGCGATCCCGCCGCTGTTGTACTTCGCACGCGACGAGCTTCGCGGCCGGGGCATGTGGCCGCAGTCGCCGGTTCCGCGCTGGAAGCTCGCCGCCATCGGACTGCTCGCGGCCGCGCTCTTCGCGGTCGGCGTCGCCTACGGCGTCTACGCCTTCTTTCCGATCATGTTCTCGTTCCTCGCCGGCTTCGGACTCGAGGCTGGCCTCCAGCCGACCTACTCCATCGTGATGTGGACGGAGTTCATCGTCTTCTTATCCCTCTCCTTCGGGTTGGCCGGGCAGATGCCGCTTCTCGTCACCGGGCTCTCGTACGCCGAGATCGTCCAGTACGAGACCTTCCGCGACAAGTGGAAGTACGCGGTCGTCGCCATCTTCGTCTTCGGCGCCCTCTTTTCGCCGCCGGACCCGTTCACCCAGCTGATGTGGGCGTTCCCGCTGATCGCGCTGTACGGGTTCAGCCTCTATCTCGCGAAAGTGGTCGTCACCGCGAAGCGAAGCTCCGACCGGATCGACGTCCCCGCCGCCGTGCGGAACCACTGGAACGTCGTCGCCGGCATCGGCGTCCTCGGCGGCGGCGTCGTCTACGGCTTCTACGAGTACGGGGGCCGCACCGGCGCGAACGACCTCCTGCGGTGGGTCGGCAGCGACTGGCGGTTCCTTCCACCCGGCGAGGGGCTCGGGCTGGATCCCGTGACCGCGGCCGCGATCTACGCCGTCGGCTGGGCGCTGACGTTCGCGTTCGTCGCCACCCTCTGGGCCGTCTACACCGACCTCGACACGACGAGCGCCGGCTATCAGTACGGGGACCCGACGGCCATCGACCTCGAGGAACTCGACGCCGCGGGGATCCGGGCGGCTCCGGACCGGGCGTTCGCCGAGTTGACCGAGGACGAATCGGTCGCGCTCGCGGGGGCGGCACTGGAGGACGACGACCCCGACAAGGCGCAGGCGATCCTCGACCGCTACGACGAGGTCGCGGCGGCGAACGACGGTAACGGCAAGGAAGCGGACGGTGCGGGGACCACGACCGGCTCGACGGGCGACGGTGGAGGATCCGGCGGGCTCGCGAGCGACGTCGGCGACCGAACCTCACGGGCGTCTTCGACCTTCCTCTCCGAGCTCACCGACGGCGACGACGCCGAGGACGACATCGGCGGATACTACAAGGACCTCAAGTTCATCTTCGACTCGCTCAGGTCGCGGTCGTTCCGGCTCGTCGCGGTCTTCGGCGGCGTGATGGCGCTCGCGTTCACGTGGCTCTACCTCGGCGGACTCGCGGCGGTTCGGACGGACCTCGAGTCTCGCGTTCCGGCGGAGATCGACGGCGGGATCAACATCATCACCCTCCATCCGGTCGAGGCGCTGATCTTCATGGTGAAGTTCTCCGTGCTGCTCGGGATCATCGCGGTCTTCCCGTTGCTTTTGTACTACGCGTGGCCCGCGCTCCGCGAACGCGGCTTCGTCGCCGGCCGGGCCCGACAGGTGTACGTCTGGACCGGGGCGCTTTTCGCCGGACTGATCGGCGGCTTCGCGCTCGGCTACGGCTACATCGCGCCGGCGATCATCGGCTGGCTGGTCACGGACGCCACGAACGCCGACATGATCATCACGTACCAAGTCAGCGACTTCCTCTGGCTCGTGATCTTCACGACCATCGGGATCGGCTTTCTCGCCGACATCCCGGTGTTGATGGTGCTTTTGAACAAGGCGGGCGTGCCGTATCACGCCTTCCGCGGCCGGTGGCGCGAGGTGACGGTCGGAATTCTGTTGTTCGCCGCGATCTTCACGCCGGCCGACGTGATCACCATGTTCCTCATGACGATCCCGCTCATGCTGGCGTACGGCGTCGGGATCGGCGTGCTCTTTCTCGTCACGTTCGGCGGGAAGCGGAACCTCTCGCCGCCCGCGGAGATCGTCAGCCGGTAGCCGGCGACCGATGGCGGTCGAGGCGAATCAGTCGGTAGCCGGCGAGTGAACGGTTCGAAAAAGCAACCGCAACCGCGCTATTCCGAGCCGTCGTCCGCTCCATCGTCGCCGGCGACGCTCTCGAACACCTCGTCGACGAGGGAGTCGACGTCGCTTCGAGTCTCGCCGACGATCGCCCCCACGAGCGCGCCGAGGCCCGCACCGGTGCTCGCGGCGTTCCGGCTGAAGAGGCCGCCGACCGCCCCGCCGACGGCGCCGCCGATCGCCGCGTACCGGGCTCGTCCGAGCGCCCGAGTCGTTCGTCCACGGACCGTCTCCGTCGCCGTTCGAAGTTCTGATCTTACCATACCATCATGTCCTGTCTCAAGCGACATAAAAACGATCCCGGCGTGGGTCCTCACGACGGGAAACGACGGAACACACGCGTCGGGATCCGCGGCGTCAGTTCCAGAGCGAAACGAACGCGAAGTCGGTGTCGCGCGCGTCGAACCGATCGATCGCGAACGCCTCGGACTCGATCGACGTCGGCTCGCCGGTCACGTGTGAACGCACGACGTCGCCGATCGCGTAGCCCGCCATCACGCCGGCCCCGTGGAACCCCGCGGCGACGACGAGGCCGTCGGGTGCCTCCGCGGGCGCGTCAACGATGGCCCGGCCGTCCGGCGTCGTCGCGTCGGCCATCGGGCACTTCTCCCAGCGGACGACCTCGTAGTCGTCGTACTCGAAGAAGTCCGGAAGCTCCTCGGCGACCAACCGCTCGAATCCGGGATCGATCGCGGGTTCCGTTGAGAACGTTCGGTTCTCCCGACCGACCAGCAGGTGTCCCGCCGGCGTGTCACGCCAGTACATCCGCCGGTCCGCGTCGCCGCCCGTCGGCCACCTCGACACGTCGACGTCGACGTCGAGGTGGACCGCGTTCCACGTGAACGGCCGAATGGGCACGTCGAGGTGGTCGGCGACGAGCTCCGGCGTGACCGAGCCCGCAGCGGCGACGACCGTCTCCGCGGCGACGCCGCCGAACTCCGTCTCGATGCCCGTGACGTGACCGTCCTCCGCACGGATCTCCGTCACCGTCGTGTCCGGGCGGAACTCGACGCCGCGCCGTTCACAGTTCCGGCGGAGCGTGGAGAGGAACGCGCTCACGTCACAGAGCCCGCAGTCCTCGTAGACGGCGACACCCTCCGATCCGACCGACGAGAGGGCGTGGCCGTATCGATCGACCGCCTCCTCGGGATCGAGCAGCACGGCGGTGTCGCGACCGCGGACCTTCTCGGCGTACGCGCGGCCGTTCACGACGCGGACGAACGGCCGCTCGTCGAACTCGAAGACGCCCGTGCCGTCGAGCTCCCGGAACGTTTCCACGGCGCGATCGGTCCAGTTCGGCAGGTCCGGGTAATCCACCGGGCAGGTTATGACGCCCGACGCGCGGCTGGAGGTTCCCTGGCCGACCGCATCCCTGTCAACGACCAGCACGTCACCCCGGTCGGCGAGCTGATGGGCGCTCGAGAGGCCGGCGATCCCCGCACCGACGATGACGATGTCATACTGTGTCATATCGAGAGGGAACGTCCACCGCTCAAAAAAGGTCCGGACACCGGTGATCCCCGCGGATCCCGCGGTGCCTTCCCGAACACGACTGCTGGGGATTCCGACGGTCGGTTTTCGACGTGGCCGCTTCGGATTACTATATAATAATAATAGTAATTATCTTATGTTGGCGCCCGGATCGTGCATTCATGTCTCTGTCAGACATGGACGACGCGACGCGCCGCAGGGTGCTTCGAGGAACTGCAGCCGCGATGGCCGGCGGGGCGACGGCCGGCATGGCCGGCTGTCTCGGCGATGACGACGACGACGCCGGGCTCCAGCCGCTGGAGGACGAGCTCACGGTCTGGCACGCGATGGGCGGCGAGCTGGGTGAGACGCTCAACCAGATCGGCGACGACTTCGAGGCCGAAAGCGGCATCGAGGTGAACATGGAGTATCAGGACAGCTACGAGAACGTCTTGACGAACACGCTCGCCGGCTTGGACTCCGGCAGCGTCTCCGACATGCTGCAGGTCGACAGCCTGTTCGCGAAGCAGGTGCTGGACACGGACCAGATCCGGTCGGTCGAGGAGATCCTCCCCGACGACTTCGACACGGGCGGCTTTCTCGACAACGTCGCCGACTTCTTCACCATCGACGGCGACCTCGCGTCGCTGCCGTTCAACAACTCGAACGCGATCATGTACATCAACCGTGACGCGTTCGAGGAGGCCGGCCTCGATCCCGACGACCCGCCGACGACGATCGAGGAGGTGCGTGCCGCCTCCGAGGCGCTCGTCAACGAGGGTGCCACCGAGTTCGGGATCACGTGGCCGAACCACGTCTGGTTCGTCGAGCACTTCTACGCGCTCGAAGGCGAGCTGATGACCGACGCCGACAACGGCCACTCCGGGGATCCGACCGAGTTCCGGACGCCCGAGGCGATCTACGACTTCTATGAATGGTGGAAGGGGATGGCAGACGACGACCTCTACACGAACCCCGGGATCGAGGCGTGGGGCGAGACGACCTCGCTTTTCGTCGAGGAACAGGTCGGCATGATCATGACGAGCACGGCGTCGGTCGCCGGGCTGATCGCCGACACCGAGGGCGTCTTCGAGGTCGACGCCGCGCCGCACCCGAGCATCAGCGACACGCGGGTCGGCCCGGTGATCGGCGGGGCGTCCTTTTACGTCCCAGAGGGCTTTGCGGAGGAACGCTACGAGGAGATCGGGCAGCTGCTCGCGTACATGTCCGACCCCGACGTGCAGGTCGACTGGCACCGGGGAACGGGCTACTACCCGATCACCGAATCCTCCGTCGAGAGCCTCGAGGCCGAGAACTGGTTCGAGGAGAACCCGATGTACGGGACGGCGCTCGAACAGCTCCGGTCGGCTGACGCCGACCACCCGGCGACGAGCCGGATCCTGCTCGGCCCCGCCCGACAGATCCAGACGACCGTCCAGAACAAGTCGGTCGACATCATCAACGCCGACGACATCGAGCCCGAGATCGAGGCGATGAAGGAGGAAGCCGAGGAGGAGCTGGAGAGCTACTACGGCTGAGCCCACCCGATTCATTCATTCATGTCCAACCGCGAAGTATTCGACAGTCGCCTCGGGGCCGCGATGCTTTTGATCCCGACGATAGTCGTCTCGATCGTCTTCCTGTACTACCCGGCGCTTCTGGCGGTCCGAACGAGCTTCTACGACTCGACGTTCGGGCAACCCGACGAGTTCATCGGGCTGGAGAACTACGTTTCGCTGTTCACGGACCCGAGCTACCACTTCAGCGTCGGGATCACGATCCTCTTCGGGATCCTCGTGGTGGGCGGGGTGATGGCGTTCTCGCTGTACGTCACCTTCCTCATCCACGAGGTCGACTACGGCCAGAGCGTCTATCTGATCTCGGCCATCTGGCCGTACGCGTTGCCGCCGGCGGTCGCCGCGCTCGTGTTCACGTTCATCATCCACCCCTCGCTCGGGGTGTTGACCGGGCCGATACAGACGACCGGCTTCAGCGTTGACTGGTTCAACACCGGCTGGCAGGCGTTCCTCGTCGTGACGATCGCCGCCATCTGGAAGCAGATCGGCTACAACGTGATCTTCATGATCGCGTCGATGAACAACATCCCGGACACGTTGACGGAGACCGCCGAACTCGACGGCGTCGGCCGGCTTCGCCGACTCGTCCGGATCTACATCCCGATCATGACGCCCACGCTGTTTTTCCTCGTGATCATCAACACGATCTACGCCTTCTTCGGTACGTTCGCGTTCATCGACCTGATGACCGACGGAGGGCCGTCGAACGCGACGAACATCCTGATCTTCGACCTCTATCAGGAGGCCTTCTCGTTTTTCAACTTCGGGATGGCCTCGGCGAAGTCCGTCGTCCTGTTCTTGGTCGTGGGAATCCTCATGTACATCCAGTTCCAGCTAACCGACGAGTACTCACACTACGGTGCCTGACATGTCCGTGACAGACTATCCGAAACGACTGTTTCGTGCGACTCGGCGTCCGTTCGCCGCGCTGGACGCCGCCGTGGACGTCGATCTCGATCGGGTTTGGGTCCACATCCAGACCGGGTTGCTCGTGTTGGCGGTGGTGTTCCCGATCTTCGTCGCGGCTGTCGTCAGCACCAAGGAAACCGGAATCGTCACGAGCCCGGCCGACCTGTTCCCCGGCACGTACGCCACCGAGAACTACCGAACCGCGATCGTCGATTACAACTTCGGGCAGTTCATGTGGAACTCCTTCGTGATGTCCGTGATCATCGTGATCGGCAAGCTGGCGGTGTCGGTGGTCGCGGCGGTGGCCATCGTCTACTACCGCGTGCCATACAAGGACCTCGTGTTCCTGTTCATCCTGTTTACGCTGATGCTTCCGGTTCCGGTCCGGTTCGTCCCGCTCTTCGAGTTGGTGAACGACCTCGGCTGGGGCAACACCATGCTCGCGATCACCGTGCCGTACCTCGCGAGCGCGACGACGGTGTTCATCCTCAGACAGCACTTCCTGTCGATCCCGTCTTCCATCGTCGAAAACGCCAAGATAGATGGCGTCGGACCATTGAAGTTCATGATCTACGTGCTGATCCCGATGTCGAAGGGAGTGCTGGTCGGCGTGTCGATCATCATGTTCGTCTTCGCGTGGAACCAGTACCTCTGGCCGCTCGTGATCATCGATTCCCAATCGAATCAGGTCGCACAGGTCGGATTGAGCCTGCTCGAAGGTGACGTCCAGGCCGGGGAGTTGGCCTGGTCGCTGGTGATGGCCGGATCGATGCTGACGCTGTTACCGCCGCTCATCCTGATGATACTGTTCCGTAAACCGCTCCTGCACACGTTCACCATTCAACAGAAATGACTACGCACGAATTCATCCCACCGAATCGCGGAGGAAACGAGCCATGACGACGGTCGAACTGGACGACCTCAGAAAGGAGTTCGACGACGTCGTCGCGGTCGACGGCATCGACCTGGAGATCCCCGACGGCGAATTCGTCGTCATCGTCGGCCCCTCGGGCTGCGGCAAGAGCACGACGCTTCGTCTGCTGGCGGGGCTCGAGGATGCGACCGACGGCCGCATTCTGATGGACGGCAGGAACGTCGTCGACGTCGAACCGAAGGATCGGAACGTCGCGATGGTGTTCCAGAACTACGCGTTGTACCCGCACATGACCGGCCGGCGCAACATCACCTTCGGGATGAAGTCCACGGGGGATTTCACCGACGAGGAGATCGACGACCTCGTCGGCGAAGCGGCGGAGATCCTCGACATCGCCGACCTCCTCGACCGAAAGCCGCAGGCGATGTCCGGCGGTGAGCGCCAACGGATCGCGCTCGGACGGGCGATCGTCCGCGACCCGGACGTCTTCTTGATGGACGAGCCGTTGAGCAACCTGGACGCCAAGCTTCGGATCCAGATGCGAGCGGAGCTCTCGAAGCTCCACAAGGAGCTGGGGACGACCACCGTTTACGTCACGCACGACCAGACCGAGGCGATGACCCTCGGCCAGCGGGTCGTCGTGATGAACGAGGGGCAGATCCAGCAGGTCGATCCGCCACAGCGGCTGTACGACTTCCCGAAAAACCGGTTCGTCGCCGAGTTCATCGGCGACCCTGCGATGAACATGCTGCGGGTTCAGGTCGTGCGTGACGAGGGGTTCGCACTTCAGCATCCCGAATTCACCGTGCCGCTGTCCTCGGGAGACGGCCTCGAGGTCGCGGCGGGGCGCACCGCCGTCCTCGGCGTGCGACCCGAAGACCTCTATCTCACCGAGGAGGCCGGGTCGGATCTCGTCGGAAGCATCGAGGCGACCGTGCAGGTGACCGAGCCGCTCGGCGACAGCCTGCTGCTCGAATGCCTGATCGGCGAGGACACCGTACGGGTTCACTCGACGCCTCGAAGCGGGCTCAGCCACGGCGATACGGTCACCCTGGCGTACGATCCCGAACGGCTTCACGTGTTCGACGAGGAGACCGGCGAGACGCTCCATCACTCGGCGACCGGGTCCTCAACCATCGATGCCGTCGAGGGCTCAGCCACCGACTGAATGCGGTCGAACGGCGACGCCCGCCGGAGCGACGACCACGGGATCCGGCGACGGGGATGCCTGTTGGCCGCGGGCACGGCGACACTGGGTGGCATCGCGGGCTGTATCGGGCCGCCACGGTCCCAGTCGCCGGCGAGCGGTGTGACCGACGATTCGCTCGGTGCGGACGAGTGGCCGATGTTTCGCCGTGGGGACCGCAACGTCGGCCACAACCCGTCCGCGCCAGGACCCGACCGAGAGCCGCCGCTCAGCTGGGCGTTCGAGACGGACGACAGCGTCTGGAGCAGTCCGGTGGTGTCCGACGGAACCGCCTACGTCGGCAGCTACGACGGCGGCCTGTACGCGATCGACGTCGACTCCGGCGGGGAGAGGTGGCGGTTCGGGACCGACGATCGGATCGACGGGTCGCCGGCCGTCGTCGACGGGGTCGTCTACGTGGGTTCGTTCGATCAAAACGTCTACGCGGTGGACGCCGGCTCCGGCGAGGAGGTCTGGCGATTCGAGACGGGCGGCATCGTGCGAAGCTCGCCGACCGTCGTCGACGACGTCCTCTACGTCGGGAGCCACTGTCGGACGACCGAGTGTGCACGATATTACGACGAGGAGTTCCCCGAGACCGGCTTCGTTCACGCGCTCGAGGCGGCGACCGGGGAGCCGATCTGGTCGTTCGCGGTCGACGACGAGACGTTGAGTTCGCCCGCGGTCGACGACCGGCGGATCTACGTCGGCTCCGCCGACGAGACGATCTACGCGATCGATCGGGAGGACGGCGAGGCCGACTGGACGTACGACGCCGGCCAGCCGGTGTTCGGCTCCCCGGCGCTCGACGGTGACCGCCTGTACGTCACGAGCAATCGGTCGCTCGTGCGCGCGCTGGACGCCGCGACGGGGGAGCTGATCTGGGAGTACGACCCCGGTGTCAGCGTGCTCACCGGCTCGCCGGCCGTTGCGGGCGGACGCGTGTTCGTCGCCGGGGGGCCGGTCGAGACGCCGGACCTCGCGAACACGTTCTGTACGCTGCAGGCGGTCGATGCCGACGACGGGACCGGACGCTGGTCGACGGACGTCGCCGGCGAGGTGATCGGCGCGAGTCCGGCGGTCGCGGACGGCACCGTCTACGTCGGCTCGCACAACAACTCGCCGACGAGCCGCCCGGTTCCACGGCTGGTCGCCTACACGACCGACGGCGAGCAGTACTGGGAGTATCGACTTGACGAGGCGCCGTTCGCCGGGAGCGAGGACGGGTCGAGCGACGACCTCGTCGGATTCGGAAGTAGTCCCGCGGTCGCCGGCGAGAAGCTCTACGTCGGCAGCGCCGACGGGCATCTCTACGCGTTCGGACCCGCATCGGAGTGAGCCCGCCGACCGAGTCGCGTCGGGAGCGGGTATACGGCGGGTTTTTCAACTCCGGTGCCGACGTGACCCACATGACCGATCTCGACATCGACCTCGTGCTCGTGCCGGTCGACGGCAGCGAGGAGTCCCACGAGGCAGTCGATTACGCCATCGCCGTCGCGAGCGAGTACGGCGCGAGCGTGCACGCGCTCTACGTTCTCGGCGAGGACGTCGTCCGGGCGATAGAGACGGGCGCGGTCGACGAGGCCGACGTCGCCGACGACACCGAATCGTTCACCGAATCCGTCATCGAGCGTGCGGAGGCAGCCGGCGTCCCCCACGGCAGCTCCATCGCCTACGGCTTCTCGACGAAGGTGAAGACCGTCCACCCCGGCAGCGTCGTCCTCGACACCGCCGAGGAGCTGGACGCCGACTTCATCGTCGTCCCCCGCGAACCGGTCACCGGCGCGCCCGGCGAGGTCCTGGAGAAGGCGGCGGAGTACGTCCTCCTATACGCGAGCCAGCCCGTCCTCTCCGTCTGAGGGGTTCACGCTCGACGCGAGCACAACGACACGCCTTTTTCCGGCCCGCGTGTGGTCCGGTGTATGGACCCCAAGCGGGAGCTCTCGAGCATCGACCTCCGCGCGCTCGTCACCGAGTTCGGACGGTACGAGGGCGCGAAGGTCGACAAGGCGTACCTCTACGACGACGATCTGGTCCGGCTGAAGCTCCGAGACTTCGACCACGGCCGCGTCGAGCTCCTGATCGAGGTCGGCGACGTCAAGCGCGCACACGTCGCGAAGCCCGAACACGTCGCGGACGCGCCCGGACGGCCGCCCAACTTCGCGAAGATGCTGCGTAACCGGCTCTCCGGCGCCGACTTCGCGGGCGTCTCCCAGTACGAGTTCGATCGGATCCTGACCTTCGAGTTCGAGCGCGACGACGAGAACACGACGCTCGTCGCCGAGCTGTTCGGCAAGGGAAACGTCGCCGCGCTCGACGAGACCGGCGAGGTCGTCGGGTCGCTCTCGACGGTTCGGCTCAAGTCCCGCACCGTCGCGCCGGGCGCACAGTACGGCTATCCCTCCTCGCGGCTCAACCCGCTGGAGGTGAGCTTCGATGCGTTCGTCCGTCACATGAACGAGTCCGACAGTGACGTCGTTCGCACGCTCGCGACCCAACTCAACTTGGGCGGGCTCTACGCCGAGGAGGTCTGCTCGCGTGCCGGCGTCGAGAAGGAGCTACCCATCGAGGAGGCCGACGAGTCGACGTATCGCGCGCTCCACGAGTCGATCTCGCGGATCGCGGAGCGCCTCCGTGCCGGCGACTTCGAGCCACGCGTCTACGAGGAGCCGGTGGGGGACGTCGACGAGGACGCGGCGGACGGGGTCGCGGCCGACCCGGACGCCGACATCGAGACACGCGTCGTCGACGTCACGCCTTTCCCGTTGTCGGAACGCGAGGGGCTCCCGGGCGTCGGATTCGACTCGTTCAACGCCGCCGTCGACGAGTACTTCTACCGGCTCGAACGCGAACCCGACGCCGACGGGGCGCCGGCGGACGCCGAACCCTCACGTCCCGACTTCGAGGCTGAGATCGCCAAACAGGAGCGGATCATCGAACAGCAGAAGGCCGCGATCGAGGGGTTCGAGGAGGAGGCGGCCGCCGAGCGCGAGCGCGCTGAGCTGCTCTATGCGAACTACGACCTCGTCGACGAGGTGCTCTCCACCGTGCAAGCCGCCCGTGAGGAGTCGATGCCGTGGGACGAGATCGAGGAAACGCTCGCCGCCGGCGCCGAGCAGGGGATTCCGGCCGCGGAGGCGGTCGTTGACGTGGACGGCGGGGCGGGAACCGTCACCGTCGAGATCGACGACGCCCGGGTCGAACTCGACGCGTCCGCGGGCGTCGAGGTGAACGCGGACCGGCTCTACGGCGAAGCGAAGCGGATCGAGGGGAAAAAGGAGGGCGCCCTGGAGGCGATCGAGTCCACCCGCGCCGAGCTCGAGGCCGTAAAGGAGCGGAAGGCCGAGTGGGAGGCGGCCGACGGCGACCCGAACGCTGCGGACGCGAGCGAGGAGGACGAGGACGACGAGAAGCCCGAGATCGACTGGCTTTCGCGATCGTCGATCCCCATCCGAAAGCCGGACGACTGGTTCGAGCGGTTCCGCTGGTTCCACACCTCGGACGGCTACCTCGTCATCGGCGGGCGCAACGCCGACCAGAACGAGGAACTGGTGAAAAAGTACATGGGGAAACACGACCGCTTCTTCCACACGCAGGCGCACGGCGGCCCCGTCACCCTCCTCAAGGCGGCCGGCCCCTCCGAGTCGGCGGATCCCGTCGACTGGCGCGAGGAGACGCTTCGGGAGGCGGCCCAGTTCGCCGTCTCGTACTCCTCCGATTGGAAGGACGGGCGGGGCGCCGGCGACGCGTACATGGTCGAGCCCGACCAGGTCTCGAAGACGCCCGAGAGCGGGGAGTACATCGAGAAGGGGAGCTTCGTGATCCGCG
>CAZIFX010000002.1:0-34698 GCA_964538415.1 uncultured Halobellus sp.
GTCGTCACACCAGTGCGATCCCCCCGAGCCGTCGTCACCGGCCGTATCCGAGGGACGGTGCGGACGATTCGTGAACGCTTCGGACGATCCTGTCGGTCGTTGCCGCCCAGTTGTACTTCGATCAATGTTTTTAGTAATCAGAGATACAACTCATGTATTTTATCGATATCACCCGAATGCAAGCGGATACCGACGAAAAGTGGACGAGGATGGTATCATTATCTGTATGAAGAAAAAACTTTTACATCGTGACCGAAAGACCAACCATGGCGACCGAACGGATCTCCACCGGCGTCGACGGTCTGGACGAGATTCTGGACGGCGGGCTCGTTCGGGGGCGGAACGTGCTCGTGCGTGGATCGCCGGGGTCGGGGAAGACGATATTCGGGCTGCATTTCCTCTCGTCGGGGATCGACGCCGGGGAGTCCGCGCTGTACGTCAACATGGGCGAGCCGCAGGCGTACGTCGAGGAGGCGGCCGGCGCGTTCGACCTGAACGCCGACCGGATCCGGTTTCATAACCTCTCGCCGACTCAAGAGCAGTTCTCGGAGCGCAGCTCCTACAGCGTCTTCGAGTCGGCGGAGGTCGAACAGCCGGGGTTCGTCGCGGCGCTACGCGAGGAGATCGACGAACTCGAGCCGGATCGCGTGTTGCTCGATCCGATCACGGAGTTCCGGTACCTCGCCGCCGACGAACGACGGTTCCGCTCGGGCATTCTCGGCCTTCTCGACTACCTCAAAGACATGGGTGCGACGGTGATGCTCACCTCGCAGGCCGGCGGCTCCGTCACGGACGACGATCTCCAGTTCCTCGTCGACGCCGTCATCTCGCTCGAGGTCACCCCCGATAGCAGGGTCGTCCGCGTCTCCAAGTTCCGGGGATCGTCGTTCCGGCGTGGAAGCCACTTCTACGACGTCAGCGACGAGGGACTGACGGTCTGGCCGACGCTCATCCCCGGCGAGCAGCAGTCGGAGCTAGAACCGGGAACGCTCTCCTCGGGCATCACGGAGCTCGACGAACTGCTCCACGGCGGGTTGGATCACGGAACGGTGACGATACTGAGCGGGCCGACGGGCGTCGGCAAGACCACCACCGGCCTCCAGTTTCTCGTCCGGGCGGCCCTCGACGGGAAGACCGGGGTGCTGTTCCAGTTCGAGGAGGCGGAACGCACCATCCGCAAGCGGGCCGACGCGATCGACCTCCCGTTGCGGGACGCACTGGAGAGCGGACGGCTCTCGATCGTCGAGATCCCGCCGGAGAAGCATACCGTCGGGGAGTTCGAGCAGCTCGTCCGCGAGGCGGTCAGCGACGGCATCGAGGTGGTGATGATCGACGGATCCCAGGGCTTTCAGGAGAACCTCCGGGGGATCGACGACACGACGCGTGCCCTGTTGCGAGTCGGTCGATTCCTGCGGGCCGCCGGCGTCTCCACCATCCTCGTCAACGAGGTCCACAACATCACCGGGCAGTTCCACGCGACCGAGGAACGGACGAGCAACCTCGCCGATAACATCGTCTTTCTGCGCCACGTCGAGTATCGCGGGGAGATGCGGAAGGTCATCGGGACGCTCAAGATGCGGACGAGCGACTTCGAGCGCAGCCTCCGGGAGCTCGAGATCACGGCGGACGGGATCCGCGTCGGGGACCCGCTTCCACAGCTCCGTGGCATCCTCACCGGGACGCCGGACTGGACCGACGATGATGCCGGAAGAGGAGACGAGGAGGGTGACGAACCGAGATAGCGCCGCGCCGGAGCGAAGGAACGACCGGTTACGCCGGCAACGCCGAACGCCGCCGTCGACGACGCCAAATCGCAATCCCATCGACGCTTCGAACCCCGACTCCATGATCGATCAAAGTCCGAACCCGGGCGGTCGCCCCGGTCCCGATCGAACCGGACGCGAACGAGCCGACGAATCCGAGCGTGTACCGATCTCGGCCGCCGACGAGGGAAGGCGTGTGCGTGAAGGGCAGCGATGTCGACGGTGGTGGGATCGACACGATCGGTACGCGCCCGTCGAGGTGCCGACGCCGAACGGGGAGGAACGCGGGGGGAGCGAGGAATGAACGGACCGTATTCCGCGGACGACGCGGTCGAGGACGACGCCGAGCAGGCGGCGCTGTTTCCCTTGCTCTCCGGCGAGGGGAACCGACGGCTGGTGGTCGAATGGATCGAGGCCAATGACCGTTATACGCTGGTCGATCCGGACCAGCCGGTCGAAACGGCGACGTTCGACTGCTGTATCCTCGACGGGGAGATGTTACGGAGACACGCCGAGACGCTTCGAGCACGGAAGCGTGAGGCGAAGCCGGTTCTGTTGCCGTGTCTCCTGCTCGTGCCGGAGGCGGACCTTTCGATCATCGAAACCGACCGCGGGGAGATCGCGGACAACGTCCTGTTCGACACCGTCGACGAGGTGGTCTCGATGCCGATCAAGAAAGCCGAACTCGAGTGGCGAGTACAGGCGCTCGTTCGACTTCGATCCCAGTCGCTCAATCTCAAGGAACGGACGGACGCCCTTGAGCTGTTCAAACAGGCCGTCGAGGCCTCCGGAAACGCGATCTGGATAAGCGACGTCGACGGGACGATCCGGTACGTCAATCGGGAGTTCGAGTCGGTGACCGGCTATAGCCGGGACGAGGCCGTCGGCGAGTCGCCCTCGCTCATCAGCTCCGGCGAGATGGACGGGGACTACTACGGCGACCTCTGGGAGACGATCACCGCCGGTGACACCTGGCGCGAGGAGATCATCGACCAGCGCAGCGACGGCTCGCAGTACGTCGCCGATCAGACGATCGCGCCGATCGTCGAGGACGGCGAGCCGAAGGCGTTCGTCGCCGTTCAGACCGACATCACGGAGCGCAAACGGATGGAGAACCGGCTCTCGTTGTACCGGGACGTCATCGAGCGGCTCGACGATCCGATCATGCTCCAGAACCGCGAGGGGGAGTTTCGGCTGGTCAATGACGCCCTGTGTTCGTTCGCCGGGCTTTCGAGGGACGAGCTGCTCGACGGCGACGAGTACCCGTTCATGGACGCGGAAACCGCCACGACGATCGCCCGACAGAAACGGCGCGTGCTCGAGACCGAACGGCCGGTCGAATACAGCGTCGAGCCGACGTTCAAATACAGCGACGGGGAGGCGATCTTCTACACGTCCCGGTATCCGTACTACGAGGACGGCGAACTTGCGGGCACGCTGGCGATCTGCCGGAACGTGACCGATCTCGAGCAGCGAACCCGCCAGCTCCACGTGCTCGACAACGTGCTGCGGCACAACATCCGCAACGATCTGAACGTGATCCATGGCCGGGGCGAGCAGCTCCGAGCGGAGCTCGAGGACGATCTCGAGGCCGCCGCCGACGTCATCGTCGATCGGGCCGAAGCCCTGCTGACGACGAGCGAGAAATCACGGGCGATCACGGCCGTGCTCAGCGAGCAGCGTGAGCCGGTTCCGATAGACGTCGGGCGGGTGACCCGTATTCTCGCCGAGGGGACGGCCGACGACTGGCCCGACGCCGACGTCGGCGTCACCGGTCCGGCGCGGCTCGTCGTCTCCGCGACCGAGTCGATCGAGGCCGCTCTCAAGGAGCTGATCACCAACGCCGTGATCCACAACGACGGCGAAACCCCCCGCGTGCACGTCGAACTCGCCGTCGACGGAGCATGGGGCGCGCTGACCGTGCGGGACGACGGCCCGGGCATCTCGGAGTTCGACAGGGACGTCCTCGAGTCGGGGGAGGCCATCGAGACCCTCACACACGGCAGCGGGCTGGGGCTGTGGCTGGTCTACTGGACGATCAACCACTCGGGAGGCGAGATCAGCGTCGACGACCGCGAGCCACGCGGCACCGAGATCACGATCCGGCTGCCGCTGGCGGCCGAGGAGGGCGGTTCGACCGAGTGACCGCTCAGGGACGGGGTGAACGTGTGTGTTCTTCGGAACGCGTCGGCGAGGCCGTCGAGCGCGCGCCGAAGCTCCCCGCGTCGTTTCCACGCCGCGATCCGGTCGGCGAACGGCAGCGGCGCGTTGAGCGAGACGGCGGACCGGAGCCGGACCCGCGAGCCCTCGTTTTGGGGCTCGACGGTCAGCCACGTCTCCATGTGCTCGAAGGGGCCCGCCGGGCCGTCGTCGGCGGCGACGTATCGGTAGCCGTCCGGGCGGCGTTCGAACCGGAGCCGAAATTCGACGCCGGGTCCGGAGACCGCAACGAGGGTCACGTCGTCGTCGACGGGCTCGACCGCGTCGACCGCGAAGCTTCCCTCCCACTCGACGATCCGCTCCGGGCCCAGGACACGACCGATCGCGGGCGGGCTCTCAGGGACGAACCGGTCGACTTCGACCTCGCGCATGCGAACCCGATCCGGCGCGGTTGATAAAAGCGTCACCACACGAGCGGCAGCGTGAGCGCCACGAGCACGACGCCGAGGCCGATGGCGGCGTACAGGAGCCGTTCGAATCGCGGGCCGGGCGGCAGGGGGCCGGCGTCGAGCGGCGGCGCCGACCGGACGAACTGGTCGTACGCAACGGCGGCGATGGCGAGGAACGCGAGCGTCGAAACGCCGAGCGCCCACGGCAGCGACAGCCCGTACGAGAGGCCGTAGATGGGACCGATGGAGAGCGTGAGCATGAACCCGAGCGACGCGCTCACGAGAAACGGCACCGGGTCGATCGGGTCGCCGTGGCGGTTCCGGAGGCGGAACGAGCGGAGCCGACGGAGCGGCGGAAGCGGGGGGATCACGGAACGAGCACGGGGCGTGTGTACGATCCACACGGACAAGAGCTAAGTGGTGAAGCCCCGCCCATCCGCACATGAGCGAGGAACCGAAGGGCATCAGCGAGGGATTACGGGACTCGAAGGGGGATCCCCGACTGCTGCTGTTGTTGAACGCGGTGTTGTCCGCCTGGCTCGCGTGGACCGTGATCTGGGGCGCGGACCTGCTCAACCTCGTCGAGTACACTCTCACGAACGTCGCTACCGTCGCCATCGTGTTGTTCGCGCTGACGTACGCCGTCGTGTTGCGATGAGTGAAGCACGTCGTCGTGTTGCGACGAGCGCGTCCGAGGTCGTCGCCGACCTGCACACGCACACGACCGGCTCCGACGGCACCCTGTCGATCGAGGCGGTGCCGGCGGCCGCCCGCGACGCGGGTCTCGAGTGGGTCGCCGTGACGGACCACGACCGGATCCATCCGGGGATCGACGCGCCGGTCGTCGAGCGCGACGGGGTCCGGATCGTTCGCGGGATCGAGCTTCGCGTCGACGCCGGCTTCGAGCGGCTCGACCTCCTCGGCTACGCGGTCGAACCCACCGACGCCCTCCGTGCGGAGGTCGGGCGGCTCCAGACGGGCCGGCAGGAGCGCGGCGCCCGGATCCTCGCGTGCGTCGAGGAGCGGCTCGGCGTCGACCTCGACCTCGAGCCCCGCCCCGGACTCGGGCGCCCCCACGTCGCCCGCGCCATCGACGCGTCGTCGGCGCCGTACGACTACGCCGCCGCCTTCGACGAGCTGATCGGCGACGACGGCCCCTGCTACGTCGCCCGCGAGGTGACGTCGCTGGGACGGGGGATCGAGCTGCTCTCGGAGGCGTGTGCGGTCGTCGGCCTCGCGCATCCGTTTCGGTACGAGCACGTCGGCGCGGCCCTCGAGGTCGCCCGCGACCTCGATGCGGTCGAGCGATGGTATCCCTACGGGCGTCCGGTCGACGTCGATCGCATCGATCGCCTCGCCGAGGACGCCGGACTCCTCCGAACCGGCGGGAGCGACGCCCACGAGCGAATCCTCGGCGCCGCCGGGCTGACCGCGGAGGCGTTCGCGCCCGTTCGCGAGCGACTGCCGGACCCGGTCGTCGTCGAGTGACGGCCCCGTTTTGACCGCTCCTCCGCGTCCCCGACGAACAGCGTTTTATCAGGGCGTCCCCTTCGATCCACCATGCAGTGTCACTACTGTGGCGACGAGGCCGCTTACGGTGCCGAGAAGGACGGCGTCACCGTCGGCCTCTGTGAGCAGCACTTCCGCGAGCGGCTGGAGGAGCTCGCCGAGTCCGACGAGCTCGCCGCCATCCGCGAGCAGATCGACCTCGACTCGACGGAATAGCGACGCCGGATTCCGGCGCGGGTCGTTCGTTCCGCCGCCCCGCCTTCTCCTCGCGTTTTCCGCACGTCCCGAAACGGATCTTAAAAGACGGAGTGGAGCCAAGCGACGCGCATGCATCCGATCGACCGTCCGCGGCGCCTGCGAACCGACGGGATCAGACCGCTCGTCAGCGAGACGGACCTCGCCGCGACGGACCTGATCGCGCCCGTCTTCGTCGACGCGACGACGGACGAGCGCGTCCCCATCCCGTCGATGCCGGGTCACGAACGCGTCCCGGTCGACGAGGCGGTCGCGCGCGTCGAGGAGGTGCTGACGACGGGCGTCGGGTCGGTGATGCTGTTCGGCATTCCCGAGTCGAAGGACGCCCGCGGCACCCGGGCGTACGCCGCGGACGGCGTGGTTCAACGCGCCATGCGCGCGATCGTCGCCGGGACCGACGCCCACGTCGTCGGCGACGTCTGTCTCTGTGAGTACACTGACCACGGCCACTGCGGCGTCCTCGAGCAACGGGCGGAGACGGATCCGACGCTCACCGTCCGCAACGACGAGAGCCTGGAGCTGCTCGCGGAGACGGCCGTCTCGCAGGCCGACGCGGGCGCCGACATGGTCGCGCCCTCCGCGATGACCGACGGGCAGGTGCGGGCGATCCGGACCGCCCTCGACGACGCCGGCCACGAGGGCGTTGCGCTCATGAGCTACGCCGTCAAGTACGAGTCCGCCTTCTACGGCCCGTTTCGTGACGCGGCGGACGGCGCCCCCGCCTTCGGCGACCGCCGTCACTACCAGATGGACCCCGCGAACCGCCGCGAGGCGCTGCGGGAGGCCCGGCTCGACGCCGAGGAGGGCGCGGACGTGCTGATGGTGAAACCCGGGCTGCCGTACCTCGACGTCGTTCGTGACCTCCGCGAGGAGTTCGACCGCCCCATCGCCGCATACAACGTCTCCGGCGAGTACGCGATGCTCCACGCCGCCGCCGAAAGGGGGTGGCTCGACCTCGAGGCGGTCGCCGCCGAGTCGCTGCTCTCGTTGAAGCGGGCCGGCGCCGACCTGATCGTCACCTACTTCGCCGAGGATCTGGCCGAGCGGCTCTGACGGGCCTCACCGACGTCCGGACGACCTTCCCGCCACCTAGACGACCTGCTCGCCGTCGTCGTAGACCTCGATCGCGTCGACCGGACACACCCGGGCCGCGAACTTCGCGTCGAACTCCTCGCCGTCGGGCACCTCGACGACGATGACGTCCTCGGATTCCTCCTCGCCGTCGACGAGGACCGCCTTCCCGGCGTTCTCGTCGCGCTCGAACCCGTCCCACTCCGCGACGCATTGGAACATCCCGATGCAGGTGTCCCGGTCGAATTTCACGCGCATGTGTCGATGAAGGGTGACCGGGTACAAAGCCGTGACGACGAGCGGTTCCGACCGCCCCTCACCGCCCGATCGTTCCCTGCCGCGTGATCGGCGCGTCCGGATCGGGACGGAAGACGACGACGATGTCGTCCGCCTCGGCGATCAGCGTTGCCGGCGCGCCGTCACCGGTATCGTCGGCAGCTCGACCCGATCGCCCGCGTCGAGTCGGACGTCGAAACGGACCACGACGTTCCGTGCCGGTCGCGGGCGTTGGGCGGGCATCCGTCCTCCGTCGGTTGGCCGATCCGTCGGAGACGTCGATCGCCCTGCGCGTTCCGCTTCCGCCGTGCCCGACCATCCCTTTTAAGAACGCCCGGACGCGAGCGTCGTGCGATGACCGAAGTCTGGCTCGTCGACCGGCAGTTCGACTCGAAGGGGCTCGTTCGGCTGACCTACGCGACGACGGACGGGAAGCGCGTCCATATAAAGGAGCTCGCCGAGCAGCGGCTCGTGACCGGCGGCGGCGTCACCGCCGGCCGCGACGTCGACGAGAACGCCCTCGGTGAGACGGAACCCGAGAACGTCGAGCGGTTCGCGGCGGAGGCGACGCGGATGGCCGCCGAGCACGACCCCGACGAGACGGTCTGACCCTCGCCCCGGCGACCGCTCCGAGTGCACGCCCCGGGCGGCCACCGGAGATTTATGCTCCCGTCCGATCATCCTCCTTCGATGACCGTACTCGTCCCCATCGACGGATCCGAGCCCTCGATGAACGCTCTCGAATACGCGTGTGCCGAGCACGCGGACGCGACGCTCACCGTCCTGTACGTGAGCAACGTCACGACGGGACAGAGCCGCTTCATCGCCGGCGGCAGCTTCGGCGAGTGGAAGGAGACCGAGCAACGACGGGCGACGGAGCTCTTCGAGGAGGCCCGGTCCCGGGCGGACGAAGCGGGCGCCGAGATCGACGTCGTCCACGAGTTCGGGGACCCGCTCCGGCTCATCGTCTCCTACGCGGAGGAACACGGCGTCGACGCCGTCGTGATCGGAAGCCACGGTCGTGACGGGGTCTCGCGGCTCGCGCTCGGGAGCGTCGCCGAACGCGTCGTCAGACTCGCACCGATGCCCGTCGTGGTCGTCAAGTGACCGCAGCCACGGAGGCGACTCCCGTGTCGGTTCGATCGCGGGGACCGTCCACGCCAGCGGGCCGGAAGCGCACCCGTCACACGCCGAGTTCGATCACCAGCAGCGTCGCCAACCCGAAGTAGATCAACAGCCCGCTCACGTCCTTGATCGTGGTGACGATCGGGTTCGAGGCGGCCGCGGGATCCTGTCCGATCAGGTAGACCAGCCACGGGATGACGAATCCGACCAGCGCCGCAACGACGGACGTGCCGACCATCGCCCCGAACACGACGTACGCGATGTCGAGCCGGCCGAGCCACAGGAACGCGACCACGGCGGCGATCGTACCGACCATGATCCCGATCAGCGCGCCGACCAGCGTTTCCTTTGTGATCCGGCAAAGCACGTTCGATCTATCGATGTGTCCGAGCACCACCCCACGGATGAAGATGGTCGACGACTGCGTGCCGACGTTCCCGCCCATGTCCATCACGACCGGAATGAAGAACGCGAGGATCACGACCGCCTCCAGCGTGTCCTCGTAGACCCCGATGACGCCGCCGGCCAGAAAGCCCCCGGCGAGCGCGACGACGAGCCACGGCACCCGGATGCTGAGGATGTCCCTGATCGAGGCGTCGAGCATGATCCGGCTCCGTTCTTCCTCCACGCCGGTGAGGTCGTCGGCCGTGAGTTCGGGGAGGTTCATCCCCTGCATCCGGAGCATGTCCTCGCTGCTTTCGGCCTCCATCACGTCGACGAGGCGCTCGGAGCGAACGATTCCCACCAGCCGCCCCTCGTCGTCGACGACCGGAACCGCCGGGTAATGCAGGTCCGCGACGTCCATCGCGGCCTGCTCGGCGTCGGCGTCCTCGTCGAACGACACCACATCCTCGGCCATGATCGACGAGATGGGGTCGCCGTTTGACGCGGCGAGCATCTCCCGCAGTGAGGCCACTCCCATGAGTCGGCCGTCCTCGTCGACGACGTACGTGTAGTAGATCGTCGTCCGTGAGGGGTCCTCCGGGGCGAACTCCTGGAACCGGTCCATCGCGTCGGCGATCGTCGTTTCCGGAGCCACCGCGACGTAGCCGTCGGTCATCACGTCCCCGACCGACAGCTCGTACTCGCCGGCGTCCTCCGGCGGCTCCTCCATCACCTCCTCAGGGGTCGTTGACATGTCACTACCGAGTTGGTGAGATCAGTATATGATTTTCGGGCCCTGCTCCCCTCCGGATCGGCTCAGGAAGGACCGCGTGTCGTCGTCTGGACTACTCCGCGTGTCGCTCGTCGGCGCCGTCCAGCGTGATCTCGGTGACCTCGACGATCCGTTCGTCGGCAAGCAGGGTCTCGATGGCGGCTGCGGGCACGTCATGATCGAGGTTGTAGACGGTGAGCGCCTCGCCACCCAGCGTTTCACGACCGTTGAACATCCCGGCGATGTTGACGTCGTGGTCGCCGAGCACCGTGCCGATGAGCCCGATGACGCCCGGCTCGTCGGTGTTGCGTGCGACCAGCATGTGGCCGTAGGGGACGGCGTCGACGCGGAAGCCGTCGATCCGGACGATCCGCGGGTCCTCGCCGGCAAAGAGGGTCCCCTCGACGGCCAGCTCGCCGTCGCCGTTGCGGACGGTGACCCGGACGAGGCTCTGGAAGTCCTCCGTCTGTCGGGTCTTCGACTCGGTCACCTCGATGCCGCGCTCCTCCGCGAGCTGTGGCGCGTTCACCGAGTTCACCTGCCACTCCAGCGGCTCGAAGACGCCCTTCAACGCGCTCGCCGTGACGAGCTCGACGTCCTCGGCGGCGATGTCGCCCTCGTAGGTCACCTCGACCTCCGTGATGCGCCCGTCGAGCAGCTGTGCGGCGACCTTGCCGGCGGTCTCGGCGACGGCGATGTACGGCTTGATCCGCGGGAAGGCGGCCTCGTCAACCGAGGGCGCGTTGAGCGCGGTGAGCACCGGCTCCTCGTTGAACGCCGCGATCACGGCCTCGGCGGTGTCGACGGCGACGTTCTCCTGGGCGGCCTCCGTCGACGCGCCGAGGTGCGGCGTGACGACGACGTCCTCGGCGGCTAAAAGCGGCGAATCGGCCGGCAGCGGCTCCTCCGCGAAGGAGTCGAGCGCGGCGCCCGCGAGGACGCCGTCCTCGACGGCGGCCGCGAGCGCGTCCTCGTCGACGATCCCGCCGCGCGCGCAGTTGATGAGGTAGCCACCATCGAGCTGGGCGAGCTCGTCCTCGCCGATCATGCCCTCCGTTTCGGGCAGAAGCGGCGTGTGGATCGTGACGAAATCGGCGCGTCCGAGCGCGTCGTGAAGGTCATCGACGAGCGTGGCGCCGAGCCGGTCGGCGCGCTCCTCGGAGACGTACGGGTCGTAGACGACCAGATCCATCCCGAGCGAGTCGAGCCGTTTGGCGACCTCCTGGCCGACGCGGCCGAGCCCGATCACTGCGAGCGTCTTGTTGTTCACCTCGGTGCCGAGGTACTCGCCTTTCGCCCACTCGCCGGCCTTCAGACGGCCGTGGGCCTGCGGGATCGACCGGGCGGCCGCGAACGTCATCGCGACGGTGTGTTCGGCGGCGGCGCGGACGTTCCCCTCCGGCGCGTTGGCGACGATGACGCCGTGGTCGGTCGCGGCGTCGATGTCGATGTTGTCGACGCCGATCCCCGCACGGCCGACGATGACCAGCTCGGGTGCGGCCTCGAACAGCTCCCGCGAGACGTCGGTTCCGGACCGAACGATGAGTGCGTGCGCGTCCGAGACGGCCGCAAAGAGCGCGTCGCCCTCGGCGTCGTAGGCGGTCTCCACCTCGTACCCCTCCTCGCGGAGTCGGTCCAGACCCGCGTCAGCGACCGGGTCCGTCACGAGTACCTTCATGTACGGAGGAATCATCGGCGCGGGGTTAACGCTTTCCTCATCGGCCCGCTCTGCCGTCCACTTCGATCCCGAATCGTGGATCGTTCACCCCTTCGTTTCAGGTGGAGATGAGCGCGTCCATGGGCATCATTCGGATCGGTTCGATCCGATTCGATCCGGTTCGATCCGATTCGATCCGTTCGTGTGCGTCTCGTCTGCTGTCGGACGTGTCCGTGTTGCCTCCCGTGGCGGGCGTGTCCGTGTTGCCTCCGGTACGCCCTTTTATATCGGACTACATGTGGCCGGTATGGAACTCACGATCACGTTGCTCGGGTTCGCGGCCATCGTCGTTTTGACGGGGATAAGCGGCTTCTTCTCCAGCTCGGAGCTCGCCGTCTTCTCCGTCGCGAAACACCGCGTCGACTCGCTCGTCGCCGCGGACGTTCCGGGCGCGGCGGCGCTCGCGACGCTGCGTGCGGATCCCCACCGCTTCCTCGTCACGGCGCTCGTGAGCAACAACGTCGCCAACATCGCGGCCGCCTCGGTCGCGACCGCGGTGCTCGTGCAGTTCCTGCCGCCGAGTCAGGCCGCCACCGGATCCACGATCTTCACCTCCTTTTTCGTCATCGTCCTCGGCGAGATCGCGCCGAAGTCGTACGCGGTCGCGAACGCCGAGAAGCACGCGCTCCGGGTCTCCCGTCCGGTCGTCGTCTCCCAGAAGGTCCTTCGGCCGGTCCTCTTCGTCTTCGAGGCTGCCTCGGGGGCCGTCAACCGCCTCACGGGCGGCGAGGCGGGGATCGAGTCGTATCTCACGCGCGAGGAGATCGAGACGATCGTCCTCTCGGGCGAGGAGACGGGCGCGCTGGATCCCGACGAGAGCGCGATGATCCGCGGCGTCCTCGATCTGGAGGCGACCCGCGTCACGGCCGTGATGGTGCCGCGGACGAACATGGTGGCGGTTCCGGACACGGCCACGCCGGCCGAGGTGATCTCGACGGCCGCGACCGAGGGCGTCACCCGCATGCCCGTCTACGGCGAGAACCGCGACGACGTGGTGGGGATCGTCGACGTCCGCGACGCGATCCGCGCCGACGCGTCGGGCGACGACCTCGCGAGCGCGCTTCACGAGCCGACGTTCGTCCCCGAGAACACCTCCGTCGACGATCTGTTCACCGAGATGCGCGACGAGGCGCTCCGGATGGTCGTGGTCGTCGACGAGTTCGGCGCGGTAAGCGGGATCGCCACGATGGAGGACGTCGTCGAGGAGGTGGTCGGCGAGATCGTCGGCCCGAACGAGACCGACCACGTGCGCGTCGTCGACGGCGACACCGCCGTGGTCCGCGGGTGGACGACCGTGGCGTACTGCAACGAGACGCTGGGCGTCGACCTCCCGACGGAGGGGGAGTTCGAGACGGTCGCCGGGCTGATCACGGCCGAGCTCGGCCGGCTCCCCGAGGAGGACGATCGCGTCGAGTTCGGCGACGTCACGCTCGTCGTCACGGCGGCGACGCCGACCCGCGTGACGCGCGTCAGGGTCGAACACGGGTCCGAGGGAGGCGAGTCCAACGAGGCGTCGGCGTGACCGCGTCCGCTCACAGCGCGAACGTCTCGACGGTCCCGTAGACCGGGCCGTCCGGCGTCAGCGTGGACTCGACGAGCCGGATCTCGGTCGCCTCGAACCGGCCGACGTCGGGGTCGCCCTCGCGAACGACGTCCTGCACGCGTTCCTTTCCGCGGGCGTCCCGCATCCGGGCGACCGTGACGTGCGGAGTGAACTCGTGGTTCTCCGGGTCGACGCCGAGCGCGGTCGTCTCCGCCTCGAGCGCCTCGTGGAGCCGGGCCAGCTCCGCCGCACCCTCGTCGATCCCGGCCCAGACGACGGAGACGTACCCGAGATGCGGGAAGACCCCGTATCCCCTAACGTGACACTCGAAGGGGCCGATATCGGCACGTTCGACCGCCCGCTCGCCGGCCGCGATGACGTCGTCGAGCGCGACGCGGTCGGCGTCCTCGTTGCCCTCGTCGTTGCGGTCAGCGGCGTTGCGGTCGGCGGCGTCACCGTCATCGTCGATCTCGCCGAGGAACTGCAGCGTGACGTGAGCGTCGTCCGGATCAACCGGGTCGATCCCCGGCGCCTCCACGAGCGGGCGCTGTGCGTCGGCGATCGCGTCCGAGAGCGACTCGGGAAGGTCGACGGCGAAGAACGCGCGCATCGCTCCCGACGTTGGAGCGCCGGGAACAAAAATCGACCCGGCAGCCTCGCTCGATCCGGCAACGGAGATCGGCCCGACAGCGGAGGTCAGTCATCCGATCCGGTCGAGCGTCTCCGCGAGCCGGTCCCCGTAGGGCTCGTCGAAGAGCAGCAGGTGGACGAGAAGCGGGTAGAGCCGATAGACGAACCGTCGACGCTCGAAGAAGCCCGGCTCGATGCCGCGTCGGTTCCGATAGCGCTCGAAGAACGGCTCGCCGAAGGTCCCGGTCCAGTCGGCGTACGCCAGTTCGACCTCCGGGTGCGCGTAGTAGCACGCGGGATCGAGGAACGCCAGAACCCGTTCGCCGTCCGTCAGGAGGTTCGTCTCCCAGACGTCGCCGTGGATCAACGCCGGTCGGTCCGGCGCGACGAGGAGGTCATCGAGCCGATCGATCACCCGGTCGAGCCGGCGGCGAAGCGTCGCGTCGAGCCGATCCCGTTCGCGACACCGCTGTATGACGTGGCGGAACCGGTGGTCGGCAAGGAAAGTCGTCCACCCCTCGGTCCACGGGTTCGGCTGCCGGACGGGCCCGGTCAGCGTCTCGAACGGGAACCCGAACGCGTCGGCCACGTTCGCGTGCAGCCTCGCGAGCCGATCCGCGGCGTCGCGTTCGACGGACGGCGTGATCGTCGACGAGCCCGCCACGTGCTCCATGACGAGCAGGTCGTCCGACGCGCTCAGGACCGACGGAACCCGCAGCCCGTGCTCGTCGAGGTATCGAAGCATCCGTGCTTCGGTCCCGAGCGGTGTGTCGCCGACCTTCGCGACGACCGTGTCGTCGTCCTCGAGATCGACGCGGTACACCTCGCCGATCATCCCTCCGTCGAGCTCGGTCAGCGATCGGACGGGGCGGTCGATCCGCGTCGTGATGAGTTCGGCGACGTCGTTCATGCGGGAGCGGCTAGATGCAGTCGTCCGGAGGATCGATGCGGAGACGGTCCCGTTTCACGTGCGTCGATGTCTCCGACGACGCGTCATAGTGGTTTCGGCCGCCTCAGTTCCACCCCGACGTCCCCGGCGCGCCCGCGTCATCCTCCAACTCGGAGACGAGCGCGTCGCGTTCGTGTCCCTCGAGTTCGACCGTGTCGCCCTCGTCGCCGGCGCGGTCGGTCCACTCACGTATCGCCCGTCCCGCCCACGAATCCGCCTCCTCAGTGCGCTCGCGGGCTTCGGCCATGCGTTCGCGGTCGACCCGCAGCGTGCCGGGGCGGGAGCCGACCGCGGCGCCGACGAAACGTGCGCGGTCGTCCGCGGTCGACTCCCCGCGCCGGAATCGGTCGACGACGCCCGCCAGCTCGGACGGGTCGGGATACGCGAAGACGGTGGCACCGAGCGCGTGCGGCCCGAACGGGGGCGGCGGAACGTCGTCGGGGACCGTGGTATCGAGCAGGCGATCCCCGCCGCCGGCGGCCTCGACGCGTTCGCACTCCGTTTCGGCCTCGAGTTCGAGGTTGTGCGCCGGGTAGACCCGACACGTCCGTGGGTAGAGCTCGTCGTCGTGGATCCGGCACTGCAGCGTCGTCGGGTCGAGAAAGACGCACGTGTCGAGCCACCGGACGGATTTCGTTCCGACCGGCGCGACCGGCTTCGGCGGCTTGCACAGCCCGACGGTGAAGACGGGGCGATCGTCGACCGCGGCGAGCCTGACGCCGTCGATCGTGACCGTCTCGTCGCGCTCGGCCGGCCGGAAGAGCCGCGGGAGCAGCACGTCGGCGAGCCCGCGATCGAGAAAGCGTGCCATCTCGTCACGCGTGAGCGGCACGAGGTTGCCCACGTCGTCGAGCGACGGGCGGCGTCCGTCGCGGCCGTCCGTGTGGACGTCCGGCGCGAGGGGGCGCCAGTCGACACAGCAGCCGGCACATCCCTCACAGCGGAGCTTCATGGAACGATCGTGGTAACGCCCCGCACGCATATAAGCGGCGTCGTTGACGGAAAGCGATGCGGAGAAAGCGGCCCGGAGCGGGGGAATCGACCGGTCGGGAACTCCTCGGTGAACTGCCGCCGATCACCCGCCTCGACCGGCGTCGCCGACGGCGCCGGGGGCGTGCGCGTAAACGGCGTAGAGCACGATCGCGGCGATGCAGAAATCGAGGCTGTGCTCGACGAAGTGATGGACGGGCATCGGAACGTGTCCGAGGATCGTTCCGGCGCCCACGAGCGACCGGGCCCAGAGCGCGCCGACGGCGACGCAGACCAGCAGGTACTGCGTGGACCGTCGTCTGGCGTACGCGAGCAGGCTCACGGCGAAGAGGACGCCCGTGCCGATCCCGGCCAGCAACACGACGAGGAGCAGCGGCACGGACCCCTCAACGCCCCCGGCCTGTGTGAGCGCGTCGACGATGCTGAGGGTCACGACGTCACGATGCTCCGCGCCCACGGCCCATCAATCCACCCCTCCCGATCGGTTCCCGCGTCGTCCCGCCCGGCTGATCGACCCCGCGTCGGTCCCCGCCGCCGTTACCGCTTGGCGGGAAACCGCGTGACGTATTAGAGCGCGACCCCCCAATGACGGGTAATGACCGAGACGCGCGACCGGATCCGCGAACACGTCCGCGAGACGCCGGGCGTCCACTTCAGCCGACTCGAACGCGATCTCGGGCTGGCAACCGGCCAGATCCAGTACCATCTTCGCCGACTGACGCGAAGCGACGAGGTGGTCGCCGAGGAGATCGCCGGCCGAACCCACTACTACGAGCCGACCGTCGACGCGTGGGACCGGCGAGCGCTGGCGTTCCTCCGGCGGGAGAGCGCACGTGAGATCATCCTTCGGCTCCACGCGAACGGCCCGACGCGTCCGTGCGCCCTCGCCGACGAGTTGGATCTCGCGCGCAGCACCGTCTCCTGGCACGTTTCGACGCTCGCCGACCACGGCGTCGTCGAGCGCTCCGACGGCCGGCCGATGACGGTCGCGCTGGCCGAGCCCGATCGAACCGCACGGCTGCTCGACGCCGCTTCGCCGTCGCTTCCCGACCGGGTCGTCGACCGGTTCACCCGGACCGTCGACCGCCTGTTCGAGCCCTCCTCGGACGACTGACCGCACCGCCCGGCGCTTCCACCGTCGGGCGCTTTCGTCTCCGTCCGTCGACACGCCGGGTGACGCGTGTGTTTATAAGCTCCCCTTCGTGCTCGGCGTGTCGCTGCGGCGGTCGTCGAGCCGCGTGGCGTCGTCGAGGGCGCGCGCGAGCGCCTTAAATAGGGCCTCGACCTCGTGGTGGGCGTTGTCGCCGCGTTCGACGGCGACGTGGAGGGTGAGCCCGGCGTTGTGCGCGAGCGACATCGCGAAGTGGTCGGCCATGACGCTGGTAAACCCGCCGATCCGCTCCTGGGAGAACTCGCCGGAAAACTCGTAGTGGGGGCGCCCCGCGACGTCGACGACGACGCTCGCGACCGCCTCGTCGAGCGGGACGCGCCGGTCGGCGTAGCGCCGAATGCCGCGTTTGTCGCCGAGCGCCTCCGCGAACGCCTCGCCCAGACAGATCGCGACGTCCTCGACGGTGTGGTGGTCGTCGATCTCGAGGTCGCCGTCACACCGGACGGTCAAGTCGAAGAGTCCGTGTTTCGCGAGCGCCGCCAGCATGTGGTCGAAGAAGCCGATCCCCGTGTCCACCTCGGCGTCGCCGTCGCCGTCGATCGCGAGGGTCACCTCGATGGTCGTCTCGCTCGTCTCCCGCGAGACGGCCGCGGTTCGCGTGTGGTCGCCCATACTCGACCCTCGGCGGGCGTTGTTAAGGGGATTGCGGCGACCGGTCGCAAGGACGTCGCGCCGCCCGGGCACCCCTGCCGCCGATCGAAACCGACTCACTCGAGGCTTTCGACCAGCTCGACCACGCAGCCGTCGGGTCCCTCGACGAACGAGGCGCGCGCGTTCGCGGGCTCGACGACCATGGGGCCGTCCACGACCGCACAGCCCGTCTCCTCGACCAGCCGTTCGGTGGTCGCCTCGACGTCGTCGACGGAGACCGCGAGGTGGTCGAGGTCGGTTCGGTCGGGGGCCGGCGCCGGCGCATCCGGATCGTATCGGAGCTGTATCTCGCCGTGCTCACCGCCGACGTAGACGTTCTGGACGCCGTCGAGCGTGAACGACCAGCTCTCCGAGGGGCCGAACGCGTCGACGAAGAAGGCTCGTGCCTCCTCGAGGTCCGACACCGTGGCCGCCGCGTGGATGACGTCCATGGACAACGCTCCCACGACGGCTACGTAAAAGCGTACGGCCCGGCTCACACCCAGTGGCCGAGCAGATGGACCGCGCCGACGATCGCCGCACTGCCGATCGCCTCGCGGGTGCCGAACGGAAGGAGCGTCGGCGTCGGCTCAGCCTCGTCGTCGTCCGTGTCGCCCTCGTCGTCCGCCCCCTCATCGTCGTCCGTTCCGTCCTCGGCTGCGCCCTCGTCATCAGCCGCGCTCTCGTCGTCCGCTCCTCCGCCATCATCGGTTCCGTCCTCGGCCGCCCCCTCGTCGTCGACTTCGCCGCCCGCGTCATCAGCGCCGTCCTCGGCGTCAGTCGACGCGGGTTCCACCACCAGCGTTCCCGTCGCCTCGTCCGTCTCCGTCGAGAGCGTGAACGGGTAGTCCCCGGGCGGCAGATCGGCGGTCGTCCCCGCGAAGCTCACGGTCTCGATGCGCTCCGGCCGGAGCCGAACGCGCTCGTTCGTCGTGAGCCGGCCGTCAGCGACCTCGAGGATCAGCCGATCGGCACCCCGTAGATCGCCGTCGTTGCGGACGGTCGTCGTCAGGTTCGCGAGCGACTCCCCCTCGGTCACGGTCGCCGTCTCGGTCGCGTTTTCGAGGACGAAGGAGAACGGCTCGTCGGCGTCGGAGACGACCCACGCCGGGCGGGCGTCGTAGAGCTCGCCGTCGGCGTACAGCTCGAAGGTGATCCGCTGGCCCAACTCGGCGGTCGAGAAGTTCCCCTCGACGGAGAAGTTTCCGCCGTCCGTCCCCGGGCTCGTCTCGTCGGCGGACAGCCAGGGCGCCGGGCCTCCATCCGAGACGAGCTCCGCCTCGAGCTCGGTGGCGGGGTGACGCGCCGTGTTGCCCGCGATCGTTCCGTCCTCGGGCGTCACGAGCAGGTCGCCGTCGGCGGTCGTCCGCTCGTACGCCAGCCGATCCTCCCGGATCCGGAAGGAGGTCGTCGCCACGGCGCCGGACTCGTCGGGCCATAGATACGGGAACTGCTGGTCGATCCGACCGTCCGCGAGCGACTTCGGCGCGAAGGGTGCCGGCGGACTCCCCGCCGAACGGTCGAACAGGTACCGCTCGTCCTCGTCGCCCTCCAGTGCCAGCTCGACTTCGAACTCGTCGCCCGGCTCGAGGGCGTCATCGAAGGCGTTGCCCCGGGTGTCGATCACGAGGTAGTACGCGCCGGCGACGCTCGCGTCCTCGGAGACGTCGTCGTCCGGCGGCCCGTCGATCAGGAGGAACGCGTCCCCGCGCGAGACCGA
Organism: uncultured Halobellus sp.; assembly: GCA_964538415.1. Taxonomy (GTDB): domain Archaea; phylum Halobacteriota; class Halobacteria; order Halobacteriales; family Haloferacaceae; genus Halorubrum. The sequence goes on from CAZIFX010000002.1 coordinate 19,115, forward strand.
CGAGAGGTCGAGGCGCGTCCGTCGCTCGTTCGGCCCGGGGTTCGTCTGTGCCACCGACAACGAGAGCCCCTCGTCGACGTCGAGCAGCTCGTCGAGGACGTCCGCACGAACCGCGCCGTCCTCGTAAACGGCCTCGCGGCCGTCGTCGTGGCGTTCCTCGGCGAGGTGCGCCAGCGCCCCGCCGAATCCCGTCGCCTCGAAGCCCATCACGAGACGGTCACTCTCGGTGACGTTTCTCCGCTCGACCGCGTCGTCGAGGAGCTCCTCGGCCGACGCATCCCCGCTGGCCGGTCCCGACGGCGCGGTGAGGATCGTCACCGACTCGCGAAACGTCGGCTCGATCAACACGAGATGCGAGCGGTCGAGCTCCCGATCCGGCGCGACGACGTCGTCCTCGCGGACCACGATCGCGTCCCCGGCTCCGAGCGTGAGCCGATAGCGTTGCGGGGTCAACGGCCCCGCGATCCCGCCCGTCGCGGCCGCACCCCGGAGGGCCGAAAGCGAGTCGCCGACGACGTTGCCGTCGGCGTCCTCGAACCGAAGCCCCTCGAACGTCTCCGTGTCATCGGCGGAGGTATCGGGGCCGTACGTCTGCGCGTAGCTGACGACGGCGTCGTCGCCGTAGACCGCCTCGGTGCTCGCGTTCGTGCCGATCAGTCGTGTGTTCACCGTGAGCGTGGCGCCGTCCTCGACGTGGAGCACGTCGAGGTAGCCGGTAGGAACGTCCGGATCGCTGAGGCGGTCGCCGCCGAGCACGACGTAGCCCTCGTCGGCGCCGTCGAGATCGACGGAGAGCTCGACCAGCTCGCCGGCCGTCGTCTCGTATCGGTCCGTCGAGAACGATCCCGAAAGGGTCGCCTTCTCGACGTCGATGCGCGTCGTGGCGCGGGCAGCCGTCCCGACCGTCGTGACCTCGAAGTCGTAGGCATTGGGGGCATCGACGCCCGCGACGTCGAAGGTGACCGTTCCCGCGGCAGTGGACGCGTCGCTGAAGATCACGACGGCGTCGTCGGCGCCGTCGTATCCGGCCACGCCGAGCTCGCCGCCGGGCCCCCACGTCCACGGGAGGTTACCGTGATCATCCGTCCCGTCGAGGTCCGCCCGAGCGATCGTCTCCATGTCGTCTGCCGACGCACCGCCGGTCAGGATCCGGAAGATGGTCTCCGTGGAGAGCGCGCCGTTCGTCGTGGTGACCGTCGCCGGCGTGGCGTGGCCGGAGGCGTTCGGCTCGACGACGACCGTCGTGTTCGCGTCGCCGCCGAAGTCGCCGACCGCGTCGTCGCCGAAGGAGACGTCGATGGCGGCCGTCCCGTTCCCCGTTTCGTTTCCGCCGTCCGCGGCCGCGGCGGGGCCGACGAATCCGAGCAGCGGGAGACCGATCAGGAGGAGACCGACCAGCACGGGACCGACCAACGAGAGGATGACCAAGACCGGCGGTGCGATCCGGCGGCGTCGCTGTCGACGGGAGACGTCGTCGTCCGCTGGATGAGTTGCTGACATCGGTTCGTCGTCCGCCACGACGGCGTCCCGAGCGCACCCGACGAGCCACGGTCGGTTCCCGTGACCCTCCCGGCACGGCCGAATTCGACCGGTCGCGTTCGTCGAACGCTCCTCCCGTTCGGGACTAAAGCGTAGCCCCCTGATTATCAATTCGGATAAATGAATGCGCGGGTCAGGATGAACGAACCACAAAAGCGCGTGACTCCAGCGGTATCACTCCGTTCGGGACGGTCCGAAGAATTAAGCCCGACGCCGTCCCCCTCCCGATGAGGATGAAGTCCTGTCCCCGGTGTGAGGCGTCGATCGACGACGACGCTCGCTACTGCGTCAACTGTGCTGCGCCGCAGACGGAGGCGGCGGCCGAGGAGCTCGACGAGTACGTCCAGCGGCAGGCGGAACGGGTCGTCGCCGAGTCCGAGACGGGGAGAGCCAACGGACGCGGACACGCCGCAACCGACGGCAGCGGGACGATGGACGGCACCGCAGATGCTGCCGGCGGCGCGGACGGTTTCAAGCAGGCTGTCGCCGCGGAGCTCTCCGACCGGGAACGACTATGGCGGCGCGGCCGTTACGTCCTCGGATACGGGACGGTCGCCGTGGCGCTGACCCGGATCACGGGTCCCGACGGCTGGCTCCTGCTGCTCGGCGGGATCGCGATCCTACCACCGATCCGACGGCTCACCGCGGAGCCGCTCGGCAGCCCGCTCAAACGCGAGGTGATGGTCGGCCTCTACGCGCTTTTCGTGTCACTCGCCGCCCTGCTGTTCGTCCTGTCGTGAACGACCGAAAGCACGCAACGGACCGGAACCAACCGAAAGCACGCAACGAGCGGGACGAGCGGATCACGCCCTTTTAGGTCGCCCGTGGCGGATTCTAGCGTAGATGCTCACGGTCGCGTTCATCGCCGTCGTCGGGGTCGTCGCCTTCCTCGCGGTGGAGGTCGGCCCCCTGTACGTGAACGACCGGTTCCGCGAGCTTCGGGAGCCGACGGACGTCGAGCGTGCGTACCTCGACGCGCTACGCGAGGAGGCCGGGCTCGCGGTCGACCGCGTCGCCGTCATCGAAACCGAGGGCGACAACTCCGTCGACGTCGCGGTGCGCGGCCCGCCCCGCCGACGGGTGCTCTTCGTCACTGACTACGTGATCGACGGGATGGACGAGGACGTCGCGCTCGGGCTCCTCGCCGCGGAGGCCGGCCGCGTCGAGACGTACTATGGCGAGTTCCGTGCGGTCGCCGTGGCCGTCGTCGTCGCGCTGCTCGCCGCCATCGTGACGACGATCGTGGCGTTCGATTCGGGCTTTCTCGCCGTGATCCTCGTCGGCCTCGCCTCCTTTTGGGCCGGCCGTCGCGTCCAGTACGTCGCCGACGACCGTGCGGCCGACGCCGTTGGCGCCGACCGGGTCGCGGACGCCTTCGAGCGCGTCGCGGCGCTGCGGGGCGTCGAACCCGAGACCGGGGACTGGTCGACGTGGTTCGAGGTGCAGCCGCCGCTGGGCGACCGGATCGCGGCGCTGCGGCGACGATCGGAGGGCACGACGGCGCGCGACGAACCGGAAGTCGTCGGGCCGGACGAACGATAATATATAATACCGACCGCGATCCATGCGGACGTATGGCACTCGAACGCGCCATGGACGGCAGCGCTCGCGAAGTCGACGGCGACGCGTTCGGGTTCTTTTTCGCGTGAGTCACGCCCGTCGGATCCGCCCCGCGGCGGGGCGGTGAAAGCGGGCGACCCGCATCGAGGCGTCGCGGTCGAGCGGTTCCCCGGTCGGCGAGCCCGCCGCGGCGTCCCGGAACGATTACCAACCAGCCACACGCGTATCAACACAACTCGAATGCGACTTCCGGAACGACAGCTCGCGGTTCTCACGGCTGCGAGCGCGACGGACGAACGGACGATCGACGACCTCTCGACGGAGACGGGGCTGAAACCCGAGACGGTGACGGGCGCGGCCTTCGACCTCCGCGACGAGGGATTACTGACCGTCACGGAGACGTCGACCGAGACGGCCAAGCTGACCGAGGAGGGTCGTCGCTACGTCGCCAAGGGGCTCCCCGAAACCCGGCTCCACCGTGCCGCCGTCGAGGCCGGCGCGACGGACGCCCCCGTCCCGATGGGACAGGTGATCGGCGCGGCCGACCTGGCGGGCCACGAGGTCGACGTCGCGCTGGCGAACTTCCCGCGAAAGGGGTTCGGAACGATCGACGCGGGCGAGCTGTCGATCGACCCCGACGCGGACCCGGCGGACGATCCGGAGGCCGCGGCGCTCGCGGCACTCGACGAGGGGGGCGGGGCGGCCGAGGGCGACGACCTGACGGGCGAAGACGACGCGGCCGCCACGATCGACGACGACGTCCTCGACCGGCTCGCATCCCGCGGGCTCGTCGAGGTGGTCGAACGAACCACCCGCGCGGTGACGCTGACGGACGCCGGCGTCGACGCGCTGATGGAGGGCATCGAGGCCGCCGAAACGGTCGGTCAGCTCACGCCGGAACTGCTCGCGAGCGGCGAGTGGCGGGACGCCGAGTTCACCGAGTACGACGTCGAGGCCGACGCACCGGGGGTGAACGGCGGCCGGAAACACGTCCTCCGGTCGACCGCCGACCGCGTGAAGGACGTCCTCGTCGGGATGGGGTTCGAGGAGATGGAGGGCCCCCATGCCGACAGCGACTTCTGGATCAACGACTGTCTGTTCATGCCCCAGGATCATCCGGCGCGGACCCACTGGGACCGGTTCGCGCTCGACGTGGACCCGATGGAGGAGATCCCGGAAGCGCTCCTTGAGCGGGTCGAAAGCGCACACCGCGAGGGCGTCGGTCCCGACGGCGACGGCTATCATTCGCCGTGGTCCGAGGCGTTCGCCCGCGAGATCGCGCTCCGCGGGCACACGACGTCGCTCTCGATGCGCTACCTCTCGGGGTACGCGGGCGCGGAACTGGAGCCCCCACAGCGCTACTTCTCCGTCGAGAAGGTCTACCGCAACGACACGCTCGACCCGACGCATCTTCTGGAGTTCTTCCAGATCGAGGGATGGGTGATGGCCGAGGACCTCTCCGTGCGCGACCTGATGGGAACCTTCGAGGAGTTCTACCGACAGTTCGGCATCACCGACATCCGATTTAAGCCGCACTACAATCCGTACACGGAGCCCTCCTTCGAGCTGTTCGGCGAGCATCCGGAGACGGGCGAGGAGATCGAGATCGGCAACTCCGGCGTCTTCCGCGAGGAGGTGACGAAGCCGCTCGGCGTCGACTGTGACGTGATGGCGTGGGGACTCGCGCTGGAGCGACTCGCGATGCTCACGACGGGAGCGGAGGACATCCGTGACCTGCACGGAACGCTCGCGGACATCGAGTTCCTGCGGAACGCGGAGGTGAGCTACTGATGCCCGTCGTCGACGTCGACCCCGACGAGCTCCGCGAGCTGATCGGCCACGAAGAGAAGAGCGACGCGGATCTGAAGGAGGATCTCTTCGGGCTCGGGCTGGAGTTCGAAGGCGAGACCGACGGCGGGGAACTCCAGTTCGAGTTCGCCCCGGATCGGCTCGATCGGCTCTCGGTCGAGGGCGTCGCCCGATCGCTGCGCTACCACTACGGGGACGCTCGTGGCGTCTACGTCCCGCAGATCAACGATCCGGAGTGGACCATCGAGGTCGATGCGTCCGTCCCCGACGAGCGACCCTACGTCACCGGCGCCGTGATTCGTGGCGTCGACCTCGACGAGCGAGCCCTCGAATCGCTCATCCAGCTCCAGGAGAAGCTCCATGCGACGATGGGGCGCGGTCGCGCCAAGGGAGCGATCGGCATTCACGATCTCACCATGCTCAAGGGAGCACCGGTGAGGGAGGGTGCCGAACGGTCCATCACCTATCGCGGGATCGACCCCGAGGGCGACACGTTCGTGCCGCTGGACTCGAACGACGAGCTGACGCCCGCCGCGGTCCTGACTGAACACGACACGGGCCGGAGCTACGCCGACCTCGTGGAGTCGTACGATCGATATCCGGCGATCTACGACGAGCTCGGCCTCTTCTCGTTCCCACCGGTGATCAACGGGAAGCGGACCGAGGTGACGACCGGCTCCCGTGAGCTGTTCGTCGAGCTCACCGGCACCGACCAGTGGACGATCGACAAGATGTGTACGATCATCTGTTACGCGCTCTCGGCACGAGGCGCGACGGTTGAGGCGGTCACCGTCGAGTACGCTGACGGGGCAACCCATCCGGAGGAGTACGGCTCCGAGCTGGTTCGGCCGAACCTCGATGTCGACGAGAAGTCGGTGACCCACGATCGGATCGAGACGCTGCTCGGCGTCGATTTCGAGCCCGAATCGGTCGTCGACTGCTTCGAGCGCTCCGGACTGGACGCGAACTACACGCTCGGCGAGGAGATCGTCTACGACGTCGAGATCCCGCCGTACCGGGTCGACGTGCTCCACTCCCTCGATCTGGTCGACGACGTCGGTCGGGCGTACGGCTTCAACGAGCTTGAGCCACGCTATCCCGACGTCGGCACCGTTGGCGGGCGCCACGAGCGCTCGCGGTTGGAGGACGCGGTCCGAACGGCCCTCATCGGGCTCGGCTTCGAGGACCTGTTGAACTTCCACATGATAAGCGGCACGGAGAACCACGAGCGAATGCGGATCGAGCCCGGTTCCGACGCGGACGGAGGCGGCGAGGGTGGCGATTCGGCGAGCGAGGACGGAGTCTTCGGCGATAGCGCTCCCGTGGAGATCGCGGAGCCGTACAGCGAGGACTACACCCAGCTCCGGACTTGGGCACTCCCCTCGATCGTGATGCTGCTCGAGCGCAATACCCACAACGCCTACCCCCAAGACGTCGCGGAGATCGGCTTCGTCGCCGAACGCGACGAGTCGGAGAACACCAACGTCGCCGAACGACGCCACGTCGCCGCCGCCCTCGCCCGACGTGACGCCTCCTACGAAGCCGCGAAGGCGCGGCTCGCGGCGCTCTGTGCCGACTTCGGGGTGGAACTGGAGACGCCGCCGACCGCCCACCCCTCCTTCATCGGCGGACGAAGCGCGTCGATCGTGATCGACGACGAGCGCGTCGGCGTGATCGGCGAGCTGCATCCCGAGGTGCTCGTCGAACACGACCTCGAAGTCCCCGTCGCGGCCTTCGAGTTCGAACTCGACGCCCTTCGATAGCTCGACGCGCTTCGGCGGCCTCCCGTGTTCCGGCGGCCTGCCGCGCTGCGAGATGGCGAACAGGCGGACGCATGGAGTTGAGCCCCACGGCGGCGCGTCGCACGACCGCCTCGACCGCCGTGGACCGATCGTCAGGTCACGGAGGGATTGGTCGCGGATTCGTACATAAATGGTTGGAGGCACCGGCGGACGGCGCGGAGGTAACCGCGTACGAGTTCGATCCGGCGTCGGCCGATCGTTTATGCGTGAAGGCGAGCCCAACCGGCGTATCGTCTGAGCATCGACCCACGACGGTCAGGACGATCGTGCGGCGCGCCGCCGTGGGACACGAGCGTGACGTGCCGCCTGTTCGCCCTCTTAAAAGCGTGGTCGGCCCGCCGAAGCCGATGGAAGGGCGACGGAATCGGTCCGATTCGGGGTCGACGAGGACGAAAGCGTTTCCCGCCCCGGCCGCGACGCCACGTGTATGCGAATCGCCGTTCCCAACAAGGGACGTCTCCACGAGCCGACGCTCTCATTGCTCGAACGCGCGGGACTCCACGTCGAGGAGACCGCGGACCGCCAGCTCTACGCTGCCACCGTCGATCCCGACGTCACCGTGCTGTTCGCGCGCGCAGCCGACATTCCCGAATACGTCCGTGACGGCGCCGCCGACCTCGGCGTCACCGGCCTCGATCAGGCACGGGAGTCAGGAGGCGTCGCCGCCGACCCGGTGACCGCTGAACCCGAAGAACTCGTCGATCTGCTCGATCTCGGCTACGGAACCTGTCGGTTGGTGCTTGCTGCGCCGAAGGACGGGCCGGTCGAGGCCGTCGAGGATCTGGACGGCGCGACCATCGCCACGGAGTTCCCGACGGTGACCCGGGAGTACCTCGATCGGGTCGGGATCGACGCCGACGTCGTCACCGTGACCGGCGCGACGGAGCTCACGCCGCACGTGGACATGGCCGAAGCCATCGTCGACATCACGTCCACCGGGACGACGCTGGAGGTGAACCGGCTCGCCGTGATCGACGACGTCCTCGAGTCGTCGGTCCGGCTGTTCGCCCGCGGGAACGTCCTCGACGACCCGAAGGTCGAGCAGGTACGGACCGCGTTCGAATCCGTCCTCACCGCCGACGGACGCCGTTATCTGATGATGAACGCCCCGAAGTCGCGGCTCGACGAGGTGAAGGACGTGATTCCGGGGCTCGGCGGACCGACCGTGATGGACGTCGAGGCCGACGAGAACGGCAACGGAATGGTCGCGGTCCACGCCGTCGTCGACGAGCGAGACGTCTTCGAGGCGATCGCGGAGCTGAAAACGGTCGGCGCGAGCGGGATCCTCGTCACGGAGATCGAGCGACTCGTCGAGTGATCCCGCCGCGGCATCCGTCCGCCGTCATCGGTCCATCGCTGCCGCTCGACCGTCGTCACTCCGCTCCGATCAACATCAGCTTCTCCGCTCGCGTCAGCGACTTGATGGCGTGTTCGCGGGACATCGCCGCCGACCGGGAGTCGAACGACTCGACGTGTCGCAGCGTGACGGGCGCTCGACCGCGGGTGTATTTCGCGCCCTCGCCGTCGTCGTGTTCCGACACGCGGCGCTCGACGTCGGTGGTGTAGCCGGTATAGAGGGTGCCGTCGGCACACTCTATGACGTAGACGTGGTGGCTGCCGCCGTGAGAATCGTGATCGCCGGCTGCCGAGCCGTCGGAGTGGTCGGACGTCACGGACGCGTGTCCGTCAGCGTGACTCAAAAACGATGCGGGATGAACCGTTTTCGCGGCCGGTCGTCGAACGGTCGACGGCGAGGCCGCACGTGGGTCGGTTCCGGAACGGTTCGTCTTCTGTCGACCGGCACCGGGCGCGTCGTTCGGCGCCGGTCGTGCCGCTCAGTCCTGAGTGCGGGCGCGTTTTCGCGCCACTTCGGCGATACCCGCGTTCGCGGCACAGGCGGGGCAGGCGTTGAGCGCCCCGAACTCGTCCGCGAACACGCGAGCGAAGCGGTCCGAGACGTGCGACCCGCAGTGGTCGCAACTTGGCATGTTGGACCGGCATCCACCGCTGCCGGCAACCACTATACGAGATCGAGCGACAAATACCCTTGCTCGCCACCGATCCGTGCGGGTTTCCGCACGCTTACCGTTGGTTCGCGATGGGCGCTTCGGGTCGGGAAATCGGGATCGAAACGTCCAGAGCTATCAACGACGAGTTACGTTTGGACCGAAACGGGAAACACGCGGTCGCGAACGGCGACGTTTCGTCCCGCCTTCGTGGTATATTGATCGCTCGTGGATCACGATCACCCGTTGGTTCGTCCGTCGCCCGTGTGTTCGTCCATTGCCCGTACGATCAATCCGGCCTGTGCGCCAGCGACGAAGCCGGCGTCGACGTTGACGGCCGTGAGCACGGTACAGGACTGCAACGACCCGTACAGCGCTGCCTCGCCGTCGCCGCCGACTCCATAGCCGGTTGAGACGGGGAGCGCTATCACCGGCGCCGCGACGAGCCCGGCGACGACGGTCGGAAGCGCTCCCTCCCGTCCGGCGGCAACGACGACGACGTCGGCCTCGCGGATCCGATCGATCTGGTCGAGCAGCCGGACGAGACTCGCGACGCCGACGTCGGTGATGACGTCGACGTCGGCGCCGATCTCCCGGGCGACGATCACCGCCTCGCCGGCGACGGGGGCGTCCGACGTGCCCGCGGTGACGACTGCGACCGTCGCGTCGAGCGTCGGCGCTTCGAAGTCGTCGCCGTGGACGACGACCGTCCGTGTCCGTGCGTCGTGGTCGACGGACGCGTCGGGATCGGCGGCCAGCACCGCCTCCCGAACCGCCTCGCCGTCCTCGCCGGTCGCGCGCGTCACGATCGCACGACCGGTCGTCTCCAGCGCGGTCGCCGCCAGCCGGCCGACCTCGGTCGGCGTCTTTCCATCCGCCAGAACGGCCTCCGGGATTCCACGGCGGCGTTCCCGGTCGGCGTCGAACCGGCCGGCCGTCGTCGTCGCGTAGCCGGCCAGCCGAGACTCCGCCTCGGAGACCGAGATGTCGCCCGCTTCGAGCGCCTCCAGCGTGTCGCGCATACTTGAAGCCTGCGGGTCGAGCGCGTTCGTAACTGTCGATCGGCGACGGTGAACGCCGGATCCGCGTTCGACGCTGTCGGTAGATCACAGCACCCACACAAAGTTTATAACTGATTCCCGGGCAACCGTCGCGCGAACCGTACGCACGGCGTCCCTCGCGGGCGAATTCAGGAACTCTTATTAAGTGTGGATGGGTATCCTCGGATGCATGGCAGACCTCATTGTCAAAGCGGCCGTCAAGGAAGCGCTGGACGACAAGAACGTCGCTTCGGACTTCTACGAAGCGCTGGATGAAGAAGTCGACGAGCTGCTCGCGGACGCCGCCCGACGCGCCGAGGCCAACGACCGGAAGACGGTCCAGCCTCGCGACCTCTAAGCCGGCGAAACCCCGTTTATTTATTCGGACGTCGACGCCCGAGCGGCAGCGCCGTTCCGTCCCGGGAATCGACGACGCGGTTCACGATTCGACGATCCGAACCTCGTCCGCCGTACCGACGTGAATCTCGTCGGCAAGCCCGACGAAGAGTCCGTGCTCGACGACGCCGGGGATCGTCGACAGCGTCGTCGCCAGCGATCCGGGCGCGTCGATCGGCCCGAACGCACAGTCGAGCACGAGGTTGCCGTTGTCAGTGACCACGGGGCCGTCCTTGCGCTCCGCTCGCCGGAGCGTCGGTTCGCCGCCGACCTCCCGGATCGTGCGGGCGACGGTCGAGCGGGCGTTCGGAAGCACCTCCACCGGCACCGAACGGTCGAGCACGTCCGTCTCCTTCGAGGGGTCGGCGACGACGAGGAAGCGCTCGGCCGCCGCGTCGACGACCTTCTCGCGGGCGTGTGCCGCGCCGCCACCCTTGATCAGGTCGGCGGCGGCGACCTGGTCGGCGCCGTCGATGGCGACATCGATGCCGGATCGGTCCTCGGTGACGTCGTCGCTTCCGCCGTTGCTCGCGGCGCTTGCGGAGCCCGACGTGACCACCTCGTCGAGGTCGACGAGCGGGATCCCACGCTCGCGGGCGAGCTCGCGACTCGCGAAGGAGGTCGGGACCCCGCGAACGTCGAGTCCAGCGTCCACCCGACGACCGATCGCGCGGATCGCGTGTGCCGCCGTCGATCCCGTCCCGAGACCCACGACGTCGCCGTCCGAGACCGCCTCGGCCGCCGATTCGCCCGCTCGGCGCTTCGCCGCGTCGCTGCCGCCGCTCGTCTTCATGCGGTCGACTCCGCACGGCGGGATCGAAAAGCTGTCGACCGGAGGGAGGCGTCTCACTCCAACCGGTCGAGGATCGCCTCGGCGTCGTACGCGAGGGAGAGCTCGCGGGAGCGTCCCCGTCCCTCGACGTCGGCGTAGGCCGTCTCGATCACGCCGAGCTGGTCGAGCTTGTTGATGATCTCGGAGTAGCGGGTGTATCCGAGATCCGTCTCCTCGTGGAACGCCTCGTAGACGGTGCCGGCCCGCTCGCCGTCGTGTTCCGCGAGGACGCGAACGAGCGCGCGCTCGGACGCCGAGAGTCCGCGTAGCGACCGCGAGAGATGGACGTACTTCGATTTGTCGTACGCCGACTCGACGTCCTCGGCGGCGATCGTTCGCGAGGCCTGCATCTCGGCGTTGAGTCCCGCGCGACGAAGGAGGTCGATCCCGACCCGGAGGTCGCCGCTCTCGGCGGTGAGGTCGGCGACGAGCTCCAGTTCGGAGGGTTCGATGACGCCGTCGTGGAACCCCCGCTTCGCCCGCTCGGTGAGGATGTCGTAGATCTCCGTCGCGTCGTACACCGGAAAGTACACCTCCTCGGGACGGAACACCGACTGGACGCGGCCGTCGAGTTCGTCGATCGCGTCGAGCGAGAGGTCCGAGGAGACGATGATCACGCCGATCTTCGCGCCGGAGTGCGCCTCGTGGGCGCGCAGCAGCGAGTAGAGCGTGTCTGAGGCCTCGTTTTCATAAAAGAGGTAGTTCACGTCGTCGAGCGCGACGACGAGAACCTCGTCGTCGTCGACGAGCCGGTCGGTGATCTGTCCGAAGAGCTTCTTGAACGAGATGCCCGAGGAGGGCGGTTCGTAGTCGAAGATGCCCTCGAACAGCCGGGAGAAGACCGCGTATCGCGTCGAGTCGACCTGACAGTTCACGTGAACGGTCCGGACCTCGGTGCGGGCACGAAGCTCCGAGAAGAGCTTCTGTACCGCCGTGGTCTTGCCGGTTCCCGGCGGACCGCGGACCATCGTGTTCAGCGGGCGGGAGCCACGAACCGCCGGGCGGAGCGCGTACTTGAGGCTCTCGAGTTGGCTCTCGCGGTGGCGAAACGTCTCCGGGACGTAATCGATCTCGAAGACCGACTCGTCGCGGAACACCGACTCGTCCCACGAGAGCATGTCGTCGCCGTCCCCGGTCATACGGTGTTCACCTCGCGCCGCACACTTAACGATTCCCCGGATCCACGGCGGAACTGAAATCTGCCGGGAGCAGTACTGGCAACAGCGGGAGCGCGGCGATTGCGTTCACTACCGGGACGCTTTCGCGTCCGGTCGCTCCAGCACCGTCACGTACCGCGTCAGCGACCGGTGGACGCGACGCTCGAAGACGGCATCGACGGTCCAGCCGGCGTCCCGAGCGGGGCCGCGCCAATCGCGATCGGCGACCATTACGGCTCGCGGGGCGACGCGAGCCGCCTCCGCGAGCGCGCCGCCGACGAGGTCGGCGAGCTCGTGTCGTGCGATCTTCGATTGGCGACCGTACGGCGCGTCGAACGCGACGCCGTCGACCGCGTCGTCGGAAAGCGGGAGCGCGGTGGCGTCGCCGCGGGCGACGTGCCAGTCGACGGTCGTCCCCGAGGGGCCGGCGTCTGCATCCTCTCCGACGTACGCATGGAGGTTCCGACGGGTTCCCCGGACCATCTTCGACTGTGCGTCGACGGCGAGGACGTCGGCGCCGACGAGGCCGGTCTCGATGGGGAGCCCGCCGGTGCCACACATCGGGTCGAGCAGCGTTCGACCGGGTGCAGCGCCCGCGAGGTTCACGCAGGCACGCGCGTCGGCGGGAGCCATGCTCCCCGGCTGGAAGAAGGGACGGTCGGTCGGCTTGGGTGCAAACGCCCGGGAGGGCTCGACGGCGACCCAGCCGAGCGCACAACACGAGCCGTCAGCGCCGTCGGCGCCCGCCACCGCGTCGTGGTCGTCGCGTGTCCCCGCCGCGAAGAGCGCACGGAGCACGTGGTCCGGATCGTCGAGGTCGACGTCGAAGCCGCGGTCGACGAGGACGGATCCCAGGGTTCGCTCGGCGGCCGCCGTCGATACGGAGGTCGTGTTGCGAACGTTTCGCGCGCGGACCGCGGCCGTTCCCGATCGGTTCATCGGCGCCGCACGGAGGAGCGCGGCGGCCGCGTCGAGGTCGGCGTCGGTTCGCCCGACGGCCTCGTGGGCGCCGCGGGCGTACGCGAGGCGATCGAAGCGGTCGCTCACCGATCCCGCTCGGGCGATCCCCGGCGCGATCAATTCGGTGGCGGTGGCCGCCGTCGCCGCCTCCGTCGTCGCGAAGGCGTCCTCCTCGCCCGCGAGCTCGATCCAATACACACGGAAGCCTCCGGGAAGCGACCGCAAGAGCGTGACGGTCCCCGTGTGCATCCGATGGGGGCGGACCGGCGTTCCCGTCCTACCAACCTTTTTAAACCATTGAAGAGAGTATTGATGCAGTAATGGCCGACCCGAAGGACACGATCACGATCGAAAACGTCGTCGCCTCCACCGGGATCGGGCAGGAGCTCGACCTCCAGAGCGTCGCGATGGACCTCGAGGGGGCGGACTACGATCCCGAGCAGTTTCCCGGCCTCGTCTACCGCACCACCGAGCCGAAGTCGGCAGCGCTGATCTTTCGGTCGGGGAAGATCGTCTGTACCGGAGCGAACTCGACCGAGGCCGTCCACGAGAGCCTCGCGATCGTCTTCGGGAAGCTCCGCGATCTGAACATCCCCGTGGACGACGACCCCGAGATCACCGTCCAGAACATCGTCACCTCCGCCGATCTCGGCGAGGACCTCAACCTGAACGCGATCGCCATCGGGCTCGGCCTCGAGCACATCGAGTACGAACCCGAACAGTTCCCCGGCCTCGTCTACCGGCTGGACGAGCCGGACGTCGTCGCACTGCTTTTCGGTAGCGGAAAGCTCGTCATCACCGGCGGCACCGACCCCGTCGACGCGGCCGCCGCCGTCGACCACATCGTCGAGGAGCTGCAGGGACTCGGACTGCTCGGCTAGGACGCCCCGACGGAAGACGGCTGGACGACGTTCCGATGAAAGGCGAGAGGGAAAGCGGTCGACCGGCCGATCCGGTTTCGGGGGGCCTTTTACTGACGGCGGCGTAGACCCGCCATGCTCCTCCAGACGGTCTCGCCGATCGAGGTGCTCGGGACGGTCGTCCTCTTCGCGCTCTTTCTCTCGATGACCGCCCACCTAGCCGCACGGAACGTGCTCGGCGACGCCGACCCGCGACGGGCGCTCTACGTCGGTCCCCTACCCGCGATCGTCGGCATCGTCGGCGGCGCGTTCGCGTTGCCGGCGTTTCTCACCGTGCCGGTCGCGATCGCACTCGACGCCGCGATGTTCCGCTGGAGCTACGACGAGGGGAACCGAACGGTGGCGGCGATGACCGTCATCCACGTCGTGATCACGGTGCTGCTCGGCGTGGTGATCGGGGGCGTCGCGCTTCTGATCGGCACCCGTCCCGCCTGAAGCCGTCGATGGCGAACCGGAGCCTCCGACCATGACGAACGAGGCCGACCGGCGACGATCACCCAAACCCGACCGAAAATGACCGACCCTTCGACCCTCGACCGTGCCCGAACCGTCGTCCGAGACGTACTCGTCAACCCGACGGAGCGTCGGCCCCGAGCCGCGGTTCGGATCGTCGGCGGCGGGATCGCCGTCCTGCTCATGGTGCTCGCCGTGCAGGTCCTCGTGCTCTCCACGCTCGCGCCGCGACTCGGCGCCGGGAGCCCGGTCGTCTTCGGCACCGCCGTCGCCGCCGCTGGAATCGGGACCATGGCCGCGCTCGTGCCCGTCGCGCGCTACCTCGACCGACGACGGTTCTCCGACTACGGCTTCCGGATCGACCACGACTGGTGGGTCGACTGCGCGTTCGGGCTCGCGCTCGGGGTCGGGCTGCAGGCCGCCGTCTTCCTCGTCGGCTGGGCAGCCGGCTGGTTCACCGTGACGGGAACGTTCGTCGCCGAGGGCTCATTTCTCCTCGCGTTCGCCGGACTCGTCGGGCTGTTCCTCGTCGTCGGCGTCTACGAGGAGGCGCTCGTCCGCGGCTGGCTGCTCACGAACCTCGCGGAAGGATGTCGGTTCCTCGGCGAACGGCGGGCGGTCGCCGTCGCTCTCATCGCCTCCTCGGGGCTGTTCGGGCTCCTCCACGCGGGCAACCCGGGCGCGACCGCCGTGTCGATCGCGATCATCTCGGCGGCGGGCGTGCTGCTCGCGGCGGGCTACCTGCTCACCGGCGAGCTGGCGATCCCGATCGGGATCCACGTGACCTGGAACCTTGCGCAGGGCGGGCTCTTCGGCCACGGCGTCAGCGGCCTTGGCACGGAGGCGACGGTGATCGCGACCGAGCCGACCGGGCCGACTCGGTGGACGGGCGGCGCGTTCGGTCCCGAGGGCGGCCTCCTCGGCTTGTTCGCGGTCCTCCTGGGCTGCGTCGCCGTCGTCGCGTGGGTTCGGCTTCGAACGGGCGACGTCGCGCTCCATCCGGCGATCACGACGCCGGACCTACGTAGCGGGACGGATGAAGAGCGATGACCGGCACGGATGAAGAGCGATGACCGGCACGGATGAAGAGCGATGACCGGCACGGCGGGA
>CAZIFX010000002.1:34798-43804 GCA_964538415.1 uncultured Halobellus sp.
ACGGATGAAGAGCGATGACCGGCACGGATGAAGAGCGATGACCGGCACGGCGGGATGCGTCAGGGCGATGGCGGCGATCCGTCGTACGCGTCGTGGTCGCCGTAGAAGTTGAGCATCGCGAACTTCAGCTTCTCCGGATCGAGGTCGACCAGCTCCTCGCGTTCCTCGGGTGGGAAGGCGCTCCGAACAGAGTACTTGCCCATGTCCGCCGTCGTGTACCGGCGATCCGCGAGGATCCGGACGCCGAAGTCCTCCGGACCGCGGATCACGCGGCCGAGTGCCTGTCTCGTCTTGCGGATCGTCGGGATCTCGACGGCGTACGACCAGCCGGGGTCGCGAGCGCGATCGCGATCGGAGAAGGCGCGGTCGTAGGCGTCCTGTACCGCATCCATCCGGTCGGAGAGGTGCGGATACGGGACGCCGACGACGACGACCGTCCGGGCGTCGTCGCCGTCGAAGCTCACGCCCTCGGCGAGCGTCCCCCACAGCGAGGTGAAAAGCGCGGCGTCGTCGCTCTCCACGAACTCGCGACGGAGCCGCTCCTCGTCGGTCCCCGAGCCGTCGAGGAGGAGGCGGCCGAGCCCGGTCGTCGCGGGCGTGTCGCCGGACGTCTCACCGCTGGCAGCGGCCGACGCTGCTCCGGCGTTGCCGCCCCCCGTCCCCTCACCCATGCCGCCGCCGAGCCGTTCGTGGTAGCGCTCGGCCTCCGCGTACGACGGGAAGAAGGCGAGCGTGTTGCCGGGGGTGAACCGGATCGCGTCACGAAGCAGGGTCGCGACCGTCTCCTGCGTCTCGGGATCGTTGCGCTCGGAGGAGAAAAGCGGCGGGGCGTCGACCGCGAACGTCCGGCGGTTCGCCTCCGGATACGCCATCCCGTACGCGAGGGTCGCGACGTCCTCGAGTCCGAGCACCTCCGCAGTGACGTCGAAGGGGCGCAGCGTCGCGCTCATCAGCACGGAGGCGGCGACCTCCTCGAAGAGCTCGCTCGTCACCGTCCGCGGGATGCAGGTGTACAGCTCCGCGCGCCCGTACACCTCGTCGGTGGCGGCATCGCGGCGAACAGAGACGACCGGATACTGGCCGAGTTCCGTCCCCTCCGACATCCACGTGGAGACGAACCGAGCGGCCTGAAGCGTCTGACACTCGGTTCGGGTCGTCGTCTCCCCGTCGCGATAGCGACGTTCGTACTCCTCGTCGAGCGCCTTGCCGAGCTGGATCGCGAGCTCGGTCTCGACGTCGATCCCCGTCCCCTCGTACCGGCGGAGGAAGGACAGCGTGAGGTCGTCACGGCGGTCGTCGTTGGCGATGGCGACGTCCTCCCAGTTCTCGCCGACGGCCTCGCGGGCGCCGAAGCCGAGCCCCTCGTCGTAGGCGTCGACGAGCGCGTCACGGAAGGCCCGGAGGACGTTCTCGGCGGGTTCGGCCCGCGAATCGTCGACGTTCTCGAGCTCCTCCAACGCGGCATCGAGGGTACGTTCCGTGAGCGTGCGTGTCGCGTGGTCGCGGGCGGCGTCCTCGACGTTGTGTGCCTCGTCGAAGACGGTGATGATCTCGGAGGGATCGCGGTCGATCCACCGGAAGAACTGCTCGCGGATGTTCGGGTCGAGCAGATGGTGGTAGTTACAGACGACCAGGTCGACCCCCTCCATGCCCTCCTTTAACAGCTCGTAGCCGCAGAGCTCGCGCTCGTCGGCGTACGCGTAGACGTCGTCGGGAGTCCGGACGTCCTCGAAGAGCCAGTTGAAGAACTCGTCGGTGTCGCCGGTCAGGTTGTTTCGATAGTGGGCACAGACGTTCGTCGCGTCGTAGTCGTCGAGGTCGGCCTCCAGCTCGTCGAGCTCGTCCATGACGGCCTCGCGGGCCTCGGCCGCGCCGGCGTCGCCCTCACGGCTCTCCGCGAGCAGCTCCCGCTGGCGCGCCTCCAGCTCGAGGACGTCGCTCTCGGTCTCGACCAGCTCGCGGGTCGTGTCCCGGAGGGTCTGACACTCCTGGTAGTCGACGTCAATGTGGCACATCGACGACTTCCCGCGGAAGACGACCGCCCGGATCGGCTCGGTGCCGGTGATCGCCCGGGCGTCCTCGACGAACTGGCGCATCTGCTGGTGGACGTTCGTCGTGATGACGACCGTTCGGTCGTGCTCGCGGGCGTGTTCGAGCGCGGGGGCGAGCGCGGAGAGGGTCTTGCCCGTCCCGGGCGCCCCCTCGAAGAGCACGTCCTGGCCGCGTGCCAGCGCGTTTGCGATCCTGTCGATCGCCTCGCGCTGGTTCGGGTACGGCTCCTCGTACGGGAAGAACCGAAGGGACGACGACTCTGACACGGGTTCGGGTTCGTCGGCATCGGCTAAAAGGAGTCGGGTACCTCGGCGGAAGTGAACGAAACGGGGGGTGAAAGGCAGCGGTGGATGCGCTCACCCCGCGTTCCGCGGGGATGGAATAATAGTATATAAATCATTCGTAGCATGGCGCGGCGGACGCATTCTCCCGGCGTTTATTACCGGTTTCCTCGCGACGGAGCGCATGCGATGGCAACCGAAACCACGACCGCGACGGACGTGTCGACCGGAAGCGACGGGTGGAAGGCGGGGGTGGCCGGCGGATTGGCCGGCGGTCTCGTCTTCGGGGCGATGATGTCGATGCTGACTCCCGGCGTACTGGAGATGGGAATCCCGGCCATGTATGGCATCGAGGGACCCGCCGGTGGCATTGGCTGGGTGATCCACATGTCCCACGCCGCAGCAATCGGACTCGGATTCGCCGCGATCGCGAGCCTGAAGCCGGATCTCAGCGATTCGATCGGAACGAGCCTCGGCGCCGGGGCGGGCTACGGCCTCCTCGTCTGGATCGCGCTCGCGGTGATCGTGATGCCGATCTGGCTGGGCGCCGTCGGGTTCCCGGGCGCGCCGCCGCTGCCGAACATCGGCGTTGAGAGCCTCGTCGGTCACGTCGTCTACGGCGCGGTCCTCGGCGCGGCGTACCCGTTCGTCGCGGAGTGAACCGCCTCGTTCGTCTGTAGACTCGACCCACCGCTCGGGCCGCACCCGCCGATCGACGCCCGAGTCGTGACCCCTTTTAAGTCAGTACGACCAAACACGCGGTGATGACGCGTTCGTCGCCGCGACACGCCGATCCGGAGGAGAATCCCTACGTTGAGGCGCCCCCGATCGATTTCGAGCCGATTTCGTCGCTGTCGGCCGATGCGGCCGCCGAGCAGGCCGAACTGCTCCGCGCGGCGATCCGCGAACACGACCACCGCTACTACGTGGAGACGGATCCGCTGATCGAGGACGCGACCTACGACCGGCTCTTCGAGCGGCTCGTGGAGTTGGAGGAGGCGTTCGATCTGGACGTCGAGAGCTCCCCGACGGCCCGCGTCGGGGGCGAGCCGCTCGACGAGCTGAGGACGGTCGAACACGTCGCGCCGATGCGCTCCATCGACAACGGCGCGGAGCCGGAAGCCGTCCGCGAGTTCGACGAGCGGGTTCGGTCGGGACTCGCGGACGCCGGATTCGATCCCGGGAGCGTCGAGTACGTCTGTGAGCCGAAGTTCGACGGACTCTCCGTGGAGGTGATCTACGAGGACGGCGAGTACGCCCGGGCGGCAACCCGCGGGGACGGCCAGGAGGGCGACGACGTCACCGAGCAGGTCAGAACGATCCGCTCCGTGCCGAGCACGCTCCGCGGCGACCCGCCGGAGCTGCTCGCGGTTCGTGGAGAGGCGTTCATGCCGATCGACGCGTTCGAGGCGCACAACGAGGCGCTTATCGAACGCGGCGAGGAGCCGTTCGCGAACCCCCGAAACGCCGCCGCCGGCACCCTCAGACAGCTCGACCCGGCGGTCGTCGCCGAGCGTCCGCTCGACGTCTTCTTCTTCGACGTGCTCGCATGGGAGCTCGGCAGCGAGGACTCGCCGGAGCCCGGTGACGCTGAGTCGTCGAAGCCCGATGACGAGGACGGAGACGCCGACGGCGCCACCGACCGCGCCGCCCGCCCCGATACCCACCACGAGGAGCTGGCGGCGTTCGACGCGTTCGGGCTCAAACGAACCGACATGGTCGAGCTGGTCGACGACGTCGAGGACGCGATCGCGTATCGAAACGACGTGCTCGACCGACGCGACGGGCTGAACTACGAGCTCGACGGCGTCGTGATCAAGGTGAACGACCGGGCCGCCTGCGAGGCGCTCGGGTCGACGTCGCGGGCGCCCCGCTGGGCGTTCGCGTACAAGTTCCCGCCGCGGACCGCGATCACCACCGTCGAGGACGTCACGGTACAGGTCGGTCGAACGGGGCGGCTCACGCCCGTCGCGGAGCTTACGCCGGTCGACGTGGGCGGCGTCACCGTCTCGCGGGCGACGCTGCACAATCCCGCGGAGATCGAGGCGCTCGGCGTGAACGTCGGCGACCGCGTGCGGATCTACCGCGCGGGCGACGTCATCCCCTACGTCCCCGAGGTCGTCGAGAAGCGCTCCGAGGGGACCTACGCGTTCCCGGAGAGCTGTCCCGTCTGCGGGGCGCCCGTCGAGCGGGACGGACCGCTCGCGTTCTGTACCGGTGGATTAGGCTGTCCCGCCCAGCTGGAACGCGCGGTGGAACACTGGGCGCGACGGGACGCGCTCGACGTCGAGGGACTCGGCCCCGAACGCGTGGAGCAGCTCCGGGAGGCCGGGCTGCTCGACTCGCTACCCGCGCTGTACGACCTGACCGTCGAGGAGCTCGCCGAGCTGGAGGGATGGGGCGAGACGAGCGCGCGCAACCTGATCGAGGAGCTGCAGGCGACGACTGAGCCCGCGTTCGATGACTTCCTCGCCGGGCTCGGCATCCCGGACGTGGGTGCGACGACCGCCCGGGCGCTGGCACGACACTTCGGCGATCTCGACGCGCTGCTCGAGGCCGACGAGGCGGCCCTGCGGGAGGTCGACGACGTCGGCCCGGAGGTCGCCACCTCGATCCGCGAGTTCCTCGACGCACCGGAGAACCGCGCGGCGATCGAGGAGCTGCGCGAGCGCGGCGTCGATCCGCGCCCGATGGAGACCGGGGGGGATGCCGCCTCCGACGACGCGGACGCGCTCGACGGGCTGACGTTCGTCTTCACCGGGTCGCTCGCGGTGGCCCGGCGGGAGGCTCGGGACCTCGTCGAGCGACACGGCGCCAACGCGACCTCGAGCGTCTCCGGAAACACCGACTACCTCGTCGCCGGGGACGATCCCGGCCGATCGAAGCGCGACGACGCAGAGGCGAACGACGTTCCCGTGGTCGACGAGGAGGCGTTCGCCGCCCTGCTCGCCGAGCACGGGATCGAGTGGCCGCCGGACGCATGAGTCCGTGACCGCGCGATGGACCGTCGACGGCACCGTCAGCTCCGGGAGTTGAGACGTAACCCTTTATGATCCGCCGAGAGAACCGGCTGGCATGACCGCCATCGAGCTGCGCGGCGTGACGAAGGAGTTCGCCGACGTCACCGCCGTCGAGGACCTCGACCTGACCGTCGAACGGGGCGAGGTCTACGGCTTCCTCGGCCCCAACGGTGCGGGGAAGTCGACGACGATCAACATGGTGCTCGACCTCGTTCGACCGACGACCGGGACCGTGACGGTGCTCGGCCGCGACGCGACAGCCGATAGCGTCGAGATCCGGCGCCGCACGGGCGTGTTGCCCGAGGGGTTCGCCGTCTACGACCGGCTGACGGGTCGCAAACACGTCGAGTTCGCGATCGAGTCGAAGGAGGCCGACGCCGATCCCGACGCGTTGCTGGAACGCGTCGGTCTCGACCCCGAGGACGGCGACCGGAAGGCCGGCGGCTACTCGAAGGGAATGTGCCAGCGCCTCGCGCTGGCGATGGCGCTCGTCGGCGAGCCCGAGCTGCTCATCCTCGACGAGCCCTCCTCCGGGCTCGATCCGGCCGGCGCGAAGGAGATGCGCGACATCGTCCGCACGGAGGCGGAACGCGGCGCGACCGTCTTCTTCTCCTCGCACGTGCTCGGGCAGGTCGAGGCCGTCTGTGACCGCGTCGGCATCATGCGCGAGGGCGAGCTCGTCGCCGAGGACTCCATCGAAGGGCTGCGCGACGCCGCGGGCGGCGAGGAGACGCTGGAGATCGAGACGGCAGGGATGGACGATGCGGACGAGGGCGCGCTCGACGCGGTGCGGGCGCTCTCGGGCGTCTCCCGGGTCGATCGCGACGGCGACGGCGTCGTCGTGAACTGCGTGAGCGACGCGAAGACTCGCGTCATCGCGGCGCTGGAGGACGCCGGCGTCGACGTCGCGGACTTCCACACGAAGGAGGCCTCGCTGGAGGACCTCTTTTTGGCGTACACCGAGGGCGACTCGCCGAACGGGGACGGCGGGAGTCGGGACGACGCCAGGGAGACCACCGCTGGCGACGAGACTGGCAACGACGGCGAGGCCACGGCCGAGGAGGTGGAGCGATGAGCCTTCGGGCGGTCGCGAAGAAGGACTTTCAAGACACGGTGCGGTCGAAGGCGATGTTCCTGCTCGTCGCGCTCTTTTCGGGGCTCGTCTCGGTGATGGCATACGCGGTGCGGCCGACGGGTGAGGGCGACGCGTTCGCGACGGAGCTGCTGTTGAGCGTCTTCGTCGGTCCGGTGCTCGTGACGACGCTCGTCCCGCTCGTCGGCGTCGTGATCGGATACAACGCGGTGAGCGGCGAGCGGGAGTCGGGGTCGCTGAAGCTGCTGTTATCGCTGCCACACTCGCGGGCCGACGTCGTCTTCGGGAAGGTCGTCGGGCGCGCGACCGCGCTCTCGCTCGCGATCCTCATCGGCTTTCTGTTTCCCGCCATCGTGCTCGTCGCGATCCCCGTCTCGTTCAACGTCGGGGCCTACCTGGGCTACACCGTCTTCGCGGCGATCCTCGGCTGCGTCTTCGTCGCCATCGCGGTCGGCTGCTCGGCGGCCGCCTCGACCCAGCGACGCGCGCTGATCGGCGGGGTCGGGATCTACTTCGTCTTCGTCCTGCTGTGGGGAACGCTGACGGGACAACTCCTCGGCGCGTTCGAGTTCGTCATCGACCCGCTTCCGATCTCCGCCATCCAGGTCCAGACGTTCCTCGAGGTCGCCAACCCGAACAGCGGGGTACAGGTGCTCGCGAACGCCTTCCTCGGCGATCAGCTGCTCGCGGGTGAGGGACGAAACCAGCAGATCTCCGCGGCCGCGATGCTCGTCTTCTGGACGCTCGCGCCGCCGCTTGCCGGCCTGTTGAAGTTCGATCGCGACGACCTCTGATCGGCCGCGACGACCTCTGTCGGCCGCGACGACCTCTGTCGACCGCGACGACCTCTGTCGACCGCGACGACCTCTGTCGACCGCGACGACCTCTGTCGACCGCGATGGTAGCCGACGGGGCGGGGAGTCGCCGGCCCGAGCACCCGGATCCGTTTTCAGGGCTCCGTGATGGCGACCTCGGCGCCCGCCTCCGCGGGGAACGGCGCCACGTCGGCGGGCGTCTCGCCCGCGCGGAAGCGGTCCCACTCCTCGTCGGTGACGAGCGCGTCGTCGAGCCGCGCCCGGACGTCGGCCTCCTCGAGGTTCGTGCCGATGACGACGAACTCCGTGCGTCGGTCGCCGTGCTCCTCGTCCCAGTCGAGTTCCGGCCGGTTCGAACGCAGCATGTCGCGTTCGATCTCCGGGAGGCTCACGATCCACGGGCCGGGTGCCGACGCCCAAACCGACGGGCCGGCCTGGCTGACCTGCTGTCTGAGGTCGCTACCGGCGATCCAGAGCGTTCCCTTCGCGCGGACGACGCCGGAAGGCAGGTTCCGAAGCAGCGCCGTGATCCGCTCGGGGTGGAACGGGCGGCGACGGCGGTAGGTGAAGGAGGTGATGCCGTACACCTCGTCGGGATGGCGGTGAGCGTGGCCATCGTGTTGGTGGTCCCCGGCGTGGTCGTCCCCGCCGTGGGAGCCGTGATCGCGCGTTCCGTTTTTAAGCGCGCGTTTCCAGCCGGGGAGGTCGCCGACGTCACGCTCGTCGAACAGGTCGACGCCGAGCAGGCGGTCGGGATCGACCGCGGAGAACTCGGTGCGGACCGTCTCGGCGGACGGCTGGAGCGCACCCACCAGCTCCTCGGCCTCCGCCAGCTCCGCCTCGGTACAGAGGTCGGCCTTGTTCAGAAGAACGAGGTTCGACACCTCGACCTGCTCGACGAGCAGGTCCGAGAGGGGACGGTCCGCCTCGGTCCCGCGTCGCTCCGGCACCTCCTTCCCGCCGAAGGCGTCGAGGAACGCCCGCGTGTCGAGGACGGTCACGAGCGCGTCGACGCGATAGCGGGCGGCCGCGGCCGACTCGGTCGTGAACAGCCGGGCGACCGGCGCGGGCTCGGAGATGCCTGACGATTCGACGACGAGGGCGTCGAACTCCCGTTCGTTCGCGAGCCGGACGACGGCGGTCTCCAGGTCGTCCTGCAGTTCACAGCAGATACAGCCGTTCGAGAGCTCCGCGACGCCGTCGTCGACGTCGAGCTCCGATCCCTCCGCGATGAGCTCCGCGTCGACGTTCACGTCCCCCATGTCGTTCACCAGTACCGCGATCTCGCGGCCGCAGGCGTTCGCCAACAGATGGTTCAAAAGCGTCGTCTTGCCGGCGCCGAGGCTGCCCGAGAGGATCGTGACGGGGATGCGGTCTGTCATGGTCGCCGAATCGGTCGCTCCACGCTTTAATTCCTCGACAGTCGTGGACGCGGATCTCGACGCCGAGCTGGGACCGCCGGCATCGGCCGCCGAAAGCCGACACGTTGATGGTTTTCGACGGAGGAACGGGGCGTATGAGCCAGCTCGTGTACATCGTGGCGGTCGTCGGTTCGATCGCGACCGTGCTGATGGTGATCGGAATGCTCTATCTCGTCTGGATATCGATGGGCGACGATACCCACGCCCCCAAGCTCGACGGGGCGACGCGGACGGAGACGACGGAGATCGACGGCGACGCGGGTGGAGAAAGCGAGGCGCCGGAACTCGCCGACCGCGACGCCGCCTGAACGCCGACCGCGACGT
>CAZIFX010000002.1:43904-79932 GCA_964538415.1 uncultured Halobellus sp.
ACGACGACCGCGACGTACCCTGAACGACGACCGCGACGTACCCTGAACGACGACCGCGAGCCGTTCCTCGACGCGCCTCACTCCACGGAGACTAACAGCGCGTCGACCGCCTCCGCGAACGTCTCCGGCTCGGTCGAAAGCGCGTCGAGCGTGCCGTCGCCGAGCCCCGCGAGCGCGTCGTCCGTCTCGAGCGCGTCCGGGAACGACCGCGAGAGGACCTCGCTTATCGGCTCGGTCGGATACGCGCCCCCGGAGAGCATGGCGTCCGTGCCGTCGTGCCAGACGGCCAGACGCGCCTCGATCTCGACGACGTCATCGACGGGCTCGGTCGAACCGTCCGGCAGGGGAGTCTCACCTTCAAGCGGGAAGCGGGCGGTGAACCGCGCCGTCGTCGCCGTGTGTCCGCCGGTCACGGTCACCGAATCCGTCTCCTCCAGCGTGACGTCCTCGAGGCCGCTCTCGCGGAGCTGCCGACGGAACGCCTCCTCGGCGGCGGGGCGGACCTCCTCCATGAGCCGTTCGAAGCCGATCCCGGCGGGAAGCCGGTCGATGGCCGGCCGGAGGTCGATGCGCGCGGCGAAAAAGACCGTCGGCGACCCCTCCGCGTCGAACGTCTCCGCGAGTGCCTCCGCGAGGTCGACGTGCTCGTAGACGAGGGTGCGTTCGAGCGCCCGAACCGTCACGGGGCCGATCGCCTCCTCGAAGACGACGGCCGCGGACTCGTCGATCAGCCGCCAGTCCTCGTCGATCCGGTCGTCGGTGATGATCGGATCCGGAACGGCCCCCTCGCGCGTTCCGAGACAGCCGGCCGCCCCGGCCGCCCCGACGGCCGCGCCCGTCGCAAGCAGGCGTCTCCGCGTGAGTCCCGTTCCTCCCACCCGTTCCTCTGCTGGGTCGTCTCGCGTCGATTCTCTCCTCACCTTGCTCGACGACCGCGCATTCATGCCGAGACGGACGCCAGCGAGAGATAAACGTTTATCCCCGTCATTATCGGATTTGAGAGGATTCCGCCGAGTTCGGGGAAACGACCGCGTGTCGAACACGACGTACTTTTGTACCACCAGGTGGAATTACCCAGTAATGAAAGATTCGGAGCGGACGGCGGGTCGTGAGCGGGCGACCGAGGGCGCCGAGCGAGGCCGCGTGGCCGAGCAAAGCGGCCGCCGATCGCGACGCGGGTTCCTCGCGGCGACGGGAGCGGCGGGAGCGATCGCGCTCGCCGGCTGTACGGCCGAACCGACCGGGAACGACGACGAAGACGACGCGGGCGAGACGGACGTCGACACGCCGGGTTCGACGCCCGACGAGGACGGCGACGAGGAGCAGCCCGTCCTCACGGTCGCGACCTACGAGTCGTTCATCGACGCCCCCTCCTCCGCACCGGGGCCGTGGCTCGCGGAGACCTTCGAGGAACGACACGGCGTCGAGATCGAGTGGGCGACGCCCGCGAACGAGCTGAACCACTACGTAGAGCGCCGCGCGTCCGGGGCAAGCATCGACGCCGATCTCTACGTCGGGCTCAACGTGGATGACCTCGTGCGGGTCGATGACGCGCTCGGCGGGGATGACGACCCGCTCTTCGAGGCGGGCGCGCTCGACGACGTCGAGGGCGTCGCGGACGTCCGCGAGGAGCTGTGGTTCGACCCGCGCGACCGGGTCGTCCCCTACGCGACCAACTACATCAGCCTCGTCTACGACGGCACCGCGACCGAGGCGCCCGAGACGTTCGAGGGGCTGCTCGAGGAGGACCACCGCGGCGCGCTGATCGCACAGAACCCGGGCAGCTCGACGACCGGACGGGCGTTCCTCCTCCACACCGTCCACCGGTTCGGCGCGGACGACCTCGATGGAGCTGCGGACGACCCCTACGGCCACGACGACTACCTCGATTACTGGGCGGACCTGCAGGAGAACGACGTTCGGGTGTTGGGCTCGTGGGGCGACGCCTACGCCGCCTGGTCCGGCGGGGAAGCGCCGATGGTCGTCTCCTACTCGACCGACCAGGTGTTCGCCGCCGCCGAGGGCGCGGATCTGGCGGAACACCAGGTGCGGTTCCTCGAGGATCAGGCGTACGCCAACCCGGAGGGAGCCGCGGTCTTCGCCGGCGCCGACGAGCCCGGCCTCGCACGGGAGTTCGTCGCCTTCATGCTCTCGCCCGAGGTACAAGGCGAGATCGCGGAGCTGAACGTGCAGTTTCCCGCGACGACGACCGCCGAGCTCGACGAGGAGTACGACGAGCTGGCGCGGGAGCCGTCGGAACCGGTCACCTTCACGTACGAGGAGCTACAGGGATCGGTCGATGGCTGGATCGACGCGTGGGAGCGGCAGTTCGCCGGGAACTAAGGGCTCGCCGTGACCGACGCGTCCCCGCAGGAGGGAGACGAGCGCTCCGACGAAGCCGACCGGACGGGTGAACTGGCGGCGAGCGCGACGCAGCCGTCCGGCCCTGACCCGTCACAACCGCCCGGCCGGGGACCCTCGCAACCGCCCGGCCGGGAACCCTCGCAACCGCCCGATCGCGATCCTACCCGAGCGAAGGATACCGCCCGGCGGGTACGGGCGGGCGTCGAGCGGCGGGCCCTCGCGGCGCTCGCCGTCGCGACGATCTCGGTCCTGCTCGTCGTCTTTTATTATCCCGTGGGGACCGTCTTCGTCGAAGCGGTCGTGATCGAGGGCGCGCTCACGCTCGCCGTCTTCGCGGAGATCCTCCGGGACCCCTTCTACTTCGGCGAGCTCGCCCGGCTGTTCGCGGGCGAGAATCCCGTGACGGTGGGCCGGGACCTGCTCGATCCCGACCGGCGGCTCGGCATCGTCGGCTTCACCGCCTATCAGGCGGCGCTCTCGACGGTCGCCAGCGTCGCGCTCGGCGTTCCCGCCGCGTACCTGCTCGCTCGGTACGAGTTTCGCGGGCGACGAACCCTCCGGTCGCTCACCATTCTCCCGTTCGTGCTGCCGTCGATCATGGTCGCGGTCGGGTTCGTCGCCACGTTCGGCCAGCAGGGGACGCTCAATGCCGTCCTCGGAGCCGTCGGGCTCGGTCCCGTCGAGCTCATGTTCACGCTGGAAGCGATCATCATCGCACATGCGTTTTATAACGCGCCGCTCGTCGCGCGGGTCACGACCGCGGCGTGGGAGTCCGTCGACGCGAGCGCAGTCGAGACCGCACGGAGTCTCGGCGCGAGCCCGTTCCGGGCGTTTCGCGACGTCGTCGCGCCGCAGATCTACCCCGCGGTGTTGATGGGCGCGGCGCTGACGTTCATCTTCACGTTCGGCACCTTCCCCATCGTGCTCGCGCTCGGCGGGTTCCAGCTGGCGACGGTCGAGGTGTTCGTCTACCGGCTCGTGCGCGACCTGAACTACGCGGAGGCCGCGGCGCTGGCGATCATCGAACTCGTCATCTCGCTCGCCATCCTCCTCGCATATCTGCGGTACGAGGCCCGCCACGCGGTTCGATCGCGCGGCGCCCGTCCCCTTCCGCGGCGGCCGCTGTTCCGGCTCCCCGCGGTCTCGCTTCGGGAGGTTGGTCCGCGGGTCGGACTCGGGGCGTACGCCGTCGTCGCGGCGTTCGTCTTCCTGTCGCCGATCGTCTCGATGGTGCTCGCGAGCGTGACCGGCGGCGACGGCGGGCTCACCCTGGATCACTATCGATTCCTGCTCGACAGGCAGCGCACGGGCGCCGCGTTTCAGGTGCGCCCGTGGCCCGCGATCCGGAACTCGCTGGTCTTCGCGGCCGGCTCGCTCGCCGTCGCGCTCCCGATGGGCGTGGTCGTCGCCGTGTTGACGACGCGGCGCTACCGGGGCCGGAAGCTCGTGGACGCGGTCGCGATGGCGCCGCTCGCGGTCTCGGGGATCATCGTCGGGCTCGGGCTCCTTCGCGGGCTCGTCTTCGGCGTCGAGATCGGCGGGTGGCGGATCGTCGTGGGAGGCTCGCTCGCGATCGTCGCCGCCCACGCGGTCTCGGGCTATCCGTTCGTCGTTCGCACCGTCGCGCCCGGCCTGGAGGGGCTCGACCGCTCGCTCGTGGAGTCCGCGCGGGCGCTCGGCGCCTCCCGGGCTCGGGTGCTGCTCGACGTCGAGCTTCCCTTGGTCTGGCCGGGCGTCGTCGCCGGCGCCGCCTTCGCGTTCGCCATCTCGATGGGGGAGTTCTCCTCAACGGTGGTGCTCGCGACCGGCACCGATGCCTACACCATGCCGGTCGCGATCGAACGGTTCATCGGTCGCCGGCTCGGACCGGCGACCGCGATGGGCGTCGTCCTCCTGGCCGTGACCAGCATCAGTTTCGTGGTTATCGACCGCCTCGGGGGTGAGAGCTTTGGGCTCTGAGCGCTCCGGTGGCGACGAGGGAAACCCACCCGCGGTCGAGCTCGAGGACGTCACCAAGCGGTACGGCGACACGACCGCGGTCGACGGGGTCGACCTCTCGATCCGGGAAGGCGAGTTCTTCACGCTCGTCGGTCCCTCCGGCTGCGGGAAGACGACGACGCTGCGGCTGATCGCGGGGTTCGAGTCGCCGACGGCCGGGACGGTTCGATTCGGCGGCGAGGACGTCTCGAACGTCCCGCCGGAGGATCGCGACGTCGGCGTGGTCTTTCAGAATTATGCGCTGTTCCCGCACATGACCGTCGGCGAGAACGTCGGCTACGGGCTCAGCTTCGCGGACCCACCGGGCGGCGTATCGAGGAAGGAACGGGTCGCGGAGCTGCTCGAGCTCGTCGACCTCCCCGACGCGGTGGACCGCGACCCGTCGAGCCTCTCGGGCGGCCAACAGCAGCGGGTGGCGATGGCGCGGGCGCTCGCGCCCGGACCGAGCGTGCTCCTTCTCGACGAGCCCATGAGCGCGCTCGATGCGCGGCTCCGTGAGCGGCTCCGCGTCCAGGTGAAGGCGATCCAGCGCGAGCTCGGCATCACGACGGTCTACGTGACCCACGACCAAGAGGAGGCGCTCGCGATCTCCGACCGGGTCGCCGTGATGCGCTCCGGGACGCCCGAGCAGGTCGCGTCGCCACGAACCGTCTACCGGCGGCCGTCCTCACGGTTCGTCGCATCGTTCGTCGGCGACAACAACGTCTTCGAGGGTACGGTGGTCGGGATCGACGAGGACCCAGCGCCGGTCGATCCGGGAAGCGCTACCGGACCGGGTGGGGCCGCTGAATCGAGTGGGGCCGTCGAACCGGGTGGGCCCGCCGGATCGGCTGGTTCCACCGGTTCGAGTGACTCCGTCGGTTCGAGCGGTTCCACTGGTTCCCGTGGATCGGGTGGAGATCCCGCTTCGAATCGGATCGACGAATTCGAGTGGAGCGGCGCTCCGTCCGGCGCGAGTGGGTTTCCGTATGAAACGGGGGAGGTGCTGGAGGACGACGGAGCGGACCCTCGCGTGGCGTCCGTCGACGTCGGCGGGGAGACGCTTCGGATCGCGGTCCCCGCACACGTCGACGTCGACGATCGCGTGATCGTCTGCGTCCGTCCGGAGGCGCTTCGGCTCGGCGAGGGGGAGACGCGGTTGACCGGCTCCGTCGAGAGCGCCGAGTTCCTCGGGGAGACGACTCGGGTCCAGCTCGATTGGGGGGGACGGGATATCGTGTTGCGGACGCTGGATCCGCTCTCAGGGGACGTCACCGTCGGCTTCGATCCCGGGGACGCTCACCTCGTCGCCGTCGAGCGGTAACGGAGCGGTCCCGCAGTGATGGCGCCGAGGTCGTGAGGAATTCAGCCCGTCGGATCCGCGTCGTTCGGATCGAATCGATCGATGGCATCGTGAACGCCCGCGACCCATTCATCGAGGGCGGCGTGGAGCATCTCTTTCGCGTCCGGAACGGGGATCGCGGTGTACTGATAGACGTAGCCGCCGGAGTCGAGTAGCCGACGGCGGCGCTCGACGATCCCCTTCTCGCGAAGCGTCGACAGCGACCGATTGACGTTCGACCGATCGCGATCGAGGACGTCAGCCAACTCGGCGACGGTGCTCCCCGGATGATCGAGCAGGACGAGGTACGTCCGGCTCTCGTGGTCTTGAATGCCGAACACACACGAGAGCACGTGTTCGAACGGGGGAGAGACGTCGCCGACGAGATCCTCGATGGCGGGATCAGACATACCGCGTCGTTCGACATCGTCTCGGTTAAAACCGCCTCTTTTTTCAGTTAACTACTGGCTGACGCCCGGCGGTTACTCGTCCGCAGCGTAGCCCATCCGTTCGATGCACGCGCGCATGTCGGCCTCGTCCTCGTGCCGATGCAGGCGGAGCGGGGTGTCACAGAGGTATCGCTCGCCGTCGTATCTGAGCGCCACCTCGTGGACGCTCCCGCTGAATTCGAGCGTGACCAGCACCCGACGGCCGTCCCGCATGGCTTCAAGTATCTCGTCGGTGGTGAGATCGCCGGCCTCGATCCGAAGTGGGCCAGTCATGTCATCGCCGACGCCGGCCGGCCCTAAATAGCCCATCGACGATGGACGCCCCACCCGCGATGAACGTCTCACCGACGGTGAACGTCTCACAGACGGCGAACACCCCGCCCGCGATGGTGGTCATCGACGGATGACTCGGCAAACGATCCCGTGGACACGTCGGTTTTTACCTAGTCGTTCGGACGCGTATGTGTATGGCGAATCCATACTACGCGCTCCGTCGGATCCGTCGGGCGCGGTCGTCGCTTCCGACTCCGCCGTCGTCACGGTTCGACGCCGAGCGCGAGGAGTATGAGGCGATCCTCACGGACCTCCACGACCTCGCGGGCGAGGAGGCCGTCGACGACGTCTCGGGATGGATCATCGTCCAGACCGCCCACGACGAGGCGCTGCCGGCGCCGAACGCGATCCGGCGACGTGCGGTGGCCCTGTTGACGAACGTCTACGGCATCGACGTGCCGGCCGACTCGCCGCTCGCGATCCGGTAGGTCGGCGGTCCGGTAACCGCCGATCCGATGGGCCGCCGGTCCAGTGAGACGTCGGTCCGCCAAGTCGCCGATCGGCCGGTCGATCGGAAGTGACGGGATCAGTCGATGATGATCTCGGAGTCGGAGCCGCCGCTTGCGGGGTCGGCGGTGCTGCTCGCCATCTCCTCCTGGTATCGTCGGATCCATTCGGCGAAGCAATCCGGACAGAGCCGCTGGGTGTCGATGTTGGCCCGGTCGACGCTCAGGCGGACCGTCCGTGCGAGCGCGTCGGACGTCGGCTCCCCACAGGCGTCACAGGGCTCGTTCGTCGCCGCGTCGCTCATACCGACTCGTCGCGGCGGGCGTTCTTAAAAGTACGTCGGAGAGCAGACGCTTCGAGATCGAACGCTCGCGTCGGTCGAAGGCTCACGTCGTCCGGAAGGCACGGTCGCCGGCGTCGCCGAGGCCGGGAACGATGAACCCGTCGGCGTCGAGTTCGTCGTCGATGGCGACCGTGAGCAGATCGGCATCCTCGAACGTCTCGCCGACGCGGACGAGCCCGGCGGGCGCGGAGACCGCCGAGAGGACGAAGAGGTTCTCGTAGCCGTCGGCCTCCGCGAGGATGTGGTCGAGCACGGCACACATCGTCGATCCGGTCGCAAGCATCGGATCCGCGACGATGACGGTGTCGCCCGCGCGGATCTCCGGGAGCTTCACGTAGTCGATGGTGATCGGGAACTCACCGTCCTCGTTCATGCCGGCCTCCTCGTCGCGGCCGGCGGAGATGACGCCCTGTTTGGCCCGCGGGAAGGCCTTTAAGAGTCCCTCGACGAACGGCGTCGCCGCCCGAAGCACGTTGATGATGACGACGTCGTCGAGGCCCTTCACGCGCTCGCCCGTCGTCTCCTCTAAGGGCGTCGTCACGGGGACGTACTCCGTTTCCATCGCGCCGTCGATGATCTCGTAGCCGCAGATCCGACCGAGCTTGACCAGCCCCTTACGGAACGCGACCTGTTCGGTCTCGACGTCACGGAGCCGTGAGAGGGTGTCCTTCGCCAGCGCGTGCGTGATGAGGTGCGCGTCATCCCGGTCTTCGATCGTCATTGTCGGGAACGTGGACGGCGTCGACATAAAAGATGCTGAAACCCGTCTCGTCCGCCTTGGACGATCCGAACGAATCGGACGACATAGACGGCCCGGACGACCCGGACGACCCGGACGGTGCCACGCGTCGGCGACGTGTAATAGGACGCCGTGAGGTATATCGCCGTGTGACGAGTTGACGAAAGATCATTAACCACATGGAAGGTGTACCTCGTCAGCTAAGGTCATACATGGACAATCATTAAGAATCTGGGGCGACTCGTACTAGCTGATGCGCCTGAACGGCATTGACGAACGGCTCGAGCGGCACCAGTACCCGGCCACTTCGGAGGAGATCATTACGGTTCACGGCAACGCAACCGTAGAGCTCGCGGACGGCTCCGAGCGGCTCGGGGACGTTCTGGAGCGGTTCGGTGACCAGACGTTCGAACGCCCCGAGGAGGTGTTCGAGACGCTCCGAGCCGGCGTCTGCCACCGTGGCGTCGGACGACGATTCTATTCGGATCGCGACCCGGCCGCCGCGGGCGAGCGTGGACCACAGCCGGTTTCGTTTTAACCGGCGAACGGCCCGGCGATCCCACCCGTTTTTCGTTTTTTCGAGCGTGCAACCACGTGGTTGACCACCCGGCCGCGTCGACCCCGTATCGCGTAGTCAACCGTCCGGCCGCGTCGATCCCTACCGCGTGAGGCGATCGGCCACGTCCAACGCTCGCCGACGTCGCGCTGGGCGACGGATCAGATCCAGTCGATCGCCGACGAGAGGTCGATCGGAATCGATCCCTTCGCGTAGCCCTCGACGTGTCCATCGGGTCGGGCACGAAACACGACCGCGGGCTTGTGGCGGACGCCGGGTTCGTTCCGGCGGACGGCCGCCCAGTCGTCGTCGGGGAAGGAGCTGCAGTCGACGAGCAGGGTGACCCCGCCCGCGTGCGCCTCCAGTTGCCCGCTCGTCTTCGTCTCGACGGTGTCCCTGACCGCGGCGGTCGGCGTGTTCGCGCTGCGGCCGGAGACGGGTTGCGGACGCGTCACCTCGACGAGCGACGCATGCCCGGTTTCGGGGTCCTCCGCGCGGTAATCGAGTGAATGACCCGTGGTCACCTCGATCTCCGGCGTGATCAGGTAGCCGGCGTCCGAGAGCACCTTCGCGACGGTGAACTCCGCCACCGTGGCGCTCATTCGAACGATGTCGAGCGACGCCGACGTGCCGAGCTTGCCGGCCATCGTCTCGCGGTAGTCATCGAGGATCCCCGGCCGAAGCGTCGACTCGACGTAGCCGGTCCCCTCCTCGCGGGTCGCGTCCGGGAACCCCGCGCCGTGGTCCCGGAAGAACGCCCGGGTCGTCTCCGCACCGTCTTTCGAGCAGAAGACCGGCAGGAAGAACCACGAGACGTGCGGATAGTCGGCGAGCCACGGCTCCTCGTCGTGGAGGCCGGCAAGCAGTTCCCGCTGTGCCCAGCGTGAGACCGGATAGGGAACGTCGTCGAAGCCGTACTTGTCGGTCCGCCAGAGCGCACGCGGGGTCTCCGTGTTGCCCAACCAGTAGCCCGCCGGACCGCCCGGCGCGCCGTTCGGCGGATCGTCGTCGTGGTCGGTCCAGCAGAAGAGCGCCGAGGAGCCGTCGTTCATGTCGAATCGGCGGGCCTCGTAGCCGGGCGGTGACGTGAACCACGGCGAGGAGGAGGTCGCTCCGAGGTTGTCGTCGAGCGGTCGTTCGATGAGTGAACGGACCCGGTCCACGTCCCACGACTCGACAGAGCGTCTGAATCGGAGCGGTTGTGCCACGATTTCGTTATCGGTTCGCTCGGCTAAGTGCTTGCGGTGGATCACACGGGGGACAAAGCAACCGGTGGCGGGCGATCGGCAAGTGTAAATCAAATAATAGATCGTTTACTTGACCGATACATATATGTTCGAGAGTTTCCAAGCGCATGTGTACCATGTCAATGGGTGCCTATGACGAAGACGAACACGAGCGCCGTGAGCAGAAGACCGCGACGGTCGATGCGGATTTCGACGCCGAGCGTGCCGAGTATTCCGGGTCGATCACCTACGACTCCGGGGATTCGACGGAGGCACTCCTCGACCAGTTCCAGGAGCTGCAAGGAAAATAACGCACAGTGAGTGTCCGTTCGCGACGGAACTCCTTCATTCGACTCGTCGACCTCAACCCTGAGCAGCCGCGCTGAGGACGATCGACGCGGCCACGCTCGGCGAACGCGACCGTGACCGTTCGGCGAACGCGACCGTGACCACCCGGTCGCCGACCGATCAGCTCGGGACTGCAATGAGTCGGCGGATCGGACCGCGTCGGATCAGCGGATCGGACCGCGCCCGGTCAGCAGGATCGCCGCCGTACAGACGACGGCGACGGCGATCACGTGGCCGACGACGGCACCGAGAAGTACCGGATCCGCTAGAAGGAACGGAACGAGTGCCAGCTGGATGATCGAGAAGCCGACGTTCTCCGCGTCGATCCGCCTCGCCCGGGCGGCGTCCTCGGTCGAGAGCTCGAGGTGGACCGCCCTCCACAGCGCGACCACCGCGCTCCACCACGACGTCCCGATACGATAACAGAGATCCCAGAGGACGAGCAACGAGAGGTAGACGACGAGAACCGGCGGGTCGGGACCGAACAGCCGCTCGATCAGTCCGGCATCCCACGCGAGGAAGTAGGTGACGAGCGCGATGAACGCGAGGACCCCCAAGACGATCTCGATGCTCGACCCAAAGAGTAGCCGCTTATGTTCGGAGGGAGTCGATAGACGCCGGTTCCCCTGACCGAGCCGATGCATCTCGACGCTTCCCGCGGCCGCGACGAGGACCGCGACGGTTCCCGCGAGGATCGCGTCGGACAGCCCGTAATACCAGCCGAGTACGAGCACGCCAGTCTGGAAGATCGCTATCTGGATCGCGACGGCGGCCGTTCGTGAGACGTCGAGGCCGGGTATTCCGCCGACGAGACTCTCGTACACCCACGTCTCCCCGTAGCTGCCCGCCACCGGGATTCCGGATCGGGCTCGGACGTCGGATCGGTCCCCGCGGTCCCTCACGATCCCGCTCCGTTGCCGTCGGTTCTCAGGTCGTCCGTACAGCTCGCCATCGTGGATCGAGAGGGCCCGATCATGTGCCGTGCTCCACCTCCTCGGTGAGCGCCCTGGCGACCGCGAGATCGAAGGGGGACCGGTCGACCTCGATCAGCGACGTGATGCGATCGTCCTCGACGATGACCGGATTTCGAAGCCCCTCGACGAGCGCCCGAGCGAGGTATGGATCGACATCGGTGACGAGCCGGAGCCACATCGAGGAGAGTCCCGGACTCAACACGGGGACGCGAACGATCCGGAGCCCATGGCCGAGCTGGCTTCGAGTGCGACGGAGGATCTCGGCGTACGTCAACACCTCGGGGCCGCCGATCTCGAAGGTCGCGTCCGCCGCTTCGGGCACGTTGAGAACGCCCACGAGATAACTCACGACGTCGTCGACGGCGATCGGTTGACAAAGCGTGTCGACCCACTTGGGCGTGATCATAACCGGGAGCCGATCGGCGAGTCCCCGGATCACCTCGAAGCTTGCGCTCCCCGCGCCGATGATGATCGCCGCCCGAAGGGTGGTCAAGTCGTACGATCCCGCCGCCAGTAGTCGTTCGACTTCCCGGCGGGAGCGGAGGTGTTCGGAGAGTTCGTCTCGGTCCTCTCCGAGCCCGCTGAGATAGACGACGCGGGAGATGCCGGCCGCCGACGCGGCGTCGGCGAAGTGTTCGGCACAGCGACGGTCCCGCTCCTCGAATCCCGGCCCTCCTTCCATCGAGTGGACGAGGTAGTAGGCCGCGTCGACCGACTCCCCATCCCACTTGAAGGCGGCCGGGAGCGTCGACGGTTCGAGCAGATCTCCCTCGACGACCCGGACGTCGGCGGCGGGCGGAGCGTACCGGTCCGCGTCACGGACCAACACCACGACCTGATGGCCGGCGTCGAGCAGCGCCGGGACCAGTCGGCTGCCGACGAATCCGGTCGCACCGGTGACGAGAACGCGCATGACACGTGGTGGTTCGGCAGAAGCATAAGTCCCGGCCACGACGCCCCGACCATGGAGGCTGGCGAGTTTGAAGCGGTCAACGGAGTCGAGGACCTGTACGTCCACGACACCGGCATGTTCGACACCGACGAGTACGGGTCCATCTACGTTTACGACGCCGAGCGACCGGCCGTGATCGACACGGGCACCGGCGCGAACCGAGAGCTCGTCTTCGAGACGCTCACGGAACTCGGTGTCGGGCGCGAGGATCTGGCGTGGATCCTCCCGACGCACGCCCATCTCGACCACGCCGGCGGTGTCGGCTACCTCGCCGAGCGCTACCCGAACGCGGCCGTACGGCTTCACGAACGTGGGGTTCGACATCTCGTCGAGCCCGACGCGCTCATCGCCGGAACGAAGGCGGCCGTCAAAGACCAGTGGCAGCACTACGCGGAGCCGAAGCCCGTCCCCGCGGGACGGATCGACGGCGTCGTCGACGGGGATCGGATCGACCTCGGCGATCGCGAACTCGTCGTCCACGAGGCCCCCGGCCACGCGCCGCACCACGTCGTCTATCACGAGCCCGATGCCGGGGTCGTGTTCACCGCCGACGCGGCCGGCATCTACGTGCCGGCGATCGACGCCGTGCGGGAGACGACGCCGCCGCCGCAGTTCGACCTCGATCAGTGTCTCAGAGATATCGAAGCGATCGCGGAGCTCGATCCCGGGATCCTCTGTTTCGGTCACTTCGGTCCACGGTCCTACGAGCGATCCCTCGTCGAATCGGCGAAGCGGGCCTACGTCGAGTGGATCCAGGCCGTGCGCGTGAAACGCGAGGAGCTCGGAGACGACGACGCGGTGGTCGAACACTTCGAGACGGCGAGCGCCGACGTCGACTACTGGAACGCGGAGCGCGCGAGGGCGGAGGCAGGCCTCAACACGCGCGGCGCCCTGACGTTCCTCGATCGCGTCAATGACGACCCGGACCTCGGAGGGAGTGCCGCGAACGTCGGCGGGTGAACGTACCACAAACGACGAAGGCGGAAACGTCCTAAACCCTCGGTCACGTACGGACGACAACAGATGGGCATCTTCGACACGATCCGTGCCGTTCTCGGGACGAGCGCGGAGACCGATGCGACCCGCGACGCGGATCCGGAGGACCTGTTCGGGATGTCGACCGCGT
Source organism: uncultured Halobellus sp. (assembly GCA_964538415.1). GTDB lineage: Archaea > Halobacteriota > Halobacteria > Halobacteriales > Haloferacaceae > Halorubrum. The sequence continues at coordinate 57,081 of CAZIFX010000002.1, forward strand.
ATCTGACCATGCAGGCCGATCTGGGATACGATCACTGCGGCGAGGCCGCGCTGTGTTTCTCCGGCGTGGACAGCACGCGTTTCGACGAGGCGGTGGGTGAGGTCGAAGCGATCCTCGAGGCTGGCGAGATCGAGACCGGAACCGGCTTCCATCGATACGAGGACGATCACGGCTACCACTGGTTCGTGCTGGAGGATGACGATCCGGAGGATCTCGTGACGAGCATTCACTTCGCGGCCGACCAGTTCATCGAGGAGGGATTCGGCTCACGGCTGCTCGCCGCCGTGTTCGGCTTCGAGGATGCTGATGGACCGGCGTACTGGATCTATTCGTTCCGCCGGGGTGCGTACTATCCCTTCGCGCCCGCCGGCGACCACGAGCGGAACCAACGCGTCGAGTTCAAGCTCCGATCGGTGTTGGACGGAGAGTTGGGCATCGAGGATGACGAGTCCTACTGGTACCCGCTGTGGCCCGACTCGCCCGGCAACCACCCGTGGGAGTGAGCACCGACATGGATGGGACGAAGGCGGCGGGAGAAGACGGGCGAGACGCACCGGTGAAGCGACTGCTTCGTGCGGTCGCGGCACAGGCAGCCGTGTTGAGCGCGGCAGTTCACCTTCTGTGGGCGTGGCCGCGGCTCGGGGGAGCCACGGACCCGCGACCGTACGTCTTCGTGCTCGCGGGCGTGTTCGTCGCCCTGATCGCGGCCGCGACCCTGAAAGGCGACGAGTACCGTCGCATCTACGCGCTCGGCGCCGGAACCCTGCTCGCGCTGCTCGTCGGCTACGTCGGCTGGCACGGGAGCGGGGCGATCGCCGCGTTGACCGCGGATCCGCTCGCGATCGTCGCCAAGGTTGCCGAGATCGTGGGAGTCGTCGCCTTCATCGCGTTGTATCGACTGGCGCCGCCGACAGCCGTCGTCGTCCGGCGACGGCGGGAGCGTGGCGACCCCGTAGTGATGTCGGATCGCATCGACGAGGTGCCGGCGGGATCGGAAAAGGATGCGGAAGCGACCGACGGCGATGGGAGCGAGACGGAGAAGAAAGCGGCCGAACGGTAAGTGATCGTCGGCTGATCGACGTACCGTCGGTTAGTTGACCCATCGGCGGTTGGCTGACCCATCGCCGGTCGTTGAACTGCCGGGTGGCGGTTACACGCTGGGTGAGCGACATCGTTTATACACGCTCCCGTCGAACCGCGGAGCGTGAGCGATACGTACCTAACCGTGGCGGGACGTGCGACGGCGACGTTCGAGGTACGGGGCTCGGAGTTCCTCGGTCACGTGGCTCCGGCGGAGGGCGTCAGCGAGGCCGAGGCGTTCGTCGAGTCGGTCGAGACGAAGTACGCCGACGCGACGCACAACGTGCCGGCCTACCGCGTTCCGGCAGGTGAACCGTCCGAACGGACTCCTGAAGACGACGTCATGCTGCGGGAGTACAGCTCCGACGACGGGGAGCCGACCGGATCCGCTGGGAAGCCCGCACTCAACGTGCTTCAAGGGCGCGACGTTCGGAACGTCGTCGCCGTCGTCACCCGATACTACGGGGGAACGAACCTGGGCGTCGGCGGCCTCGCCCGCGCCTACTCGCGAGCGGTCAAGGAGGGCCTCGACGCGGCCGAAGTCGTCGAGGAGCGCCCCCATCGTCGGCTTGTCGTCCGGACGGGATACGACGATTCCGGAACGATTCGGAGCGTGATCGAATCGAGCGGCGTGGAGTTCGAGGCGACGTACGACGAACGCGTTCGGTTCGATCTCAGAGTACCGCTCGCGGACGTCGAGGGGGTGGTGGATCGGCTCAACAGTTCGACGAGCGGGCGCGTCGAGATCGACCGGTGAACCATTACCGGTATCCATTGACGAGATCCGTCGACGAAGTCTACCGATGAGGTCTTTCGGTGGTTAACGCCGGTGAGAGGTCATGACTGGCCGGTAAAGGGCTATCAGGCGACGCGAGGGATGACGCGTGTGGGTAGTCCGCGGCGGTGCGTCGCACTCCCGCCGAGTTCGCCGCGGGCAACCGTCAGGTCACGTGACGGGCTGGCCGCGGCATCGTATATAAACGACGAGCGACGGATGTGGTCGGTGACAGTTACAGCGGATTCAGGGTACGACGCCGATGGTGAGCAGCGTACCCCACGTTCGGTAGCGATCGACCATCTCCTCGCGGCTCTCCCAGTCCCCGGTGGGGAACTGCTCGGCTGGCGGGATCTCGATGTCGCGGTCGGGGATCGCGTCCTGCTCGGCGACGTGGAGGCCGGCCTCGCGGAACGCCGCGCGATACTCCGATCGGTTCCATAGCGTCATGTCGACGGAGATGTGCTCCTGCCACGCGTGCGTCGATTCGCTCTCCTCGAAGTAGTTGACCGCACAGTAGAACGTGCCGCCCGGTTTCAGGATGCGTCGGACCTCCCGGAGCGTGCCGTGGGGGTTGGCGGCATAGTAGAACGCCTCCATGCTGAAGACGTGGTCGACTGTGTCGGCGGCAAAGGGGAGGGAGTCGAAGTCGCCGACGAGGAAGCCGACCTCGAGGTCATCGGTGTAGCTTCGCGCGTTTCGTGCCATTTCCGGTGCCCCGTCGAGCCCGTAGCCACGACCGATTCCGCGCTCGCGGAGGGCTCGCAGGGCGTACCCTGATCCGGTACCGAGATCAACGACCGTGTCGCCTTCCTCCACCGGCATTCGTGCGAGCACGTGCTTGGCGGTGTGCCAGTGTCGTTCTTCCATGCCGCGATCCTTTCCGGACGTCGCCCACTCGTCGAACTCCTCGCGAACGCTCATGAGGAGACCCACGCGGGGACGGGTGAAAACCGGATCGACGAACGTCGGAGCCGAGGGTTCTTCACGAACATCGGAGTCGAAGGCTCTCGATGGAGACTGGGAGCCTGCTCCCCCGCAGCATTAAGTCGGTCGGGCGATTTCCGCCTGTATGGAGTACACGCTCGCCATCGAGAACGGGCCCGAGACGATTTCCGGCGGCACCGGCCTCCTGCTCGTTCATCCAAGCATCGGCGAGACGGACCGGATCGACACGGACTTTTTGAAGACCGACACGGACGCGTTCCTCGTCGTTTCGACCCGGACGACCGCCCGAGAGGTCGAACAGAAGCTCGAGTATTATGACGTCGACGAGACGAAGGCGACGATCCTCGACACACTCTCGGTTGAGCGGGGGTACTCGCGCCGATCGAGTGACGACGTCTATTACGTCTCCGCGCCCGACGATCTCGACGGCGTCGTCGACCGCGTCGCGCGGTTTTTAGAGGAGAGCGACGGAAAGCGGCGGGTATCGGTCGACTCGTTGACCGAGATGGCGTACTACGCCGACGACGACGCCGTGTATGAGGCCGCATCCGATATTCTGGACCTACTCGATGAACACGACGCGGTCGGTATCTTTCATCTCTCCGAGGAGGTACACGAGGTGGCGACCCTTGACCGGTTCCGTGATCTGTTCGACGGCGTCATCGACCTCGACGCCGACGGCAACGTCGTCGTCGATATATGACCGGTAGGTCGGGAGTTTGACCGGTAAGTCAGGAGTCTGACCGGTAAGTCGGCGGACATCCGTGGTTAGTCCGCCATCGCGGCAAACGTCTTTTCGGCCCACTTTACCGCGTAAGGTGCGCCACGTTCACGGTAGGCTGCAGTGTCGAGCGCGGAGAACGGAGCCGGGAGGTCGAGCCCATGTCGGATCGCCGAACAGGCGTACTCGGTCGCGCTCGCGAAGTCGGTCTCCCCGCGCGCGACCTCGGCCGGAAGGTCGCCGAGACGACCTTCCAGTCGATCGCCGGCATCCGTCCAGGCGTCGAACAGTCGAGGATGCTCGGCCTCCCACGAGGCGAACGCGTCACGCGTGTGGAGTCCAACCCACGCGTCGAACAGCGCGTTGGCGATCTGGAAGACGTCGGCCGGAGCGAGCCCGGATCCGTGTCGGGGCGAGGCGTCAGATTCCGATGAGGTCGAGGCGTCCAACGCTGACGTGGATGACGCCGATGCGGGCGACGAGGAGGGGTTCGGTGGTTTACGGATCGCCTCGTCAAGATCCACGTAGAGCGGCCCGAAAAAGGGCAGAAACGATTCCGGGAGTCGATCCGACGGGACGCCATCGGCGACGATGGCAGAAGCGGTCGGCTCCGCTCCGACGCGGACGAGTCGGTCGGCGATCAGAAACGCGAGGAAGTCCTCCGGAGTCCCCTCCGCGCGGCGTTTGACGAGAAGCGTGTCCGGAACCGTCTGGGTGGTGTGAACGACCGTCCCGTCACCGGGAAGTCCAACGGTGAAGTCCGGACCGGCATAGCGTCTGAGGATCTCCGGTACGTCCTCGGGGAGCCATTCGGTCGGGTATGATGCCGGATCGAGCGCGTCAACGAACAGGCCGAGGTCCTCCGCGGCGGCAGGCGGGAGCGTCTCGAAGTCCGATTCGACGTCAAGCACCGGCGATCCCGGAGCATGTACGTCCCGTACGCGTTCCAAGTCGTCGTCAAGCGCTCGCGGCGAGAACATCAGGCGAAGACGTACGAGAGGATGATGAGTATCGAGAGGATCGTCGACACGCTGACCGTCCCGAGGACGATTTTGGTGGCCTTGCTCATATGAGGGCGTGTGAGCCCCGACCGCTTAAATCCATTCAGTCGTCAGTGGAGACGAGTCGTTCGAACCCGGTAACTAAGTCGCTTCACGACCATTTCGTGATATGCGGCTCCGTGACGCCGTCGAATCGGACGCCGACGCGCTGGCATCGATGACCGATAGACCGACGGACGTGATGCGTAACGTGATCCACGAGCGGTCGGTCCGCGTCGCGGCGTCGGGGATCGAAAGCGACGAGGTGGCCGAAAGCGACGAGGTGGCCGAAAGCGACGAGGTGGCCGGATTCGTCGCGTTCGACGCTCGTTCGGGAGTGGTTCACGTAACCGACTTCGGCGGGGAGCCGGAGGCAGTCAAACGGCTGTTTCAGGCACCGCGGGAGTTCGCCGCGAACGAGGGGATGGAGGTCGAAACGGTGATCGACGACGACGACGTCGAACGGATGAAGCTGATCGAGACGCTGGGATTCCGTTCGGCCGGAAACGGCCCTCGTTTCGAAGGACGGTCGACGACACGGTTTCGACTCGATCCCGACGGATCGGTGGAGTGAAGCGGTGGCTCGGGGGGACCACGCCGGTCGGGCTCGAACGTGTTAATATGGCGGCCTGCCGGCGTCGGATCAGATCCCGAGCCACTCGTCGTTGCGGATCTCGTAGCCGTTCGTCCGGCAGAACGCCGCCGCTTCCCGGCGGACCGCTCGGGAGCCCGGAATCTGCTCCTCGTTGCGGATCTGTTCGACGATCCAGTCGCCGATGATCCGGATCCCTTCGTCGTCGTCATCGGGTGCGACCGCTTTGAGCTCCCGAAACGTCTTCTCGTAGGCGTCGCGCTGTGATCCTCGAAGATCGGCGTTCGGGAGGCTCTCGACGGCTTCCAGAACTCGCTTCATCGTTGCGGCAACCGTCGGACGTTGGACCCATACGCGGAGCATGGACGGAGAATCGTACGACTCGTCCGTCTCCGGGACCAGTTCCTCCACGGTGTAGATCTCGTCATCGGCTGCGATTTCGTAGCCGCCGATCGCCGCAACGACCTCCGCTCCCGTCGCCGGGAACGCTACCGACTCGAGTTCCAAATCGAGATCGGCGAGGTCATCCGCATCGATCGGTGGTTCCGGTTCGTCTCCCCGTTCCAGTGCCTCATCGAGGTCACGCCTGCGCTGGCGTCTGTCCGCGTTCCGCGCTTGCTTCTCCCGACCGCGTTTGTCATCTGCCATTGCTTAATATATCTGCTCTACTCGAATAGTTTTGTGGTTGGTCTGAGGGGCGGTGTTCAGATAAGGATGAAGAGTGAGGCGGTGCGTTTTCTGAGTGATTCATGCCCGAAAACGACCGCCTCAACGGCTGTTTGAACGAGATTGAGTTAGGTTTTGTGGAGCGAGAAGCGACACCGAGATTGCTAATGAAGCTCGGTATTCAGCTCCACCTTGCTGGTCTATCACTTTCGAATACCGTTTCTATTCTTGAGATATTCGGTGTCAGTCGTGCTCGATCTACCGTTCACAACTGGGTTCACAAAGCCGATCTACAGCCAAGATCAGATCAAAATCCAGATCACGTTGCGGTCGACGAGACCGTGATCCAGCTCAATGATGAACAGTACTGGCTGTATGCTGCCGTCGATCCTCAAACAAACGAATTACTCTATACAACGCTTGAACCAACGACGAACAAGGTAATTGCTCACGCGTTCTTTGCTGAGCTTCGTGAGAAACACGACGTAGACGACGCCGTGTTTCTCATCGATGGCTCGCACTCGTTGAAAGACGCCTGCCGCCGTCACAGCCTCGATTTCAGATACGAACGCCATGGAAATCGAAACAGCGTCGAACGTGTCTTTCGAGAAATAAAACGCCGAACTGCCAGCTTCTCAAACTGTTTCAGCAACGCCGAAGCAGATACCGCCGACGATTGGCTTCGATCCTTCGCCTTCGCATGGAATCAGCTTATCTGAACACTACCGTCTGAGGTTTTCCGGCGAGATGGAACTCCCTTCGCTCCCGTTTGCGTGGATGCGTTTCACCGTCCGGCTACGACGACGCGATCCATTCGCGTATTTCGCCGTCTGCGACGACCTCGCTTCCGACGTCCTCGAACGTGACGCCGCCGTAAGCGATGCTGCTTCCGGGGCCTGAGTAGATACCCGCACCCCCACAATCCGCCGCGCGGGCCGATGTGAGCGTTGCATGGACGTTCTCGCGGAGTCTGAACGCCTGATCCTCGGCCCCCGTTGCTCGGATGTTGTGCATTCGCAAGTCGACCATGTCGTCGAAAACCGTCGAGTTCGTGAACGCCCCATCGACGGTGACGCCCGAGATGGCACTTCCGTCGAACCCGGCCGCGTACACGCCGGATCCGGCTGCCACGTCGTCGTCGCTTCGGATCGTGACGTCGCTGATCGCGAGTTCCCGGCGTCCGCGTTCGACGTGACCGAGCGTGATCCCGCGTGCGTTATCCAGACACGACACCCGGGCGATCCGGAGATCCGTCATCGACTCCCCGGGATCGGAACGGATCGCCGTGAATCGACAGCCCGAGATGGTACCGTCCGTGATGGCGATGGACTCGTGTCGGCCGCGATGGAGCTGGACGCCGTGGTTCGGACCGTTTTCCGGGTCGATGTCGAAGTTCGTGAGTCGACATCGTCTCGTCGGCGTGTCGTCGTCCGCGACGAGGGTGATTCCGGTTCCGTCCCACACGCCGTTCGAGGTGGTTCCCGATCGTTGGGCGTCGAACTGCATGGGTGCATCCGATCCACCCTCTCCGCCCCGACTCGCCCGATAGCCGTCAACGACGACGTTCTTCGAGGAGACGACATCGACGTGATGGTAGCGGATGGCGTCGCCGTGGAGGTTTTCCAGCCGAACGTTCTCCGCGTGTGCGGGCATGATGCCGTTCGAATCCGGGGAGTCGATGCGAACGTCACGAACCTCCCAGTTCGAGGCGCCGCCGTAGTCCGGTTCGTCGTATCCCTTGTTGGAGAGAAGGGCTCCCCCATGGGTGCCGTCAGGGCGTGGCCCCTCGAAGACGGTCGAACGGCCGGCACCCGCGAGGATCGTATCGTCACCAACCAATGGGGTTCGCTCGAACAGGTATCGTCCGGGTGGAAAGTAGACGACTCCCCCTCCCTCACGGTGGACCGCATCGAGTAGGTCGTGGGTGGCCGCACCGACCTCGGTCTTCCCGTCCCCGTGGATCCCGTAAGCCTCGACGTTCCGGACCGCGGATCCGTCCGTCCGATCGGAACGTACGTCTTCGGAGCGGAATCGGTTCGTCAGGCAGCCTGCAACCGCTCCGTATCCGGCGGCGACGACACCGAGAAGTTCCCGTCGGCGCAACCGTGACTCGGTCATGTGACCTCGTTCATCGTGGTTGACGTTCTCGGCGGAACGTGAAAAGGGAGAAGGTCCGGCGTTCGCTTGAAGTCCGCTCGAAGCAGTCCGTCAGTCGAATCGTCCCTGAACGATCTCCAGGGCGCTTTCCCGGTCGTCCCACTCGACGAAGACCGCGACGGAGGTCGCCGACGTGATCAGGTCGATGACGTTGATTCCGGCGTCCGCGAGCGGCGTGATCACGTCCTGAATGACGCCCGGCTGGTTCGGGAGCTCGCCGCCCGTGACCCGGATGACCGCGATCGGGTCGTCCACGGTGACCGACGAGAGCGTCTCGTCGGCGACGACGGCCTCGTGGAGGAGCGCTTCGGCCGTCTCGGCGACGTCGACGTCGACGTAGAAGGTGACGGAATCCATCCCCGATGCGACGGCGTCGACGTTGATCTCCTCTTTCCGCAGCGCGTTGGCGAGTTCGGAGAGGATTCCGGGTCGGTTCCGGATCGCACGGCCGGCCACGGTGAGGCATGCGAGCGGCTCCTCCCGCATGTCGATCAGGTTCTCGAACTGCCCCTCGATCCGCGTCCCGCCGGTGAGCAGATCGCCGTGCTGGTAGTGGACGACGCGGACCCCGAGCTTGTCGTTTTTATACGAGAGCGCGGACGGCGCGACGACCTCGGCGCCGCGGAACGAGAGGTTTCGTAGCTCGTCGACGGTGATCTGGCCGACGTTTCGTGCGCCTTCGACGACCCGCGGATCGCCCGTCATCACGCCCTCGACGTCGGTGACGATCACCACCTCGTCGGCGTCCATGTAGTTTCCGAGCATGACCGCCGTCGTGTCGGAGCCGCCGCGGCCGAGCGTGGTGACGTTGCCGTCGTGGTCCTGTGCGAGAAAGCCCGTGATGATCGGGACGACGCCGTCGAGATCAGCCGCGATCTCCCGAGCACGGCGACGCGTTTCCTCCACGTCAACCTCGCCGAGCTCGTTCGTGATGACCGGCCAGTCGGGACGGCCCGGCTCGAGGAATACCGACTCGATCCCGCGTGCTGATAAGGCCGCCTTGAGCATGCGGACGCTCGTGCGCTCGCCCATGGAGACGATCTCCGCACGATCCGCCTCGGTCGTCTCGAAGGTGATGTCCTCGAGAAGCTCGTCGGTCGTCGATCCCATCGCGCTGGCGACGACGGCGATCTCATGGCCCGCCTCGACGGCGTTCGCGACCGAGTCCGCCGCGCGGTTGATCCGGTCACCGCTTCCGAGACTCGTCCCGCCGAACTTTGCGACTACGCGCATACGACCCCCCCGCCCGTAAGCTTGCATACGGGTGCTCGGCGGCTCGCTCGACCGTTTCGTGAGTTCGTTCGACGGAGCCGTGACGGGTCCGGATCGGTGGTGGACGAAACGTGCGAGATTCGGCCGTTGGAAGGCGATCGAAGACCCACGTTCGGATCAAAACGCAGGACGGAGCCGTCGTCATGGTGGACGGAACGGTCGTCGCGGTCGATTGGCATGAGCCTCCGTAGCAGAGGGAGGCGCATAACTGTGTCTTCTTGGATAACGGTCAGTCGAGTTATTAATTCGACGAGGAAACGGGAAAAATCGAACTCATTCGTCGGAGACACTCCACGCGTCGGGCATTTCTATCACGTAGCGACCGTCCTCCTGTAGCGAGATGATGTACTCCTGACGGTCGTACAGCTCCATCAGGTTCAGCTCGTATTTGCCCGGGCTCACGATCCGGATGCTCTCGAACTGTTCGTTCAACTCGTCACGAAGCTCGTCGATGTCGGGACGGTGGTCCGGTGGTTCCTCCGATTCGTCGGCATCGTCCGCGGTGACGGGTCGGCTAGCCCGGTCGAGCTCGTCGGGACTCACGACGTCGGAACGGGCGCTCGCCTGGGCGGTGTCCTCGTGATCGGTTTCTCCGACGCGTTCCGTTCCCGACGTGGAATCGGTGGGTTCGGACGGTTCGGATGGTTCGGACGCACCGTCGGGGGCCGATGGCCGATCGGGCGTTTCGGCCGAGTCTCGACCGGTTGGGCCACCGGAAAGGCCTTCGTTTCCGGTGGAGGTCGCTGACTCCGGGGTGCTGGTTGTCGACTCTGGGGTGCTGGTTGTCGACTCGGGTGTCCCGGTGGTCGACTCGGATGTCTCGGTGGTCGACTTGGCCGTGCCGGTCGTCGATTCGGGCGTGCCGTTGGAAGCGTCCCCGGACCTGGGTTTATCCGCGTCGTCACGACCCTTGGGTTTGAATTGGAACTTGTTCCCTCCGCAGTCGGGGCATCCGGAGAGCATCTCCTTGGATCCATCTGGAAACGTTCGACCGCAGGAGGTACATTGGTGTGGCATCTACTTGTGATTCCGCATGGCTACTTGCGGGAGACGAGCGTACTGATGAGGTTCTCGTCCTTGTGGAGCGTTTCGATCCGGTTCGCCGGGCCGATGACGGTGAGCTTCTGGGTCGAGTTTCGGCCCATCAGCTTGTCGATGAGGCTCTGGTTGGTGGCCTCCGCCTTCGGATAGGTCTCGATCTCGATTCCGGTGAAGTCGTCCGGACTGATCTCCGTCATCGTCACCTCGATGAGCTTCGACTCCTCTTGAGGGGACAGTCCCTCCTCGAGGATGACGATGTTGCCCTCGCGAACTCCGTCGAGGATGAGGCGGATCTTCTCCATGCTGGTGAGCCCCTCCATTCGGGCGCCGCTGATCATGTCGATCCGCACCCCGTCGTCTCCGGAGTCGGAGCCCCCTCCGTTTCCGGGATCACGACGGCCGCCATCACCCGGACCGTCGACGTCTGGTCTAGCACCCGGCATTATCCGAAGTACTCCGCTATTTTGGTGTACACTTCGTCCATGTTCTCTCCTTCGAGGGCGGACAGCGGGATCGTCTCGTGCTGTGGGAACGCGTTGGCGATCTGTTTGACGTTCGAGTCGGGGAGGTCCGTCTTGTTCGCGAGGATGAGAACCGGAAGGTCCTGTGACTCGATGATGCCGATAAGCATCGTGTTCACCTGCGTGAACGGATCGGTGGTGGAATCAAGCACGTAGATGACGCCGTCGACGTCCTCGCGAAGCCAGTGCATCGCTTCGGCGACCCCCTCGGTCGCCTCGCGGGAGCGTCTGACGGCGTCCTCCTTTTCCATGTCGTGGTCGAGGAACTCCTTGTAGTCGACCTTGGTCGTGACCCCCGGCGTGTCCACGATGTCGATGGTGACCGATCGACCGTTTCGTTCGATCTCGACGTTCTCCTTCCGTCGTGCCCGGCGGGTTTCGTGTGGAATGTGGCTTTCCGGACCGACCGCGTCGCCCGTCCAGTCACGTGCGATTCGGTTCGCGAGGGTCGTCTTCCCGGCGTTCGGCGGCCCATATATTCCGATTCGCTTGGGCTCGTCGGCCGCGAACAGCCCGTCCGTGACCCGTGATATGCTGTCTCTAAGATTTGTGAGCAGTCCCATCCTGACCTCCAGCCTCTGATTTTGGTTCTCCCCGCGTGCGTGCGGGGGATTATATACCTTTCCACGCCCCTCTCACTTAAGAACTGCGTCAGACGACTTGATACCCTCATTCAGCAGAATCCACGATTACGAAGGTGCCGTTGAGTCGGATAGCCCCCCTATCGGATACCATTGAGCCGGAGGACGTTGAGCCAGAGGACGTCGATCGAGCGCGGTCATCGTCCAGGTGACCTCCGCGAAGGTGACTACCAGCGCTCTCGTCCGTTCGCGCCATACGTTCTCATGCCACTTCTACTCACGTCAGATGTTTCCATCGCATTCGCAGCGTGTCTCCTCCCATCTCTCGTTGCCCCCCCACCCCTTCGTTTCAAGTGGAACGGCTCGATTCGGAGGGTGGGTGTGGAGGGTCCGTTCGAGGATCGCGCTTGGATCGGGACTCAGCACGGGTGGGAGTCGACGTAAGGTTCTTCGAAACGGATAGAAAACGTCTGTAATATATTGGTATAGAGTACCGAGGGTACTGTTTGTTCACCTGTGTAATAAAACCATCGCAATCAAAACACACCCTCCCCCCACCCCTCCTTCGTCGGTCTCCACCCGAAACGAAGGGGTGGGGGGGATCCGTGAACCCCGATGAGACGAGAGATCCGTTGACACGTGACGAAATGACGGTACCGACAACGGAGAGTGACGGTACCGGCAACGGAGAACGTCGACCCGGGCAACCAGGAGTGACTTCGGTAACGGACCAGCCGTGTGATGAGACGAAGGGAATCGACCTTCCGTCGATCCCTTCCGATGCCGCGACCGAGCTCACGAGTCTCCGCCGTGACCCAAACTGATACGTAGTTGATAACTACGGGGCCTCTCGACCGATTTGGCTCAGTAGAGGAACACTTTTGTACCTTCTCTTCATCTGGTTCAAGTGCATCAATTGGACGCGTCCATCCCGCCACTACTGCGATTCCCCGTGTCTCAGGGGTCCTGACCGTGAATTTACGGGATGTGGACGCGATTTCCACCGGAAACTGGGGGGTTCACAATGGACGACGAAACATCACGCACGGGCGAACCATCGGACGAGCGCGGATCCGAAGCCGAGGAGTCCGAAGAAGATCTTGACGACACGCGTGACCGACCAAACTTCGGAACGACAGGCGGATCCGTAATCGAGGGGTCAAACGGAAGTGACGACGGTGACATCGCTCCGAACGATCGCGGTATCTCGGAGGATACCGTGGATAACTCGGATGCCGACGCTCAGAACGCCGACGCTCAGAACGCCGACGCTCAGAACGCCGACGGTTCGGACCCCGAGCACGGCGACGGATCCGCGCCCGAAACGGGCCGTAGTACGTTCAACTTCGGGAGCGGCGGGCGTGATCGGTCGTCGACCGACGTGGACCTGGACGGGGTCGTTCTCGAGGACGAGGACGACACACAGGGTCTCTTCGACGACCTTCTCTCGGGCGAACCGATCTTCGAGAACAAGGAGGTCCTTCGCCCGTCCTACACGCCACACGAGCTTCCACACCGAAACGACCAGATCAACCAGATGGCGACGATTCTGGTCTCCGCACTTCGTGGTGAGACGCCCTCTAACATCCTGATATACGGAAAGACGGGAACCGGAAAGACGGCCTCCGCGAAGTTCGTCTCACAGGAGCTCGAGTCGACCTCACAGAAGTACGACGTTCCTTGTGAGGTCGAATACATCAATTGCGAGGTGACCGACACCCAATATCGCGTCCTCGCACAGCTCGCCAACAAGTTCATCGAGAAGAACAAGCGATTGATCGCGGATCGGCTCGAACGCTGTCGTGAACTCCGCTCGGCGGCGGACGACGACCCTTCGGCGCTCGATCCGACGGAGTTCTCCGACGTGGCCGACCTCGACTCGCGGATCGAGGAACTCGAAACCGACGCCGAGGAGGCCGAGGAGGTCCCGATGACCGGCTGGCCGACGGACCGCGTCTACTCGACGTTCTTCGACGCGGTCGACTACAACGAACGGGTCGTCGTGATCATGCTCGACGAGATCGACAAGCTCGTGGAGAAGAGCGGCGATGACACGCTCTATAACCTCTCACGGATGAACTCCGAGCTGATCAACTCCCGAATCTCGATCATGGGGATCTCAAACGACCTCAAGTTCACCGACTTTCTGGATCCGCGGGTGAAATCGAGCCTCGGCGAGGAGGAGATCGTCTTTCCGCCGTACGACGCGAACCAACTCCGTGACATCCTCCAGCACCGTGCGGACATTGCGTTTAAAACCGACGCGTTGACCGACGACGTGATCCCGCTGTGTGCGGCGTTCGCCGCGCAGGAACACGGCGACGCACGGCGGGCCCTCGACCTCCTTCGGACCGCGGGCGAACTCGCCGAACGGTCTCAAGCCGAGACCGTCGGGGAAGAGCACGTACGACAGGCACAGGACAAGATCGAACTCGACCGGGTCGTCGAGGTGGTTCGAACCCTCCCGACCCAGAGCAAGATCGTCCTCTTTGCCGTCATCCTGCTGGAGAAGAACGGGGTTCACAACATCAACACCGGCGAGGTGTTCAACATCTACAAGCGGCTCTGTGAGGAGATCGACGCCGACGTACTCACGCAACGCCGAGTGACGGACCTCATAAGCGAACTCGACATGCTCGGGATCGTGAACGCGGTCGTCGTCTCGAAGGGCCGATACGGCCGCACGAAGGAGATGGGACTGTCGGTTCCGGTCGAGGAGACCGAGGCAGTCCTTCTTTCGGACTCCAGACTCGGCGACATCGAGAACGCACAGCCGTTCGTGCAGGCGCGCTTCGACAACTGAGCCGAAACGTTGGACCGAGCCGGGAAGACAGCAGCGTCCGACGCGATCACCCACGATGGCCGTTACGTCGATCACCCACGACGGTCGTTACGTCGATCACCCACGACGGTCGTTACGTCACCGAGCAAGCGGCCGTCGTATGTGTCGTATGTACCGTTGAACGGGGCGGAGTCGACCGAGTCATCGGTCCAGCGATCCGGGGATCGGCGTCCACTGACGGAGTCGCTGCGGCGGCCGTCGGGCCAGGATCCACGGTGATTCCGGTCGAGAGGACGTCACCGATGTCCGCCTGTCCGGTCGCGATGAGTCTGACGTATCCGAGATACGGGACGCGCAGCCTCGCGACGCCGGTGACCCACTCGGCGCGGACCGGCTCCGCCAGCCCGTTCGCCTGGTCGTACTGCGCGTTGTTATCTCCGAGGGTGATGAACCCGTCATGCGGGGCCGGACAGTTGCGGAGCTCTCCACAGTCTTCCGCCCGATGGAACCGGTCGTCAGCTCGGTCGTACCAGTTCTCGCCCTCCTCGACGTGGAACATCGCCCGGTGAATGATCGGCGAAGCGGTCCGGCCGGGTGGTTGGAAGATCACCACCGACCCGTAGGTTCCAAACGACCGATAGTCGGCTTCCTGGCCCGCCTCGTAGGTGACGACGCCCACCTCGTTGTCCGCGACGCCGGGAGCGAACCGGCCGGGCTCCGTCACGAACACCAGGTCCCCGACGTCGAGGTTCGGCTCCATGCTTCCCGATTCGACGGCGACCATCGGCGGCCACACTCCGCTGACGGCGAACAACAACAGCCCGATGAACAGCACGATCAACGCGCTCGAAAGCATCTCACGGATCCACATCAACGGTCCGTCGCCGTCGTGACGGAAGCGCGATGCAAGCCCACGCTCCCCGGGATCCGAATCCTCCCGATCACGCTCTATTCCACCCACGGAACCGTTTGCGGAGCTCCGGTCAACAAAATCGTCTTCATCGTCGCCGTCTGTGGTGTCACCTCCGTCGTCTCCCTCGGAGCTTTCACCGTCGCTGACGGAGCCATCTTCCTCGGCGCCGCTCCGGTCGTTGTACGTGGCATCCCGATCGTCGGATTTAGGATCTCGACGATCCGTTCCGTCGCCCGACTGGAATGGCCGACCCGTCCCGTCGGCCGACTCGGATGTCCGATCCGTTCCCTCGACCGTCTCGTCGTCGGATGACGGCCGATCGTCAGGGTCCATTGCTCCCGGGTTGGCGGCTTCCGCTGATAAGTCTCCGGGTCCGAACCGCATCTTCGGAACGATTTTGCCCCACCCGACCGTTCCCGACATCGTGCCGCTGGAGTCGAACGCGCGGATCGTAAGCGAGCTCGCCCGGAGGGGATACAACGCCGAACGCGAGGCGGTCACTCTGCTTGCGGGTGCCGATCGTCCGTCCGTCATCGAGGAGGTCGTGGAACACGCCCCCGACGATGCGCTCCGCATCACGACCGATCACGTGCGTGCGGTTCTCGACCGCTCGGATCCGGTCTCCGATCCGGACGACCCAAACCCGGTCTCCGATCCGGACGACCCAAACCCGGTCTCCGATCCGGACGACCCAAACCCGGTCTCCGATCCGAACAACTCGGATTCAAGCGCCCCCGCAACGCCCGATCGAACCCCTAGTTCAACTCCAGAAGAAAACACCTCAAACCACTCGAACCGAGACGGTTCTCCAGTTGAAGCGGAGGGGTATATAGACTGCGACGATCCGTCCGACCCGTCCCACGTGAGGGATCCGTCCCTCCGGGAGTTGAAGATCGGCAACGACATGACCGGACGGAGCACCGGAACCGGCGAGTACGACGACTTCGTCCGCACGTTTCGCGATCGGTACGAACGTCTCTCGAAGATCCTTCGTGGCCGGGTCAATCACCGCCCGGCCACGGCGATCGCCGACATGCCGGGCGGCAGCGACGCGGCGATGATCGGGTTGGTCAACGACGTCCGCTCGACGAAGTCCGGACACTGGCTCATCGAACTCGAGGACACCACGGGTACGTTCCCCGCGCTCGTGATGAAGGACAAGGGGCTCGCCGACGTCGTCGACGAGATCCTCATGGACGAGTGCGTGGCCGTCGATGGAACGCTCGCCGACGATTCGGGGATCCTCTTTGCGGACTCGCTTCATTTCCCCGACGTCCCCCGCACCCATCGGCCCGGCGCCGCGGACCGACACGTCCAGGCGGCGCTCATCTCGGACGTCCACGTCGGCAGCGACGAGTTCATGCTCGACGCGTGGAACCGGTTCACCGACTGGCTCCACACGCCGGAGGCGGCTCCCGTCGAGTACCTGCTGATCGCCGGGGACATGGTCGAGGGCGTCGGAATCTACCCGAACCAGGACGAGGAGCTCGACATCGTCGACATCTACGACCAGTACGAGACGTTCGCGGAGCACCTGAAGGACGTCCCGGGCGACACCGAGATCGTCATGATCCCCGGCAACCACGACGCCGTCCGGCTCGCGGAGCCACAGCCGGGGTTCACCGAGGAGCTTCGCTCGATCATGGACGTCCACGACGCGCAAATCATCTCGAATCCGGCCACGGTGCGCCTCGAGGGAGTCGAGGTGTTGATGTACCACGGCGTCTCGCTCGACGAGGTGATCGCCGAGCTTCCCGGGGAGAAGGCGAGCTACGACGAGCCACACAAGGCCATGTACCAGCTGTTGAAAAAGCGCCACGTGGCTCCACAGTTCGGCGGCCACACTCGGGTCGCTCCCGAGGAGCGCGACTACCTCGTGATCGACGACGTTCCGGACGTCTTCCACACCGGCCACGTCCACAAGCTCGGTTGGGGAAAGTACCACAACGTCCTCGCGGTCAACTCCGGGTGCTGGCAGGCACAGACCGACTTCCAGAAGTCCGTCAACATCGACCCCGATGCCGGATTCGCGCCAATCCTCGATCTCGACACCCTGGAGATGACGGTTCGCCAGTTCTCCCGGTCGTGAACCGTGATGGCGGCCGACGAGCTACCACTCCCATCACGGTTCACGACCCTGATCGTGTTTCCCATTCCGATCGTATTACCCATTCTGATCGCGCATCCAGCTCTGACCGTGCATCCCGCTCTGACCGCGCATCCCGCTCTGATCGCGTATCCCGCTCTGATCGCGCATCCAGCTCTGACCGTGCATCCCGCTCTGATCGCGTATCCCGCCCCGATCGCGTATCCCGCCCCGATCGCACATCTCGACCTGCTCCGTCTTTGACGGTCCGTTACCCGTTGATCTCCACCTGAAACCGACGGGTCACGGGTTGAGTCCAGCCGGTACCCTACCGGCGTCGATTCCCGAACACGAGTGCGTCGCCCGTTCCCGCACAACCGAGGGCGTTAAGGGGGAACCGACGGAAGCCCTATCCAATAATGCCCAGCGGAGAGTACGACCCCGACGCCGCAGAGCCGTACTGGCAGCGTCGCTGGGTCGACGAGGAGACGTACGCGTATCCCGACGACCCGGTCGACCCGAACACGGCGTTCGCCATCGACACCCCGCCGCCGACGGTCTCCGGCAGCCTCCACTGGGGCCACGTTTACGGCTCCATCCTGCAGGACGTCATCGCACGCTTCCACCGCATGCACGACAGCGAGGTGTTCTACCCGTTTGGCTACGACGACAACGGGATCGCCTCCGAGCGGCTCGCCGAGCGCGAGCTCGACATCCGTCACCAGGACTTCGAACGCCGGGAGTTCCAGCGGAAGTGCCGAGAGGTCTGTGAGCGATACGAGGACGAGTTCACCGAGAAGATGCAGGGAGTGGGCCTCTCCATCGACTGGAACAACACCTACCGGACCATCTCCCCCGAGGTCCAGCGAACCTCCCAGCTCTCCTTCATCGACCTCTACGAACGGGGTCGGGAGTACCGCGAGGAGGCGCCCGCGATCTGGTGTCCCGAGTGTGAGACCGCCATCTCGCAGGTCGAAACCGAGGACGACGAGCGCGACTCACATTTCCACGACATCGAGTTCACGGTCGCGGACGACGGGGAACCGTTCACCATCTCCACCACGCGTCCCGAGCTCCTCCCGGCGTGCGTCGCCGTCTTCGTCCATCCGGACGACGACGACAACCAGCACCTCGTGGGCCAGCGGGCCGAGATTCCGCTTTTCGACCACGAGGTCCCGATCCTTGCCGACGAGCGCGTCGACATGGAGACGGGCTCCGGGATCGTGATGTGTTGTACCTTCGGCGACCAGAACGACATCGAGTGGTACCAGATCCACGACCTCGATCTCCGGGTCGCCATCGACGAATCCGGCCACATGACCGACGTCGCCGGCACGTACGAGGGCCTTCACTCCTCGGAGGCCCGCGAGGCGATCGTCTCCGACCTCGAAGCGGAAGACGCGCTTCTCGACCGGTGGGAGATCTCCCACGCGGTCAACGTCCACGAGCGCTGTGGAACGAGCGTCGAGTTCCTCGTCACCGAACAATGGTACGTCGAGGTGCTCGACAAGCGTGAGGAGTATCTCGAAGCCGGCCGCGAGATGGAGTGGTTCCCCGAGAAGATGTTCACCCGATACGAACACTGGGTCGAAGGGCTCCAGTGGGACTGGCTCATCTCCCGGCAGCGCTCCTCCGGAATCCCCTTCCCCGTCTGGTACTGCGCCGACTGCGACCACGAGGTGCTCGCCGAGAAGGCGGATCTCCCCGTTGACCCCCTTTCCGACGATCCACCGGTGGACGCGTGTCCGGAGTGCGGCCACGACGCGTTCGTCCCCGAGGACGACGTCCTCGACACGTGGGCGACCTCCTCGCTCACCCCGCTGATCAATGCCGGGTGGGATTGGGACGAGAACGCCGAGGAGTTCACCATGGAGCGGCCGGAGATCTACCCGATGGACGTCCGGCCGCAGGGCCACGACATCATCTCCTTCTGGCTGTTCCACACCGTCATCAAGTGTTACGAGCACACCGGAGAGGTCCCGTTCGACTCGACGATGATCAACGGGATGGTGCTCGACGAGAACCGCGAGAAGATGTCGAAATCGAAGGGGAACGTCGTCGAGCCCGACGCTGTGATGGAGAAGTACCCGGTCGACGCCGCCCGCTACTGGGCCGCCGGCTCCGCCATCGGCGACGACCTTCCGTATCAGGAGAAGGGGCTTCGCGCGGGCGAAAAGCTGATCCGGAAGATCTGGAACGCGTCGAAGCTCGTCGCGTCGCTCGCGCCGGAGCCGTATCCGGAGGCGCCCGAGGACGAGGACCTCCGCGCGCTCGACCGGTGGATGCTCGCGGAGCTCGATCGGGAGATCGATCGGCTGACCGAGCGGTTGGAGAACCGGGAGTTCTCGAAGGCGCGCGACGGGCTCCGCTCGTTTTTCTGGGGGACGTTCTGTGACGACTACCTCGAGATCGCCAAGGAGCGGGAGGACGCCTCCGCCGCCTACACTCTTCGAACCGCCCACCGTCGATTCCTCGCGCTGTTCGCTCCGTTCCTCGCACACGTCACGGAGGAGCTCTGGCACGACATGTACGCGGAGGGCGCCGACGGCGACGCAGCGGACTCCGTTCACCTCGCGGACTGGCCCACGCCGCTCGGGATCGAGGCCGACCTGGACGGCGGTGCTGCAGCCATCACGGTCGTCGGTGCCCTCCGGCGGTACAAAAGCAAGAACCAGCTCCCGCTCAACGCGGAGCTCGAAGCCGTCGAGGTGTACGCAGACGTCCGCGGTTTCGAGGAGGACGTCACCGGCGTGATGCACGTCGAGGATCTGACGGTCCATCCCGACGCCGAGGCGCCGGTCGAGACGGTCGTCTCCGGGATCGACCTCGACTATGCGACGGTCGGCCCGAAATACGGCGACCAGGTCAGCGAGATCGAGGGCGCGCTCGCGCAAGGAGAGTACGAGATCGACGGCGACGAGCTCCGCGTCGCGGGGGTGACGCTCGTCGACGGGGAGTTCTCCGTCGAGGAGCAGCGGCGGTATGAGGGTGACGGCACGTTCCTCGAGGCCGACGACGTCGTCGTCATCGTTCGAGACGATCCCTGATCACCGCTCGGAGCGGGGTCTCATCGACCGTCCGGGTCGTCGAG
This sequence comes from uncultured Halobellus sp., assembly GCA_964538415.1. Classification (GTDB taxonomy): domain Archaea; phylum Halobacteriota; class Halobacteria; order Halobacteriales; family Haloferacaceae; genus Halorubrum. Next base: position 77,347 of record CAZIFX010000002.1, read on the forward strand.
GTCGCGCCTGCTGTCTCACTCGAGGTCCACGCCGACCGCGTCCTCGATCGAGTCGAAGCCATCGCGTTCGAGCCGATCGAGGAGTCCCTCGTTGATGTCCCGTGCGAGACCGGGTCCTTCGTACACCAACCCGGTGTACAGCTGCACGAGAGAGGCTCCGGCGCGGATCTTCTCGTAGGCACCGTCGGCGTCGGAAATTCCGCCGACGCCCACGACCGGCACGTCGGTCCGCTCGGCAACGAACCGAACGAGGTCGGTTGCGGTCTCCTCGATCGGTTTTCCGGAGAGCCCCCCGCGTTCGGCACGTTCGGGGCTCCGGAGGGAGTCGGAGCGTGAGGTCGTCGTGTTCGTCGCGATGACGCCGTCGAGATCGAAGTCGTCGACGACGCCCAGCACGTCCTCGACGGCCGGCCGCGGCAGATCGGGCGAGAGTTTCACCAACAATGGGCTCGCACCGGCCTCGACCAACGTCTCCATGATCCGCTCCAACGCCTCGCGGTTCTGCAGCTCCCGCAGGCCGGGGGTGTTCGGGCTGGAAACGTTGACGACGAAGTAGTCGCCCGCGTCCGTCACGCGCTCGTAGGTGTAGCGGTAGTCGGCGGGGGCGTCCTCGAGGGGCGTGGCCTTCGATTTCCCGATGTTCACGCCGAGCGGGACGTCGGGATGGGGTTCCTCGTCGAGTCGACGGCCGACCCGATCGGCGCCGTGATTGTTGAATCCCATTCGGTTGATCAGTGCGTGGTCCTCGCGGAGCCGAAACAGACGCGGCCGCGGATTTCCCGGCTGCTCTTCGGCGGTGACGCCGCCGATCTCGACGTGGCCGAACCCGAGCGCGGCGAGCGAGCGAGGCACCTCCGCGTTCTTGTCGAACCCGGCGGCGACGCCGACGGGCGCGGGGAACGTCGATCCGAACGCCTCCACCTCGAGGCGGGGATCCGAGACGACGTACCGGCTCCGCAGCGCGGACTCGACGGGCGTCCCCTGTACGGCACGCAGCAGGCGGTGGGTCATTCCGTGGGCAGTCTCCGGCGGTAACGAGAACAGCACCGGTTTCACCAGGTCGTAGACGGCCATTGTCGGACCGAGGTCCTCGACGGTGATGAATCCGACGACGGCGTCGCGTCAGAAATCGTGCTCCAGGTCTTCCGGATCCGCGTCCGCCTTCTGGATGATGATCTTGCCATCACGCACCCGAACGAACACCTCGTCGCCGATCTCCATGCCGGCGACGGCGAGTTCGTCCTCGTGGAGGTTCACGTGGACGTTGTGGTATTGACCGTCCTCGTCTTTGGCGCCACTCGGACTGAGCTTCTTCTTGCGGACCATCGCCGGTATCTGACTCGAACTTGTCCACAGGAGATACATAAGTGTTGTTTACGGTGACGGGCGGCCGACGGCATCACCGAGGGGTCGCGGTATTCTCCACAAAATCGTTGCGGATGAGGGATGCCCCGATATCGCCCCAATATCGCCCCGTCGATCGTCCGCGCGTGAGCCGTTTCGCCGCGAATGCCGTCGCGTTTCGGCGGGTGCGTCCCGCGTGATCCGGTAAAAACGCCAGCCCCCGCCGAGATAGTATATAAAAGAACTCCCTAGCAGCTTTCATTTCCCCGATATATTTATAATGGATAGTGTGCTGGATTGTCATGGAGGCAAAACCATGGTACGTGAAGACGGTAAGCGAAACTTCGCCCTTCGGGAGGAGGACGGATCGGAACCGAGCGAGTTCTCCGGCAACATGCCCAGACAGGCCGCGTTGAAGGCGGCCCGAACTCTCGACCCTGCACCCTCCGAGGAGGAGGCGGAGCGGACGACGCTCCGACTCCGTGAGAAGGGGACGAAGAAGGTCCACGAATACGAAGGATGGGCGTGGGAGGACGACGCGCCCGAGGTCGACGACGCCGACGACGAGTTCTGGCTCAACGACCTCGACAACATCACGAAGGCCAACGTCTCGAAACAGGGGATCGAGTACTTAGACGAGGAGTAGGCTCCGGTGCGATCCGAGCCGCCAGTGCACACATTTTCGAGGACGACTCGACGCACGTGAGCCGAGAGCGTCGCGACTCGTAATCCTCGCCCACGCACGAAGGCGCGCACGACGTGGTGGCCGACCAGCATGGCAGCTTCATCCGCCGTGACGCTCCATCCGCCGTGACGCACCGTCGCGCTGGCCCGCTCGACGCTCGAACGCTGGCGGCCCCGATGCTCGGGACCCATCTCTCCGTCACGCGCTCCCCGGGCTCCCACTACCGTATTTCAGGTGCGGGGGACCGGCGGTCACGACCCATGAAACCGCATGACGTAGGGCGGATGGTTCGACGGGGTTAAATACAACCCGGGCGTTCAGATGAATGCGAGGAGCCCCCCGCCGCGGGGGGCGACGGCCGGCCGCGAACGCGGCCGGTCGGAGCGATTCGACGCCCTTATCAGTACGAGGGTGTTCGGTCGTAATGCGAAGAACGCAGACGCGAACTCGGGTCGTTCAACTCGACCCGGTTTCGCCGAGCCGGCCACGCCGGCTCAACCCCATGAGGATCTCGCCCCCTGCGCTCCGGCGTAAGAGGGGATCTGATGTGAGCCTTG
>CAZIFX010000003.1:0-66328 GCA_964538415.1 uncultured Halobellus sp.
GGGGTTCGCCGCTCGGGAATCGTCGATTGCGGCCGAATCGTCCGTGGAGGACGAGCCGTCGGTTGTGGCCGAATCGTCCGTGGAGGACGAGTCGTCGGTTGTGGCCGAATCGTCCGGCCCGCTCACGCGACGACCACCACCGTGAGCGCGACTCCCACGATGCCGACCCAGCCCGCACGGGAGACCAACCGGACGCTCCCGCGTGCGTCCGCGACGGTCGGAGGCGCGTTCTCCGGGAACAGCGTATAGGCGTCCGGCTTCTCCAGCCGGATCCGGCCGATGGAGGCGATCGTCGCCATCGGCCAGCCGGAGTTCGGGGATGGCGGACGGGACGCGGCCCGTCCGGCCCGTCCGAGGGTGTCGGGCACACGGGTCGGACCGGCCACGAACGCCAACAGGAGCGCCGCCGTCCGCGCCGGGACCCACATGACGACGTCGTCCAGTCGCGCCGGCGCCCATCCGGCCGCCCGATCCCGATAGCCGAGCATCGAATCGAGCGTGTTGACGCCCTTCACCCAGCCGGCGGCCGCCGTCCCGAACGCGAGGGCGACGTGAGCGGCCGTGCCGAGGGCGCCCGCGAAAGCGACGCCGACGGCGAACGCGAGATACGGCGCGAGCAGTCCGTCGGCCAGGTTCTCGGCCGCGCTCTCGACGGCGGCGGACCGGATTCCGTCAGGCGTCAGTTCCTCCGCGTCACGCCCGGCGAGCGACCGAAGACGCGTTCGTGCCTCCGGGAGGTCGGCCGTGGACAGCGAGACGACCGCGTCGGCTTCCTCGATCAGCATGCGATGACTCGAGCAGACGAACAGCGCGACGCCCGCGAGGACGGCGGCGACGATGGGCCCCTCGCCGATCACGGCGGATCCGAAACGACCGTCGACGACGAGTATCGGTGCGGCGAGCGACGCGCCGAATCCGAACGGAACGAGGGTCGCGAGGGCGACCCCCGTGACGCGAACGTCCGGGAGACGGGCATCGAGGGCGGCGACGGTCCGTCCGAGCCACGCGACGGGGTGGATCCGTGCCGGCGGCTCCGAAAGCGTCCGGTCGAGGGCGGCGGCGAGCGCGACTGCGCCCCCCGCCGCGAGGCTCACGGCTCGGCCTCCAGCTCGACCGCGAACGTCGAGAGCGGCGTCTCGGTCACGTCCACGAACCTCCCGCCGACGTCGACGACGCCGCCGTCCGTGGTCGGGTCGTCGCCGACGTGGACGAGCGTGGAGGGCTCGACCGAGAGCGCGTCGGCGACCGCCTCGAACGCCTTCGGATGCGGCTTCCGCCAACCGCAGCCGACGCTCGTGACGACCGCGTCGAACTCCCCGCGCAACCCGGAGCGGATCAGCGTCCGGGAGACGAGCTCGGGGACCGCACAGTTCGAGAGCAGGCCGACTGGACCCCGCTTGGCGGCCGCCCGGATCGCCTCCTCCGCCCCCTCCCGTTTGGTCACGTCGGGGTCGAAGGCCGCCACCACGGCGTGTCGAGCGACGTTCTCCGTCGCCTCGACGCCGCGGGATTCCAGCGCCCTGGCGACGTGTACCGGCAGGGGAACCTCGGCGCCGGCCGGCGCGTCGACGTGAACCTCGCCGTACGCGACGTGCCAATCGTCCGGGACTGCGACGCCGCGCGACTCCAGCTCTCGGGCGACGACCTCCGCCGGGTCGGTCGGATAGTCGACGTCAACGAGCGTGCCGAACAGGTCGAAAGTGACTGCCACGATGTCGGGTATACGGCAAAAACGGGGTTGAACTTGTCGGTTGTCGCCACCTCGCCGGCGCGCCAAGGGGACCCTCAGTCGGGGTGGGCGCTTGGGAGCGTACCCCTCAGCCGGGATGGTGCTTGGGAGCGTACCCCTCAGCCGGGATGGTGCTTGGGAGCGTACCCCTCAGCCGGGATGGTGCTTGGGAACGTGCCGCTCAGGCGAGCATCGGGCCGAGGTGCAGGACGTAAAACCGGTAGAGTCCGGTCACCCACGCGCAAAGCCAGAGGATCATGAAGCCCGCGACGCCGACGCGGAGGCGCTTTCGCCAGTGGTTCATGTTCTCGTGGAGGTCGTCGATGTCCGCGTCGGGGTCGTGGTAGGCGTCGGCGTTGTGCTTCGCCTGAAATATCCGTACGATGCCGGTGAGCGCGAAGACCAAAAGCGCGTACGCCTGAAGTCCGAAGAACGCGTGAATGACGGCATCGCCGGTCATCTGTCCGAGGATCCGGGGCAGCATCCACGTCACCACCGGCACCGTCGTGAGCGCCAGCCCGACGGCGATGTACTTCAGGTGGTGGATCAACACCTCCCACGTGACCGTCTCGGCGTCGATCATGATCCACGCCCCGTACAACAGAAACGGCAGGCTTGCGGTCACCGACAGCCCGGCGATCATCGCGATGACCGACTCGTCGACCATATCGGTGGATTACGGCCCCATCGCGTAAAGTCCCGCGATCCCCGTTTTGTCGCGAGGATCGGAACGAGCCTTTATACGCTCAAAGCGGACGAAAACCGTTAGCCCCCGGAGCACATAGGTGGGGTCGATGGACGACGCCTCGCCGCGATCGAGCCCGGACGGCGCCGAACGACGGGAGGGTGAACGAACCGACGAGGAGTCACCCGAGTCCGGCACGCAGTCACCCGGATCCGACGCGGATTCGACGGAAGCCGCCGGGATCAACGACGAACTCGCCGAGCTTCGCGAACGGGTCGACGCGGAGTACGATTTCGAGGACTTCGGGCCGGAGGACATGGCCCGAATGAGCGCCCAGGAGTGGGACGCCGCCTTCGATCCGGAGACGTGGATCACGGGCGACGAGCTGCTCGACCGGGCGGAAGCCGAGCTGAAATCCCGGATCGCTCGCCGGGAGGTGTTCGGTCTCCTCGAGCGCGTGGAGGAAGCCGGCGAGGAACGGCTCCTCGTCTACTCGGACGAGGGGTACGCGATCCTGCGACCCGGCGGCGAAATCAGCGGTCGGGGCACGGTGTTGCGGGACGTCGAGCCGGTCGTCGCGCTGGCGGCCATGGAGGAGTACGAGGTGGCCGACCCGCCGGACGACTGGTCGCTGCCGGATCCGGAGACGGTGCCGCAGGGCTCCGGCGAGTTCGGAAACCTCATGATCCAGATCGTTGCGGGCCTGCAGGTTCTCGCGGGGGTCGCGCTGATCGGAGCGACGCTGTTTCTCGGCGTGGAGACCATCGTCGCGCCCGCCGTCGGGATCCTCTTTCTGTTGATCGGCGTCTTTCTGTTCGCGATGGTCGCGAACGCGCGACTCTCCGATCGGTTCCGCGCGGAGGAGTATCGCCGACGGCTTCGCGCGCTTCGTGAAGCCGAGGAACGACCCGACTTCGTCCCCGTCGAGGGACCCTCGATCTCCGACGAGAACGAAGAGCCCTGAAACGGCTGAATTCGACACACTCGGGGGGCGTACGAGCCGCCCGTCGGTCGACGATAGTCGGTGGGTTTAAGCGCGCGCCGTCCTGAGGGAGAGCCGTATGAAACGGCGGGATTTCGTTCGAACGGCCGGCGGTGCCACCGCCGCGGTCGCCGCCACGACCGCAGCGACCGGCACGGTCGCGGCCGAGGAACGCCCGGACTTCGAGGGGTACCTCGACGGCATCGACGGAGGGTATCAGGACCTCCGCGGCCAGGACGAGGTAGTCGTCGACGTCGGGGCTTCCGGTAACGGCGGGAACCTCGCGTTCTCGCCGGCCGGAATCTGGATAGACGAGGGGACGACCGTGGTCTTCGAGTGGACCGGCGAGGGCGGCGGGCACAACGTCGTCGCCGACGAGGAGAACACCGACTTCGAGAACGTCCACACCGACCTCGACAGCGGGAATCCGGTCGACGAGGAGGGGTACACCTACGAGTACACCTTCGAGGAGGGCGGCCGAACCGGCTACGTCTGTACGCCCCACCGCGGCGTCAACATGTTCGGAGCGGTCGCCGTCGGCGACGACGTCCCGATCATCGAGCCCGGGCCCGATGACGGATGGCCCGAGGACGTCGGACAGTGGGGCGTCCCGATCCACGCCCACTGGGTCGGCGTCGCCTCGATGTTCGGGATCGTGTTGACCTTCGTCTTCACGTTCTACATGCTGAAGTACGGCGAGTCCGCCCACACCGGACACGGAGGGAGCAGATGAGCTCCAGCGGCTCCTCGTACGGCGACATCCACCGGTATGAACCGGCCCGCGAGAGCACGACGGCCGCCATCGCCATCGTGTTGCTCACCGTCATCGAGGTCGTCTTCGTCTTCCTGTTCGTCTACGGGCTGATGTTCGGCTGGGCCTCGACGGAGTTCGGCAACATGTACATGGGCGCGCTGCTCGCGCTGATCTTCATCGACCTCGGCTTCATCCTGCTTTTGTATCGCAAGGAGTTCCTCCCCGACGTCATGATCGTGAAGAAACGCCGTCGGAAGTGGGAGGACCTCTACGTGCGTGAAGACCAGAAGGACGGCGTCGAACTGGAAGCCGGAGACGCGTGGGACACGGTGAAACGCGCGATCTACCCGTACTACAAGCGGTGACATCACAATGAGCCTCAAGAAACAAGACGAGATGGACCACAATGCGTGGCTCAAACAGCAGGATCTGACGGTCATCGAGACCGCGTTCCTCACCACGCTCATCTGGCTGGACAAACGGCTGCGCATCGTCGACTACCTCGAGCTGCTGGAGACGATGTACTACCGGGCGAACCTCCAGATGCCGAAAAGCCACACCGAACAGTACGACCTGGACAACAAGTTCTGGTACTGGTACCCCCTCTACTCGCTCGGCTCGCTGTCGATCATCGCGTACCTCGTGGCGGCGGTGTCGGGGGCACTTCTGGGGTTCTACTACTCGCCGTCGACGGCTGGCGCGGTGGCCCAGGGCGATCCCACGGCCGCGTACGATTCGGTCGTCGAGATCATGCAGGACGTGCAGTTCGGCTTCATGCTTCGCTCGATCCACCGGTGGTCCGCACAGTTCATGGTGGCGGCGGTGTTCCTGCACATGCTGCGCGTCTACTTCACCGGTTCCTACAAGGAGCCCCGTGAGGTCAACTGGATCCTCGGCATCGTGCTCATCGCCCTGACGCTTCTGTTCGGGTTCTCCGGCTACGTCCTGCCGTGGAAGCAGCTGTCCTTCTGGGCGGCACAGATCGGCGTCGAGATGGCGCTCGCGACCCCCCTCGTGGGCGAGTGGGCCGCACAGCTTCTGTTCGGTGGGTTTACTCTCGGACAGGCGACGCTCGTGAGAATGTACATCCTGCACGTCTTCGTGTTGCCGTTCGTGGTCACGGCGCTCATCGCGCTCCACGTCGGCATCGTCTGGGTGCAGGGCATCGCGGAGCCGCACTAGATCAATGACCGACGACGACCACACTCCGACCGAGTCGCCCGACGCGTCGAGCGACGCCGGTCGGGCGATCACCGACGGCGGAACCGACGAGAAAGCACGCACGGACGGCGGACCGCCGGCGACGGTCCCGCCGGACGACGAGACGCCGACCTGGAGCGAGCGCAAGGAGCGCACGCAGGGGCTCTCACAGCTCACCTACCAGTACTTCGAGCGCTCCCGACGCGAGGACGAGGACCTCCGCACGAAGTCCACGTACGTCGAGCGCGACGTCCTCGGCTTCCCGGCTTGGCCCCACGAGACGATCCGCAACCTCGCGATCACGAGCTTCTTCATCGGCGTGATGCTGCTCGTCTCCGCGGTGTTGCCGCCGCACTTCGGCGACCCGGCGAACCCGGGGTCGACGCCGGCGATCATCCTGCCCGACTGGTACCTCTACTGGTCGTTCGGGCTGCTCCACCTCGACCCGATCAACCCCGAACTCGCCATCCTCGGCGGCGACAAGGTCATGTCCGACGAGCTGTACGGGCTCGTCGCACACGGCGTCATCTTCGGGTTCATCACGCTCGTGCCCTTCCTCAACAAGGGAAGCGCGCGGCGGCCGGTTGAAGAACCCATGTGGGCCGCGATCGGCGTCTCCGGCGTGATCTTCTCGGTCACGCTGGGGGTTCTCGCGATCCAGAACCTCGTGCCCATCGAGCTCGACCTCCTGCTCAACCTCGTCTTCCTGCTGCCGGTGATCGGTGCCATCGTCACCTACGCGGTGTTGAAGACGATGCGTGAGGGGTACATGTACGATCTCAACCGGCGGTACTACATGCTGCGACCGCCGAAGTAACGTCCGCGATCACCGTCGTTCCCTCCCGCCGTTTCCGACTTCGACGACACCGAACTCCCCATGACCGACACGAACGCCACCGACTCTCGGGACGACTTCCAGGCCGTCGACGAGACCGGAGACCCGATCGCGAAGGACGACCCCGAGGACCCACGGACCGAGCCGATCGGGCCGCGGGTCGGCCCGGACGGTCGTGAGATCGTCGTCCCGCTCCGGCTATATAAAACGGTCACCGTCTTCTCGACGCTGGCGGCCATCGCCACGTACTTCGTCGGATTCACGCTGATCGATGCCGCGACGCTTCAGATCAGCTTCGTCCGGACGACGATCATCTTCCTGCTCGAGGCGTTCGGGATCGGGGTCTCCGAGGACGTGTTGACGGCGCTGCTTGCGATCGCCGGCATCGGGTCGATCCTGCTCGGAACGGCCATTTACGTCCTCGGAACGCGTTTTCGAGCCCAGGGAATGGGAAAGGCTCAAGAGGACTCCAGCGAAGAGTAAGCCAATGGCAGACGAGTTCATGAAGGGCCTCGCCCTCTTCACTCTCGGGGGGCTCGGGTGGCTCACGTTCGCGGGCTGGTACCGAACGCCGAGCTTCTACAACATCGACCAACTGTTCAGCGATCCGACCGGCGTCAACAGCGTCTACGACGAGATCGGGGTGCTCGCCGGCGACGCCTTCTTCTGGCTCATGATCATCGGCGCGTTGACGTTCTGGGTGCTGGTGCCGGCGACGCGAGAGCTGCGCGAGACGCTCGCGGACGACGCCGCGAACTGATTCGAGTACGACCCGACGAAGCGATTCTCCCCCGTTCGCCGCGGGCGTTATATGCTGCCCAGGCGCAATACCACGGGCTTCAGGCCGTGGATACGCGCCGTTACTGGTGGTCACAGACCACCGGTCGGATGCTTCTCCGAGTTTCCAACGGTTACGTTTAATTGACAGGCCGCCCCACTAAGGAATAGGAATCGGTCGGAACGGAGCGGATTCCGATCCGTCCTACGGAGGCGGCCTGTCCGCCCACGTAACGAGGTCGTTCGAAAATCGAAGGTTCTCGTGATCACGAGAGACGGAGTCCCTCGGACGACAGTATCCGAAAGGGCAGCAGGTGAACGCACGTTCTAGAAGCGTGTGTCCGTGCCGACTGCTGAAAGCGAGCACCACGATACCCCTGACTCTACTGACGCCTGCCGGCGTCCTCGTGGCAAAAACAACACCGGGACGCTCAACACGGCCGAGGAGAGGGGTAACGGCGGTTTGACACCGTCCTCAGAAATCGAAGATTTCTGATGTGCGAACGAGAACGGAGTTCTCGTTACCGCCAACAGTCCACCACATCGATACTGTGGGACTACCCGTGCCCGAAAGGTGTGGTAGTCCGCCGAGTGGACTCCAAACCTGACACTCCCACCGCTCGGGATTTCTCCGCGTTCACGCGGAGGAGGATGTCAACCGCGACATACTGATCCACAACGAGCGTGGCTGCGGCTCGTGGGCTACCCACATTTAAAACTGCGGGCCTCCGCACTGTTACCGCTGTGAACCGTACAAACACGAAAGCCACCGTCAGCCCGATTCACAGCGCCATGAAGCCGCCGTCGACCTGGAAGATCCCGCCCGTGGCGAAGGAGGCCTCCTCGGAGAGCAGCCAGGCGGCGGGGGCGGCGATCTCCTCCGGCTTCCCGATCCGGCCGATCGGGTGCATGTCGACGAACGACTCGAACGACTCCGGACTCTTCTCGCGAAACCGCCGGGAGACCTCGGTGTCGACGGTGCCCGGACAGATGGCGTTGACGCGGATCCCGTCGTCGGCGTACTCGACCGCCGCAGTGCGGGTGAGCCCGATGATCCCGTGTTTCGTGGCGACGTAGGGTGCCGATCCCGCGCCGGTCTGTCCGGAGATCGACGACGTGTTCACGATCGCGCCGCCGCCGTTCGCGACCATCTCGGGGATCTCGTGTTTCAGACAGAGCCAGACCCCTTTGAGGTTGACGTCGACGACGCGGTCCCAGTTCGCCTCGGTCTGCTCGGCGGTCGGTTCGTTGTCGCCCTCGATGCCGGCGTTGTTAAACGCGAGATCGAGCGAGCCGAACGCCTCGACGGTCTCCGCGACCATCGACTCGACGGCGTCCTCGTCGGCCACGTCGGCCTCGATGAATCGCGCCGAACCGCCGCCGGTCAGGACCTCGTCCGTCACGGCCGTTCCTCCCTCGACGTCGACGTCCACGACGGCGACGTCGGCGCCCTCGTCGGCGAGTCGTCGGGCGGTCGCCCGCCCGATCCCCGAGGCGGCGCCGGTCACGATCGCGGTCTTCCCATCCATGTCGTACGACATGGATGGACGGATACGTAGGATCGAAATAAATCGGTCGGCCGAACGTATCGTATCAGTTCGTGGCGACGTATTCGTCGACCAACCGTTCGAGCCCGTCGGCGGTCGCGACCGTGTGCGCCGCCGAAAGCGGCGACACGGACACCTCGTCGTCGAGGATCGCCCGGCGATCCGTTCCGGCCGGGTCCGGGACGGCCCCCTCACGCATTCGGTCCCAGATCCCGTCATGGAGCGTGACGCCCGTCTCCGTTCGTTCGGCGCCGAGTTCGTGCCGCGTCGACGGGCGGGTCAGCCGTATCGGCGCGGGCTCTCCCGACGAGATCGGCGCGTTGACGTTGAGATAATCGACCGTCTCGAACGCGCCGCCAGCCACCGCACGGTCGACGAGGAATCGCGTCGCCCGGGCCGCGTGAGCGAACTCCTCCTGATCGAGTTCCCGCTTCCACCAGTCGTCACCACCGGGAACGTACATCGAGGTGGCGATGGCCGGCAGGCCGAAGAACGTGGCCTCGACGGCCGCGGAGACGGTTCCGGATCGACCCAAGGTGTACTCGCCGAGGTTCGCTCCCTTGTTACAGCCCGAGACGACGACATCGGCGTCGGGCACCAGCGTTCCGAGCCCCGCGACGACGCAGTCGGACGGCGTTCCCTCCACTGCGTATCCGAGTTCGTGGTCGTGAACGTCGACCTCGCTGGAAAGGCTTCGGCCGACCGCGGACCGATCCTCGACCGGCGCGACGGCCGTCACCTCGTAGTCGTCCGCGAGCACCTCGTACAACGCATGCAACCCGACGGCGTCGATGCCGTCGTCGTTCGTCAACAGGATCCGCTCGACGCTCATACGAACTCCTAGGGAGGTTCGGGCAAAAGTCCACCGTCGAGTCCACGTGTCGCCGACGGGCGGCCGACGAACGGAACACACAGGTACCCGGAGCGAGAAGGACATCCATGGGATTCGGCGACACGGCAAAACGGATCCAGACCCTCGCGGACAAGGCTGAACAGACCTACCAGAAGCTCAACGAGCTTCGCGACGAGGTCGAGGACACCCAGACGACGGTGAAAGACACCGCGGAGCGCATCAGTCGGCTGGAAAACGAGATGGCCGAACAGCGGGCCGTCCTGAACGCGGTCGCCGAGGAGGTCGGCGTCGACCTCGATGCGGTGAGCACGCAGGCACACATCGTCGATGCCGAGGCGGCAGCCGCGGAGGGGACCGACGAGGAGGGGGCCGCTGAAGCGGACGGATCGGGAGACGATTCGACGGAATCCCCGGCCGCGAACGACTGAGCCGAACCCGTCGACGGACGTTCGACGATGCAACACTCTAAGTATGCGACGCCGCTTCGTTGAGACATGACCACCCATCGGGAGCCCCTCCCGTCGGTGTTGGAGACCATCGGGGAAACGCCGCTCGTTCGCGTCCACGACTCGCCGGACACGGTGCCGGTCTACGCGAAACTGGAGTCGTTCAATCCCGGCGCGAGCATCAAAGACCGGATCGGGAAGTACATGCTCGAGCGGATGCTCGAGCGCGGGGAGCTCTCGTCCGGCGGCACCGTCATCGAGCCGACCGCCGGCAACACCGGGATCGGGATCGCGGTCGCCGCCGGACGACTCGATCTACGGGCGGTGTTCGTCGTTCCGGAGCGCTTCTCGGTGGAAAAACAGCAGCTCATGCGCGCGCTCGGCGCCGACGTGATCAACACGCCCACCGAGGACGGGATGGGCTACGCCATCGAACGTGCTCACGAGCTGGCCGCCGAGCTCGACAACGCGGCGGTTCCACAGCAGTTCTCCAACCCGCTCAACGCGGAGGCACACTACGAGACGACCGCCCCGGAGATCGACGAGGCGCTCGACGGCGAGGTCGGCGCGATCGTCGTCGGCTGCGGCACCGGCGGCACCCTGATGGGACTGGCGGGCTACTTCCGCGACCGTGACCCCGACACCCACGTCGTCGCCGTCGAGCCGGAGGGCTCCGCGTACCGCGAGTTCCTCGGCGAGGAGGTCGAACACGAGGAGTACAAGACCGAGGGGATCGGCACCCACGACATCGAGACGAACGAGCTGTTCGACCCATCGCTCGTCGACGACATCCGACCGATCTCGGATCGTGCGGTCCACGAGGAGATGGCTCGGCTCGCGGCCGAGGAGGGACAGCTCGTCGCGTCCTCGGCCGCCGCCAACGGCGTCGCCGCGAAACGCGTCGCACGAGGGATCGATTCGGGCGAGATCGACGCCCCCCACGACGTCGTCGTCACCGTCTTCGCCGACTCCTCCGAACGCTACCTCTCGAAGGGCGTCTACCGTTCCTTCGAGGAATGGACGGGTTAACTCGTCGGCGAACGCCCCACCCCGGGATCAGCTCCGAAGCCGGCGATGCTGGACTTTCAGACACTCGTCTTGAACGATCTCGAGTCCGTCGGCTTCAGCGTCAGCAACCGCCTCGTCGTGGCCGATCCCGAGCTGTAGCCAGACGCGGCCGGCGTCGCCTCGCATCGCGTGTCGGCTTCGAACCGCCTCCAGGATCGCGGGCACCTCCTCGCTCGGGCGGAAGACGTCGACCAGATCGACGGTCTCCTCCACGTCGCCGATCTCGTCGTACGCCCGTTCGCCGAGGATCTCGTCCGCGAAGGGGTTGACCGGAAGTACCCGATATCCCTGCCGCTGGAGGTACGCCGGCACGTCGTGGGCCGCCTTGCCGGGGGTGGTCGAACAGCCGATCACGGCTATCGTTTCGGCGTCGAGAAACGCGTCGATCTCGTCGTCGCGGGTGACGGGCATGTCGCGACGTACGGAGCGTGATGAATAAAAGGCCGCGACCGCCGCCCTCACTGCGCCAACCGGATCTTCGGCTCGTCATCCTCGGAGAGGGTGACGACGCCGTCGAACAGCTGCGTGAGCGTGTTCATCGTCTGGTCGTCGTGGGCCGTCGCGTCGATACAAAAGAGACCCAGACCGTCGACGCTCTGGATGCGGCCGGTGAAGACGTGGAGGAACCGAAAGACCGTCTGAAGGTCGGAGTACATGAGCAGCGTCGACAGCGAGTGAACCATGATCCGGTTGCGCTTGATCCCTCGATCGCGGTGGAACGCCTGGAGGAACTCCGAGAGCTTGATCCCGATCCCGGTCATGTCTACCGGCGAGGAGGTGTATTTGATCCGGTCGTCGTCGCGCACGTCGCCGACGCCCTGCTGGCGCGTGACGCAATCGACCACCGCGACCGGCTTCCCCTCGTAGGACGTTCGTTTCGCGTAGTCGTCGAGGACGCGGTCCGCACTGTCCTTCGTCGTCACGATGATCGCGCCGTCGCCGTCCTCGGTGCCGCCGGCGAGCACGTCCATCGCGAGCTTTCGTTTACCGGTCAGCGGTGGCCCCCTGAAGAGCAGGTTCGTACCCGGAGGGACCTCAGTCTCCAGATGTGGGGCGAGATCATACATAGGTGTGCCTCGACGCCGAGCCTACCGAGTGCAGCCACTCATTCGACGGGGGAACCGTCCAACCGGGAGCCATCAACTATGCGTAAGATATTCGCTCCGTATAATATTCTTTTTGATTACCCCCGTCGGCGTCGTCCTCGCTTCTCGCCACGAGCGCTGCGTCGGATCGCGAGGCTTAAACGATCGGATCCGATACCAAGGTGTACGGGCGCTTAGCTCAGTCTGGATAGAGTGCTTGGCTTCGGACCAAGTTGTCGGGGGTTCAAATCCTCCAGCGCTCATGAGTCGTTTTCTCCCGGAGATCGCAACCGATAGCGACTGTAACGGTGTTTGGATCTTACACGAAATCAAGGAGAAAGCCCACGACTTCAGTCGTGGGATGAATCCGACCACACACGGCGCAAACCATTCTCGATAGCCGGCCGAGGGTTGGTGAAGACATAACATATAATATAGATTGATATCCATCTAATCGTATGCCACGCGGGTACAGTCGAGAGCGAACGTCGGTTCACAACCTCCACTACCACTTCGTGTGGTGCCCGAAGTACCGCAAGCCGGTGCTGACGGACGAGGTTGCCGACCGCCTCGAACAACTCATCGAAGAGAAAGCCGACGAACTCAACCTCGACATTCTCCGACTGGCAATCCAGCCCGACCACGTACACCTGTTCATCACGGGCAGCCCGAAGCTTGCACCGAACAAAATCATCCAGCAGGTCAAAGGCTACACCTCACGGAACCTCCGCGACGAGTTTGACTTCGGCCTCCCCTCGCTGTGGACGCGATCGTACTTCGTCTCTTCGGCAGGGGAGGTGTCAAGCCAGACCATTGAGGAGTACATCGAAGCACAGACTGGACGGTAACGATGCGCCGGGAAGTCACCACCACGGTACGGCTCAAACTCCACTCGCTCACTGAGCGAAAAACCCGTCTCGTCGAACGCGAATACACCGCGTTCCAAGACGCCGTTCACGGTGACGATGACGCGAACCTCTACTCCGCCACCAAGCAACAGGCGGGGAAAGTCCAGTCGAACAAGAATCCCCGAGCTGACACCGAACAACCAGTCGTCCTCCGCAACGACTGTATCACCATCGAACACGACGAGGACACGGTTCTTTCGTCGTGGTGGTTCAAACTCCCCGTCTACAACCCCGAGAAAGAACGTGGTGATAGCATCTGGGTGCCAGTCCGCGTCCCCGAGAAGGACACGCACCTCCTCAAAGACGAGTGTATCTGCGACTCGGAACTCGTCCATCGGGACGGCGAGTGGTATGTTCACCTCGTCTGCAAGCGGTCTGTGGCCGTCGCAGACGAATACGATGACGTTCTCGCCGTCGATATGGGTGCGAAGTGGATCGCCGTCAGCACGTTTCTCTCTGACCGCGACACGCAGTTCCACGGCGCGGAAGTCCGTCGCGTCCGTGAACACTACAAACAACTCCGCAAGAGCATCGGGAAGGCGAAGGTGCGCTCGGGATCACAAGTAATCGAACGCCTTGGGGACAAGGAATCGAGAACGGTCGAACACGAGTTGCACCAAGTGGCGAACGAACTCGTCGATCGGGCTCGGGAGCGCAACGCCGTACTCGTGTTCGGTGATATGACTGGGTTGCGTTTCGACAACGACGAAGGGCGGTACGTGAACGACAAGGTCCACAAGATGCCATACGCGAAGATGGCGAACATCCTCACGTACAAAGCCCACCTCGACGGGCGAGAGTGCATCCCAGTCAAGGAGTACGACACGTCTGTGACGTGTTGGCGGTGTGGGTCGCAGAACACGAGTCGGGAAGTGCAGGGTCGTGTCGAGTGCCACGACTGTGGACTGGACGACAACGGCGACAAGAATGGCGCGGCGAACATCGGCAAACGAGCCGTCGGTAAGAACATTCAGAGTCCGCTATCGACGGTGGGGGCTGTTGTGGCTCAGCCCGAAACGCAGGTCGTACTCAAGGGAACCAACGGTGAGATGGAACCTGCGAACTCCCCAGACGACGTGGGCCTAACCCTCAGTGAGGGAAGCCCACGACTTTAGTCGTGGGAGAAGTCACTTCAGACCGTTCCGGAGGGCGTTCCGGACGACCGTCGTGCCGTCGTACAGGAGTATCACGATAATCTCCGTCGAATACTCACCGTGCCCGTAGACTCACGCATCCTGGAGGCCGACGACCGGATCGAGGGACTCTCGCGGTTCACGAAGTCGGCGGACCTGCTCGTCACCACGACAGAGCGGCGCGGGCTACGTGGTGCGGTGTTCGGTCGTCCCGGCGACCGACTCGTCGACAGCGTCGACTGCACCGCCATCATGGTGCAACCGCCGGACAGGCGGCAGTCCGGGTTCATCCAGCGAGCCATCCTCGATCGGTTGTTCAACAAATAACGTCCTCCACGCCGTGAGCGGCGGGATACTCTCGCCGTATCGAGATAGCCGCGATTCGAGAGACCCGACCCCTTCCCGCAGCGAGAGGCTGTTGCAGCCAGTATGGCTTGATATGAGGGCTGCTTTCCCGTCCCTCTTCGGACGTTCCCAGTGTCACCGAGAGTCAAGAAGAAGGCCCCGTGTTTTATACCGGGGAGGATCTCATCGCCCAGCACTTCCCGGACAGCACTGAGCGCCCCGCTGAGAACTGATCGTGCACCGAGCGAAATCACGAACGATCGAGCCGCCGGAACGACCGCCCCGCGAGCCAGACCGCGAACAGCGTGATGGCGAGCGTCGCGGCCGCCAGTCCGATGCCGGGCTCATACAGCAGCGGCGGGTGGTAGCCGAGCCCGTAGTCGACGACGACGTTGACGATGCCGAGCGCCGCCGCCAGGGCGAGCGCGCCGGGAGTCGTGCGCCCGAACGCCGGAAACAGGAGCGCAAGCCCGACGAAACAGAGGTGGGTCCCGAGGACGCCCCAGTAGTAGATCCACGCGTCGGGCGCCGAGACGTACGCCTCGAACGCGAGGTTCAACGCGACGAACGGCCACAGCCCGAAGGTAACGAGCCAGACGAACGCGAGCGTGTGGAGGTACGCAAGGGGCCGGTTCGTCGGCACGTCATCCACGGATTCGCCGGAGCCGACCGTCGGTAGCAGCGTCGCCAGCGACAACAGCGCGAGCCCCACGGCGACCGCCGAGTCGGCGTACAGCGGCCAAAGCACCGTCGGCACCTCCGGGAGGGTAGGGACGTAGTACTCGATCCCGACGAGGAGCATGAACGCCGTGAGAAGGAGGACGACGCCGAGGCTCCGTGGCTCGCCAAGCAGTTCCCGTGCGAGCGCGACCCTGACCCGTCGCCGGACGGCAGGGTCCGGGAGACGACCGACCCGATCGAGACCCTTCACGCTTTGGACTGAGTCGCCCGGCGTATATATGTCACCGAGATCGTGAGGCGTCGACCGCGAGGTCATGAGGCGTCGACCGCGAGGTCATGAGGCGTCGTTCGACCGTCACGCGGGATTATCAAACGTCGATATTTGCGAGGAACCTTTTTTAACGGTCGGGCAGTGGGAGCCTCATGGCCATGGAGGATGCCGAGCGCTCGCCCGACGATCCGGGTGAGAGGGAGCCGTCGGCGTCCACGAGCGACGCGTCGGATGATCGATATACGTGGCGGAGGTTTCTGCAGGAACACGGGCACGCCGACGCGGCGGAGCAGCTGTACGACGACATCGAGTCCGTCCCGGCGGTTCCGAGGAAGGAAGTCGAGGAGACCGCCGACACGGACGATCGCCGGGACGCGGACGATCACGAGGACATCGACGAGCGCGAGGACGTCGATCACGAGGACACCGACGAGCGCGAGGACGTCGAACGCCATCCGGTGCGGGCGCCGACCGCCGCGGAGTGGGATCGGGTCGACATCGATCCGGCGGCGTTTCTCGGCTTCCATCCAGCGGAAACCGAACGACGGGTGTGGGCCGCGAACGCGGCCGCGCGGGAGCTTTTCGACCGCTGTCACGAGCGGTACGACCAGTACGAGGTGCCGGTGTTACAGGGGTACTATACGTGGGACGACTACCGCCGCGAGTTCTTCCTCGATGCGGACGGAAATCCGCCGACCGACGAGGAGGACGAACCGCTCGAGTTCACCCACGAGGACGAGGTGGACGCGTTGGGCTTCGATCCGGACCGCGTCGAGGATCGGCTCGGCGGCGGGGCGAACGCGGCCCGGACGCTCGGGGACGTCGTCGACGAGCGAACCGTCGAGGTCGATCCCGAAATCGACGAGGACGCGTTCTTCTCGACGGCTGCGGGCACCACGACGCTCGTGAACCGATACGACCTCGAGAAGGCGGTGCCGATGGCGAAGAAGACCCACTTCCGGGAGGTGGAGCGCTACTGGGTGAACGAGCCGTACGCGTTCGTGATCGTCTTCCACTCGACGAAGGAGAACGAGAAAAAGTACTACGCGATACAGCCACACCTGACGCGGATCGAAGTCGACCTCCAGGAGTTTCTGACCGGGAAGCTTCGTACCTCGATCAAGTACGCCGACGAGTCGATAGCCGGCGGCGACGAGACGTTCCGCGAGGGCGTCATCGCCGACGAAACCCGTCGATTACTCGCGCGATACGATCTCTACGACGAGACGGACGAGCCGGGATTCGCAAACGAGCTGCTGGACCGTCTCGGCGGCCCGGACGCCGTTGCCGAACGATTCGGCGTCGACCCGACGACGGGACGGGTCGGGCGGCTGGTCGACGCGCTCGGCTACCGGTCGCCGACGGAGCCGACGCCGGAACTGTCGGGGATCGCCGCGAGACCGGAGCCGGCGGTGCTGGCGGAGGACCACGAGACGCTCACGGAGTATCAGGTTGAAAAGCTGCTGTACTACCTCAAACGGGACTTCATCGGCTACGAACGGATCGACCCGATAAAACACGACATCAACGTCGAGGACATCTCCTGTGACGGCTACGAGTCGCCGGTGTTCGTCTATCACTCCGAGTACGAACAGATCATCTCGAACGTCTTCCACGGCACCGAGGAGCTCGACGACTTCGTCGTGAAGCTCGCACAGCGGTCCGGGAAAGGCATCTCCAAGCGGCGGCCACAGGTCGACGCGACCCTGCCGGACGGCTCCCGTGCGCAACTCACGCTCGGGCGGGAGGTCTCGGATCACGGGACGAACTACACGATCCGGCAGTTCAACGACGTGCCGTTCACCCCGGTCGACCTCATCAACTGGAAGACGTTCTCGCTCGACCAGATGGCGTTTCTCTGGCTCTGCATCGAGAACCACAAGAGCCTGCTTTTCGCCGGCGGGACCGCCTCCGGGAAGACGACGAGCCTGAACGCGGTCTCGCTTTTCATTCCCTCGAACTCGAAGATCGTCTCCATCGAGGACACCCGCGAGGTCGAACTGCCTCAGCGCAACTGGATCGCGAGCGTGACCCGTCCTTCCTTCTCGGACGACGACAAGGGCGACATCGACGAGTTCGACCTGCTGGAGGCGGCGCTTCGCCAGCGACCCGACTACATCGTGATGGGCGAGATCCGCGGCGAGGAGGGGCGGACCGCCTTCCAAGTCATGTCGACGGGCCACACCACCTACACGACCTTCCACGCCGACTCCGTCGGCGAGGTGCTCAAACGGTTCACGACCCAGCCGATCAACGTCTCGAAGACGATGTTCACGGCGCTGGATCTCGTCTCGGTGCAGTCATCGACGCGCGTGCAGGGCCGAAAGGTGCGTCGGAGCAAGTCGCTCACGGAGATCAACCACTACGACGCCGAGAACGACGAGATCAACGTCCAAGACGTCTACCAGTGGCAGGCCGAGACCGACGAGTTCCTGAAGATGGGCGAGTCGAACACGCTGGAGGAGATCATGTTCGACCGGGGCTGGAACCGGGAGACGGTCGACGAGGAGCTGCGAAAGCGGCGGGTCGTCCTCGCGTACCTGATCGACCGGGGGCTGAACACGTACGCGCAGGTGGCGGCGACCTTCCAAGCGTTCATCAACGACCCGGAGACCATCCTCGCACTGATGGCGAACGACGACCTCGAACGGTCGCTGCAGGACCTCCGCGAGATGGAGTCGGTCCTTATCAACGTCGAACGCGAAAAGGAGGAGCTGGTTCCGCGGCCCGACCCGGACGAGGCGGGTCGCACGGAAGTCGAGGGGATCCTCGCGGAGGCGGAGGACCTGTTCGAGACGTATCGCGGGGAGACGCCGGACTCGGTCGCCGACGCGCTGCTGGAGATGAGACCCGCCCGTGACGTCGCGGCGGAGCCCGGCGCGGATCACGAGACGCTCGCGGAGGCCGCCCGGGAGGCCGAGGCCATCGACGCGAAGGCCGCGGCCACGGAAACGAGCCACGACGATGGAGACGGCATCGACGACGGGATCGACTTCGATGAATCGTTCGACGAGGGGATCGGCGTGTTGGACCCGAGCTCGAGAGCTGACCAACCCGCCGACCTGATGGCCGGCAGGGGGGTCGACGGAAACGGTGACGTCGGTGGACGCAACGACGTCGACGACAATGACGACGGTGACGTCGATGGCGACGACGGTGACGTCGATGGCGACGACGGCGAGGCCATTGGCGGGAACGATGACGGCGATGACGTGGACGGGAGCGACGACGATCGGGCCGATCGGCAGGCTACGTCGGATCCCGTCGATGGAACGGAGCGGCCGGGTAGCGTCACCCCCGAGAGGGTGACGCCGCGATCGACGGGAAACGGAACGAAATCGGTCGTGAAAAAGTCGACATCGGAGATCGGGAAACCGACGGAGCAGATCGAATCGGCCGAATCGGGCGCGAAAACGGACGGGCCGGAGGTTGGTTCGGGGAACACGGAGGCGGGCTCGGAGCAGGTCGATCAAACCGACGAGAGCGAGCGAACCGGCGACGACGAGGACGAAATCGACGAGGATGACGAGATCGATGGATGGCGCTTCGGAGGGACGAAGGCCGGCGAGGAGGGCTGACGTGATGGCCGATCAGGGTGTGGAATCATGAGCTTCACGGATCGGCTCGGAAGCGGCACGAGCGGCGAGGACCTCTTCGGGGCGCTGTTTTATCCCGTCTTCCGGCTACTGTTCGATCCCGACGGGCAGTTCGTCACCGACGTCGAGCGGAAGCTCGCGGAGGCACGAATGCCGGACCCCGTCGAGATGTACCTCTCGCGGTCGCTCGGGCTCGGACTGATCCTCGGGCTCCTCCTCTGGATCGTGGGGACGCTGCTCGGGTACGCCGTGTTCGCGCTCGGGATCGTCGATCCGGCGGGGCTCTCGCTCGGGGTCCCGGCACCGAATCCGGCGGCCGCCGAGCTGCTGCGGGCGCTCGTCGTTCCCTCGGTGGTGTTTCTCAGCGGCATCTTCTTCGGAAGCCTCGGCCTTACGCTCGGATTCGCGAGCCTGATCGCGATTCCATACTCGAAGGCATCGACACGCGAACGGGAGATCAACATGCTGCTCGCGGACTCCGTCTCGTTCATGTACGCGCTCTCCGTGGGCGGGCTCAACCAGCTCGAGATCCTGCGGGCGATGGCCAACGCCGAGGACACCTACGGGGAGGTCTCGAAGGAGTTCCAAAGCATCATCAACGAAACGGAGTACTTCGGCACCGACTACCGGAACGCGATCCGCCAGCAGTCGATGGAGACCCCCTCGGAGGACCTCTCGCAGTTCCTCGCCGACATGCTCTCCATCGTCAACTCCGGCGGCGACATGGAGTCGTTCCTCTCGGATAAAAAGGACAAGCACATGCGGACGTCGAAACAGGAGCGGGAGATGACGTTGGAGACGCTGGAGCTGTTCGGCGAGATGTATATGACGCTCTCGCTTTTCCCGCTGCTTCTCATCATCATTCTCGTGATCATGGGAATGATGGGTGAGTCCGACCAGATGTTGCTGTACGCGACGGTCTACGTGCTCATTCCGCTGACGGGGATCGGCTTTCTCGTCCTCGTCTCGACGGTCAAACAGGACGAGCCCGGCGACGGCTACCTGCATCCCGACGACGGCAGCGAGCGGCTCGAACAGTCGAGCCGCGAGGGGCTGTTCCACTTCGGGCTGATCGAGGGATTCGTCGGGCAGTTCGGGATCTTCGACCGGATCCGTGACCGCGAAGGGACGTACAAAACGAAACAGCTGCTCTCCGCCCCGCATCTGTTCTTGAAGGAGAACCCGCTGTACACGCTCGCGCTGACCGTTCCGTCCGCGCTCGCGCTGCTCGCCGTCGCCGTCTCCGCCGGCAGCGCCCCGCTCTCGGTCGACGGCTGGGTCGATCGCCCGGTCTGGTCCGCGTTCATCTGGGTCTACCTCCCGGTCTACCTCGTATTGATCCCGCTCGCGGTCTTTCACGAGTGGAACCAGCACGCCCGACGCGCGGTGACCGGCACGCTCTCGGAGAACCTCCGGAAGCTCTCCTCGGCGAACGACACCGGACAGACCCTGTTGGAGTCGCTCGAAACCGTCGCCAGCACCTCCTCCGGAAAGCTGGCGGACGAGTTCGAGGTGATGCACGCGAAGGTGAACTACGGGATGAGCCTCAGGGAGGCCATGATCGAGTTCAACAACCGATACGCGGTTCCGCGACTCGCCCGGACCGTGAAGCTCATCTCGAAGGCCCAGGAAGCGTCCTCACAGATCACCGATGTGTTGACCACGGCTGCACAGGCCTCGGAGAACCAGGACGACATCGAGCGCGAGCGTCGGTCGCGGACGCGGATGCAGGTGGCGATCATCCTCATGACTTACGTCACGCTGCTCGGCGTGATGGCCATCCTCCAGACGCAGTTCATCGACGTGATGGCCGACCTCGTCGACCAGGGCGGCAACGGCGCGTCCGACCAGCCGGGCGAGATGGACTTCGGCGGTGGCGTCGATCCCAACGTGCTCTCGATGCTCTTTTTTCACGCCGTGACGATTCAGGCGATCCTCTCGGGATTCATCGCCGGGTACATCCGGAACGCCGACATGCTCTCCGGGATCAAGTTCGCCGTCGTCCTGATGACGCTCGCACTGGGGGTGTGGATCTATGTGGGGTGAATCCCTCCGAGTCCGCGGAAACGGTCGCGGGCAGACCGTCCTCGATTTCGCCATCGGCATGTCGGTCTTCCTGCTCGCGGTGGGGTTCGTCTTCTCGTTCGTCCCGTCGCTTCTGGAGCCGTTCTCGGCCGACGAGGGCGCCAGAATGATCGTCGCCGAACGCGGCGCGGCCCACCTCACTGAGACGTCGCTGTCCGCGGGCTCCACACCTGGCGTGCTGTCGGCGGCGTGTACGGTCGGGTTCTTCGATGGAGCGGAGCCCTCGGAGGAGGAGTGTAGCTGGACGCACGACGCGGATGCCCTCGAGGACGAGATCGGCGCGGATCGGTTCACCTCCGTCAACGTTCGAATTACGCGGAATGGGTCGGTTTCGGAGCGTGACGGCGTGGAGCTGTCGGCCGGCGACGATCCGCCGCCGCGCGCCAGCATCTCGACCGCAAGCCGGATGGTCGACCTCGACGGGGAGACGCATCGGCTGACCGTGAGGGTGTGGTGAGGATGTTCATCGAACACCTCTCCGACCGCGGTCAAGCGCACACGCTGGAGGCGTTCGTCGCCGCGTTGCTGCTCGTGACCGGACTTATCTTCGCGACGCAGGCGACCGCGGTGACGCCGCTGTCCGCGAGCACGTCCAATCAGCACGTCGAGAACCAGGGTGCCATCGCCGCGGCGGACGTACTGGCGACGACCAAGGAACGAGGCGACCTCAAACGGGGGCTACTCGCGTGGGACGACGGCAACCGGGAGTTCGTGGAGGCGACGAACGCGGACCACTACTCCGGGTTGATGCCGGATACCGCCCATCCGCTCCACGATCCGTTCCGCGAGGCGTTCGACTCCAGACGGGTCGCGTTCAACGTCGACGTCCTCCTTCCCGCGAAGCCGGGCGACTCGCGAAGCCGACAGCGGCTGGTCGACATGGGCGAGCCGAGCGACAACGCCGCGACGGCCTCGACGCGCGTGACGCTGTACGCCGACGACCGGCTCCACGATCCGGCCGTGGACGACCTCGACGGCGAGTTCACGGGCACCGCCCTCGGCGAGACGACGGCGGACGGATCCGCGTTCGCCCACGGCTACTTCCACCGGCCCGAGGACCCGGACGAGGTGCACACGCTGTACGCGGTCGTGGAGGTGCGAATCACCGTATGGCAGATGTGAGCCGGCTCCTCGGCGGTCGAGACGGAGCGGACGCCGCCGCGCGGGGCGATCGGACGGAACGAGCCCAGCTCATCCTCATTACGGGGCTGACGCTCGCGGTGATCCTCGTCGCGGTCGTCCTGCTCTTAAACACCGTCATCTACACCGAGAACCTGGCGACCCGCGGCGTCGACGCCGGCGGCGGCGAGGCCGTCGAGTTCCGCGAGGGGACCGTCGACGACATCGAGGGGCTACTCGTCCGGACGAACTGGACGGACACCGATCGGGAGACGTTCGAGGCGGACCTCGATCGCTACGCGTCCTCGACCGGCGAGCATCGTATCCGCGAGGGCATTCGTGCGAGCATCGAGACCGATCCGGCTGCAGGGGCATACGTCGCACAGGACGCCGATCGCGGGCTGGTTCCCTCCGATGACTACCTCGAGAGCGAGGGAGAGGAGGAAACCGTTGACCCCGGCGACGAGTGGACGCTCGTCGAGGGTGCGACGCGGACGCGATCGTACGTGCTCGACGTGCGCGTCCCGGATGGGGACCGGATCGAGGACGAGTCGGACGTCGATTCGGGCGCGTTTCGGCTCCGCGTCGAGGGAGGAGGGAACTCTTGGGACGTGGAAATCTACTGGCTCGAGGACGACGACGACGTGACCGTTCGGATCGACGGCGAGGAGTACGACGGAACCGGGGATGGCGTCCGTCTGGATCTAACGGACGGAACGGTCGGCGGCGAACGGAAGTCGTTCGTCTGGGCGGACGGCGTCGAGGACGAGAGCGGAGGACAGGCGTACAACGTCAGCTACGAGAACGGCGACACGGTGAGCGGAACCTACGCGTTCGTCGTTGACGCGCCCGGCGGCGTGAGGACGGCCTCGCCGACCGACCCGTTGCATGCCGACCCCGACGACGGCTCGCCGTACGCGGTCGACGCCGTCTACGACGTGACGGTCGACGTTCGCCATCACACACCTGATCTCCGATACGAGGATCGGGTCCGGGTCGCTCCGGGTGAGCGCGATGACTGATCCCCGACGGCTCCACGTCGGCGGTCGGGGAGACGACCGGGCGGTCTCCGTCTCCGTGGGCTACGTGCTCAACCTCGCGGTCGCCTCGCTGCTGCTGGCGGGGCTGTTCATCGCCGGCGGCTCGTTCGTCGAGGGCGAGCGCGAGCAGGCGGTCCGCGGCGAACTCACCGTCGTCGGCGAGCGCGTCGTCGCGGACCTCATGACCGTCGACCGGCTCGCGGCCGGCTCGGACTACCCGGACGGCCTCGTCGTCGAGCGAAACGCCGAGTTCCCCGCTCGCGTCTCGGGAAGCAGCTACACCGTCACGGTCGATCCGTCCGCCGAGGTGGTGGCGTTGGAGCATCCCCGGAGCGACGTGACCGTCGAGGTGCCCTTTCGGGCCAGCTCCGACGTCGAGGAAACCACCGCGTCCGGAGGGAACCTCGAGATTCGCTGGAACGCCACGGCGGAACGCGTCGAGGTGGTCGAGTCGTGAGGCGGAGTCCGCGCGCTCCACAAGGGCCGCGACGACGCTCGGAGATCGACTCCGCCGATCGTGACGGTGGCCGGGATGACGCCCGCGCGGTCAGCGAGACGGTCGGTTTCGTGTTGGTCTTCGCGTTGATCACCACGACCATCGCCGTGACGTTCACCGTGGGGCTCGGCGGGTTACAGGACGCCCAGACGGCCGAACGCGACGCCAACGTCGAGCGAGCGTTCGACGTCCTTCACGACAACCTCAGGGACGTCTCACGTGACGGCGTGCCGAGTCGAGCGACCGAGATCAGGCTGGCGGGCGGCGCGCTCGTGCTCGAGGAGCCGACCGAGATACGCTTCGAGAGCGACGAGTGGAACACGCCGTACGTCGAGCGGACCCGTCCGATCGTCTACCGCGGCGCGGGCGACTCGACCGTGGTGTACGAGAACGGCGCCGTTCTCGCGACCGACGGCGAGGAGAGCGTCATGTTGAACGACCCCGACCTGCTCGTCGGGGACGACGCCTACGTCGTCTCGCTCGTCCGGGTCAGCGGGCGAAGCCGTGCGATCGCCGGCGACAGAACCGTCCTAGTCGTCGGGTCGAACGCCGGCCGGGAGGTCGTCGATCGGCCACGGTCGGCGGGAGCCGTGACGATGGAGATCGAGACGCCACACCCGGCCGCCTGGGAGCGGCACTACGAGTCGCTCGCCGCGGACGATCCGCGGGTCGATGTCGTTGACGGCGAGGGCGACGTCACCATCGTCTTCGATCCGGACGGGGATGACGAGTTCATCGTCCACCAGACGACGATCTCGGTCGGGTTCAGCGATTGAGCCGGCCACTCACC
The DNA here is from genome assembly GCA_964538415.1 of uncultured Halobellus sp. Lineage (GTDB taxonomy): Archaea > Halobacteriota > Halobacteria > Halobacteriales > Haloferacaceae > Halorubrum. Next base: position 24,426 of record CAZIFX010000003.1, read on the forward strand.
CGAGTTAACCGCCGATCGCGTGAGCCACTCGCCGAACCACGCGGATCACCCGCCGATCAAGCCGTCGACGAGGTCGGCGGCGGACTGCCAGGCGGCGATGGCGACGGCGGGCGCGCCGACCACGCCGGCCATCCCCGCGAACGCCTGTCGCACGCGTGGGCCGTCGTTCTGCGTCCCCAACACCAACACGAGTGGCTCGCTCGCGACGGCGTACACGCTCATCTCGCGGCCCTTCTCGGAATAACACGTGTCGATCACCTCGATGAGGTCCGCCTCCTGGAGCTTGTCGAGATGGTAGCTCGCGTTCTGGATCGAGAGGTCGAGTTCGGCGGCCACCTCCGAGGCCGTCAGCGGGTCCTCGTTGAGTCGCCTGAACACCGACATCGTCGTGTCCGACGAGAGCGTCGAGACGAGCTCCTGCGTCTGGTCGTTGTCGACGTACAGGACCGAGGGGTCGCCGCTCCGGTCGATCTCCGGATCCGAACGGGAGGGAAGTAGCTTCGGCATGGCTGACTCGTTACGCCGTCGTACGCCCTCGCCACTGTTAGGTTCTCGGATGGGTCAAAACGTCGTTTGAGCCTCGATATCGGCAGCGTACGTCTCCAAAGCGCGGATCGCTTTGCGGGCCGCTTCGGACCGAACCGACTCGGGACCGGGAGTCATTGACAGCCCATCGATCCGGCCAACTCGAACGCGAGGGTGGCCTCCGCGTCCGGATCGTCCGAGGCGAGGTCGACGCTCACCTCGTAGGTGACGCCGTCGTCCTCGCAGGTCCACGCGTAGGTGGTTCCGAGGAACGTCTCCGAGAGCGTGCCGTCGAAGGGACCGACGTCGGGACCGGAATCAAGGGTCGTCGCGTCGTCCTGTTCGTGATGTGGCGGCCGTTCGGTGACTCGGATCCAGACGTCCTCGGGCGACTCGTCACCCTCGGTGTCGCTTCGATAGAAGAACTCGGCGGTGAGGTCGTCGCGAAACTGGTTGGCGTTGACGCCGCCGAAGGCGAATCGCTCGGGGACCGTCGGCTCCGGGACCGCGAACGGAAGCGCCTCGTCGGCCTCCGCGACCGTTTCCGCCTCGATGGAATCGATCGGCTCGTAGACGTCCGTCTCCGGCGGCGGGTCGAACGTGAATCGATCGTCGGGGATCGACTCGTCCATCGTCACGTTCGTGTACGTCGTGGTGAGGGTCCGTGGCCGCGTCTCGGGGTCGGCCGGATCGCCCAGCTCGACGCGTTCTTTGATCGGGTAGCGCGCCTCCACGTCGATCCACCACGTGGTCGTTCCCGACGGCGTCGTTTCGTCGTCGGGATCCGCCTCCCCGTCATCGACCTCGTCGCCGACCGCGAGCTCGACCTCCCGCTCACCGACGAGCAGGGTTATCGCGCCCGTCGCGCCGTCCGCGTCCGGGTCCGGTCGGAGCTCCACGACGTGTGTCTCCCGGCCGTCCACGGTCTCGGTTCGGAGATAGGTCGCCTCGAAGCCGTCGACCCTGTCGAATCCCCCCTGTCGGGGGACGCGCCAGTCGTTGTCGTCGACGTACAACAGCCGCTCGTCGTCGGAGAAGTAGTGCTGGCGGACGCTTCCGTTGATCACGAGCACGTCGCCGGACGTCGTGGTCGGCCCGGTGTCGACCCGAACCGCCTCGCGTTCTCGATCCGGCGGCTGAAGCCAAACGTCCGCCTTGCGTTCGATGTGGGTGCCGTCGGTCGCGTTCGTCGCCTGCGTCAGCTCGAACTCGCGGGTGGCTTGCATCGTCTCGAACGGCTCCTCCGCCTGGATGACCGACTCGACGAGCGCGTCGGCGTCCGGTTCGTCCTCGCCTCCGTCGATCAGGAGGGGATCGGCGACCATGGCGCCGGCGACCGTCGCGCCGGCGACGACCGCGGCGAGTGCGACGATCCGGAACGGCTGGAGGGCCTCGGGATCCATCGCCGGAGGTGCGTGCCGATTCGACTATAATCTGGCGGCGGGAGCGGCTGACGGGACGACAAGGGTTGGTGAACGCGGAACGCCCGGAACGCGTCGGCGACGAACGCTACTCGAGCGCGACGTTCGGCAGCGTCACGTCCAGGTAGCGTCCGACGCCGGCGGTCACGCCGTCGACCCACTCGCGGTCGTTCGTGGTCACACGGCGGAAGGTTCCGCCGACCGCCAGCGTCCCGATCACGGCCACGACCTCCGCGGGAGCGATGGTGCCCGCGGCGTCCGGCCCGTCGTCAGCCGGGACTCCCTCGTCATCGGTTCGAACGTCTTCGGCGCTCCGCACCTCGGCTGCGGCCTCACGAACGCTCCGCTCGAGAAACCGGTCGAAGACGCGGTCGCTGCGGTCGAAGTGGTCGCGGTACGCCTCGTCGTTGGCGGCCTGCGCGCGGAGTTCGACGACGGCTCGGAGGAAGCGCGCGTCGGGGGCGTCCGCATGGTCGACGCCGCCGGGGTCGCTCATCGCGAGCACGTACGCCACGATCCGCTCCCGCGGCGGCAGATCAAAGGAGCCGGTGGAGACCGACTCCTCGAAGCCGTCAAGCAGGAACGCGAGCAGATCGACGAGCAGCTCGTCCTTCCCGTCGTAGTGGTGATAGACGAGCGTCGGGCTCTTCTCGAAGGTTTCGCCGATCCGTTGGATCGTCAGATCCGCGTAACCGTGCCGGCACAGGGCGTGGAAGGCAGCCTCGAGGATCTCCTCGCGGGTGTCCGCCGGCTCCGCGAACGGATCCTTCACGAGCGATCCCCCGTGCCGGGCGTGTCCATGTTCGTCCTTACGAGCCCGTCTATATATCCGTCCTGATTGAACGTTCATTCAACACGCTTATGCCGACGGCGGGAGAGTCGTCATCATGGCTCGAACGGACGGTGTTCGGACGTCACGCGTCCGAACACGACGCAACGCGGACGGCTCCGTACGCTCCGCTGACCGCACCGGCGCCTCCGCTGACCACCCCGGCCCCTCCACGGACCACGTCGGTCCCTCCACGGACCACGTCGGTCCCTCCGCTGACCGCATCGGCCTCTCCCGTCGTCCCGTGCCGGTTCCCTCCATCGAGCCAACGATCACGGAGCCGTCGACGCCTCGGTCTGAACCCCACACCGAGGGGCATCAATGAGGGGACGGCGGGCAGCGACGCTCGGCCTGATCGCGGTCTGCACTCTGGCGATCGGACTGGCCGTGGTTGCGGCCGGCGGTGCCGTCGCGGCTCCAGGAGCGACCGGCGACACGGTCCCGAGTGCGGACGCCTCCGGATCGATGCACGCGCCGTCCTCCGCGGGCGGCCAAGCAGCGCTGACCGGACTCCACGACGACGACCTCGTCGCACGGACCAACGGCACGATCGGCTCCGGGCAGATCACCGGCCGTCCGCGCCTCGACGCCTTCCTCTCGCAGCCGACCGTCCGGAGCGGCGGCGAGACGACCATCACCGTCGACCTGCTCAACCGCGGGGAGATGCGATTCGGCAACGAACTCGACCCGCGCGTGACGACCGCCCGCAGCGTCCGCGTCGAGGCGGACGCGGACGGTACGCCGCTTGAGGTGACCAGCGGCGAGATCGCCGTCGGCGACGTGCCCACGGGATCCCCGACGTCCGTCCCGATCGACGTCGCCGTTCCGGACGACGTCGAGGACGGCGAGTACGACGTCGAGGTGACCGCACGCTACCGATACACCGGCCAGATCCTCCCCGGATCGACGAACCACAACGACCGGACCGCCACCGAGCGCTTCGACGTCACGGTGGTCGTCGATGACGGCGCCCGCTTCGCGATCGTCGAGTCCGACACCGACGCGCAGGTCGGCGGCAGCGGCGCCGTGACCGTCACGCTGGAGAACGTCGGCGAGGAGACCGCCCGCGACGCCTTCGTCACGGGCGCCGCCACCGGCAGCGAGGTCGTCGTCGGCGACGGATCGAGCGACGTCTTCGTCGGCGATTGGGGGCCGGGAGAAAACCGGACGGTCACCTTCGACTCCACCGTCGACGTCGACTTCGCGGGCGACACCTACGCGCTCCAGTCGACGGTCCAGTATCGAGACGACGACGGCGCGGAGCAGGAGTCGCCGGCCTCCCGAACGGGGATCACCCCGACTCCGAAACAGGAGTTCCCGATCGATGACGTGATCGGCACGCTCGAGGTCGGCTACTCCGGAACGGTCAGCGGCACGCTCACCAACGACGGGCCGCTCGACGTCGACGACGCGGTGTTGATCGTCGAACCGCAAAGCGACCGCGTGCAGGTCGGGGAGAGCCGATACGCGCTGCCCGACCTCGCCGACGGCGAGTCGACCGAGTTCTCCTTCGACGCCGACGTGAGCGGTCAGGCGGACCCCGGTCCCAGACAGCTCCGATTCACCGTCGAGTACACGAGCGGTGACGGCACGGTGGCGACCGAGTCGACCGACCGCATCGAGGTCGCTGCCCGCCAGCCGGAGTTCGACGTCGTCTCCGAGGACGCGACGATCCCCGCCGGCGAGACTCGCCGGATAACCTTCGAGATCACGAACCAACGTCCCGAGACGCTTTCGTCAGTCAACGCCGCCCTCTACGCCGACAGCCCGCTCTCGGCGGTCGACGACGAGGCGTTCGTCTCGGGGATCGAGCCCGGCGAGTCGACCGAGATCTGGTTCGAGGTCGCCGCCGCGGAGGACGCGAGCGCGAAGACCCATCCGGTCGAACTCGACTTCCGTTACGACGACGAGCGGGGCAACGACCGGATCTCGGACGTGATCCAGCATCCGGTCGAAGTGACCGAATCGACGGGTGACGGTGGCGGAATCCCCTGGATCCTCGTCGGCGTCGGCGTCCTCCTGCTCGTCGCCGCGGGCGGCGGCTACGTCTACTACCGGCGAGGATAATCCGCATGAGGTCCCCTCGCGAGCGCTGCCACGGAGGCCGGCCGTGACCGCCGCCGACCGGTTCGTCGAACGCGTCGACGAGCTCGTCACGAGCCGGCCGGGCGCGGTCGTCACCGTCTTCCTGTTGGTGAGCGTCGTCGCCGTCGGCGGACTGGGCGCCATCTCCACCGCCGCCGGGGCCGACCAGTTCACCGAGGATCTTCCCGCCCAGGAGGCGCTCGACGACATCGACGAGGAGTTCGAGACGGCCATCGGGAGCGACGCGACGAGCGCCCAGTTGGTCGTCGCGGACGACAACATCCTTTCGCGACCCGGACTGGTTCGGATCCTCGAGACGCAGGATCGACTGGAGTCCCGTTCGACGCTGCGGATCTCCTCGACGACCAGCCACGCGAACGCGATCGGATCGCGGCTCGATCCGTCCGCGGAGACGCCCGGCGAACAGCGCGTCGCGGTCGAGGAGGCGACGCCGCGTGAGCTCCGGGACGCGATCGAGGGAGCCGACGAGGTCGGCGCGGTCGGCGCGCAGGTGTCGACGGAGTACAACCCGACGGCCCAGCGGGCGGGCCACGCGATCGTCGGGATCAGCTACGACCTCCCCGGCGACGCGACGACCGCGCGCGTGACGGAGCTACAGACGCGCAGCGTCGCGATCGTCGACACGGTTCCCGGCAACGAAGCCGGCGAGAACGCGATCCTCTTCGGCGACGGCATCCTCCAGTCGGAGATCAACGCTTTGTTGAACGACACCGCGATCATCGTCTTTCCCGCCGCGCTGCTCTTCATCCTCTTTTTCCTGCTTTTCGCCTACCGCGACCCGATCGACATGGGTCTCGGGGTCTCGGCGCTCCTGATGGCCATCCTCTGGACGTTCGGGTTCATGGGATACGCCGGGATCCCCTTCTCGGATGCGCTCATCACGGTCTTTCCCCTGCTTTTGGCCGTCGGCATCGACTTCGGGATCCACATCATCAATCGATATCGCGAGGAACGCCTCACGGGGTCCGGGATCGGAGCCGCGATGCGGACGACGACGGACCAGCTCGTGATCGCCTTCCTGCTCGTGACGATCACGACGGTGTTCAGCTTCGCGGCCAACCTCGGCAGCCCGTTCCAACCCAACCAGGATTTCGGGATCGTCGCCGCCGCGGGCATGGTCTTCACCTTCCTCGTCTTCGGGATCTACCTCCCGGCGGCGAAGGTGCTCGTCGACCGCTGGCGTGGCCGACTGCCGATCCCGGAGTTCGGTTCCACCCCGCTCGGGTCGGGCGGCTCACGGCTCAGTCGGGTGCTTCACGTCGGCGTCGACCTCTCGCGGATCGCGCCCGTCGTCGTCGTCGCGTTCGTTCTTCTCGCCGCCGCGGCTGGCGGCGCCTACGGCACCGGCGTCGACACCGAGTTCTCCGAGGAGGCGTTCTTCCCCGACGAGGACAGGTTGGAGGCCTACAGCCAACTGCCGGAGCCGTTCGCGCCGACCGACTACACGTTTCTGCGGATCCTGACGATATTCGAGGAGGAGTTCGAGCGGGATTTTGTCGGCTCGGTGACGTTATACATCGATCAGTCGGTGCGGGATGACGACTCGCTGGAGCTGATCGACCGCACGACCCGAAACCCGCCGGACACCTTCGAGTCGAGCGACAACTGGCGGGCAGACTCGACGAGCATCGTCACCGTCATCCAGGACCACGCCGAGCGCGACCCCGAGTTCCGGCGAACCGTCGAGGCGAACGACCGTCTTGGCAATGACGTCCCCGACCGCAACGTCGACGACGTCTACGACGAGCTGCTCGCGGCGGACACGAACGCCCGCGGCTACATCGCCGCCGACCGCGGCAGCGCCCGGATCGACTACACGATCAAACCGGGCGTCGATAACTCGCAGGCGGTCGCCGACGTACGCGAACTCGCCGAGCGCACGCCGCTCGAGGCGATCCCGACCGGATCGCTCGTCGTCAACGAGGCCGTCATCGACGTGTTGCTCGAGTCGGCGGTGAACAGCCTCTTCGTCGCCTTCATCCTCACCGCGGTCTTCCTCATGCTGTCGTACCGCTATCTGGAGGGGAAGGCCGTCTACGGCTTCCTCAACCTGATCCCGGTGCTTGCGACCGTGGGGCTGCTCGTCGGGACGATGCGGCTGCTCGACATTCCGTTGACGCCGATCAACGCGCCCATCCTCTCGGTCTCCATCGGCCTCGGCGTCGACTACACGGTCCACTTCGTCCACCGGTTCGTCGACGAATATAAAGGCGGGGCGGCGATCGACGACGCGCTCGACGTCACGATCGGCGGCACCGGCGGCGCCCTCACGGGAAGCATGCTCACCACCGTCACCGGACTCGGCGTCCTCTGGCTCGCCGTCATTCCGCTGATCCAGGACTTCGGCGCGTTGCTCGCGCTCGGGGTCTTTTATGCGTACGTCTGTTCGATCCTGCTCGTGCCGTCGCTCGTCGTCGTCTGGGATCGGTATGGATCGCGGGTCGGTCTCGGACTGGAGGCGCTCGCGGACGGGAAGAACTGAGTTCGGGGATGCCGGCACCGCTTCGGTGAACGCTCGTGGTGCTCCGAGGGGACCTCAGCGCTCGTCGATCGGCACGAACTCGGCGTCGGTCTCGCCGACGTAGCGGTACCGCGGCCGGAGGATGCGGTTCTCGCTTTGGTACTGAAGCACGTTCGCGATCCACCCGCCGACGCGGGACATCGCGAAGATGGGGGTGTACAGGTCCATCGGGATGCCGAAGTGGTCGTAGACGGAGCCGGAGTAGAAGTCGACGTTCGGCGCGATTCCCTTCTCGTGGAGGCCCTCCTCCTCGAGGTACGCCTCGATCGAGGTGGTGTATCGAAGCCACTTGTCGTCGCCGTCGGACTCCGAGAGGTCACGGAGCTTGTCCTCGAGGATGGTCGCGCGCGGGTCCTTCACCTTGTAAACGCGATGGCCGAATCCGGGGATGTGTCCGCCCGCCTCCCGTCGGTCGGCCGCCCATTTGACCGGATCCCTCTCGGAGGCGTCGATCTCGTGGAGCATCTCCATGACGTCCTGATTTGCGCCGCCGTGAAGCGCGCCGGAGAGGGCGCCGATCCCGCCGACGATACAGGAGTAGATGTCCGCCATCGTTGACCCGATCACCACTGCCGTGAACGTCGAGGCGTTGAGACCGTGCTCGGCGTGGAGGGTGAGCGCCATGTCCATCGTCTCCTCGCTGACGTCGTCGGGCTTCGTGCCCGTGAGCATGTAGAGGAAGTTGCCGGCGTGTGAAAGCTCCGGGTCGGGTTCGATCGGCTCCTCGCCCTGCCGTGCCCGCTCGAAGGCCGCGAGGACGGTCGGGAGCTTCGCCGTGACGCGGCGACCCTTTCGGAGGGAGACGTCGGCATCCTCGGCCTCCGCGTCCGCGTCCGGATCGTACGCCGAGAGCATCGACGTCGCGGTCCGCAGCGCCGCCATCGGGTGCTCGCCCGCGTTCGCGAGGGTGACGACCACGTCGAGCACGTCGTCGTCGACGGCGCGTTCGGCCGCGAGGCCGGAGCTGAACTCCGAGAGCTCGGCTCGGGTCGGGAGGTCGCCGTGCCACAGGAGATAGAGGACCTCCTCGTAGGTCGCCTCGCGCGCGAGCGTCTCGATGTCGTAGCCACGATACACGAGCTTGCCGACCTGCCCGTCTACGTGGCTCAACTCGGACTCCGCGACGAGAACGCCCTCCAGCCCTCGCTTTAGCTCGTCTGACATGCGCCAATGGTTTCGCCCACCCTCCAAAAAGCGTTATCTTTCAGGAGGGACTCATTACGTCGATCGTCGAACCGGCCGGAGTCGAACGGCGTTCCGTCGAGAGTTAAACCGGACGGTCAGCGAGCTGGGACGACGGTGATCGTTCGTTTCCGGTCGATCGCGTCCTCGAGCTCCTCGGCGATCGCGGAGCCGCGTGACACCTGCACCTCGCCGCCGCGGCCGACCGTGGCCGTAAAGAGGTACTCGCCACCGGCTCGTACCTCGACGGTCTCGCCGACGCCGCCGTCGACGTCGATGACGACGTGTCGGGAGGTGATCTCGGGTTGAACGACGGAGCCGCGCTCCTCGCCGACCTGAGCGCCGTCGCCGCCGGCGCCACCCGACCCGCCCGATCCACCGTGGCCGCCCGCGTCGCCGGGCTTCTCGTCGTGGGTTCGGACGTCGATGTCGATCCCCAGCCGCTTTTCGATGTCGCCGATCCGGCCGCCGCCCTTGCCGATGACCGTCGCGATGTCGCTTTCCTCGACGTAGACGACCGCGTCGTTTTGGCCCTTCAACTCGACGTCGACGTGGCCGCGAGCGACCGAGCGGATCTCGCGTTCGATCTCCTGTTTGGCGATCCGGCCGACGCCCGACTCCGGTTCGTCGCCGTCCTCGTCCAGCGGCACCGTCACGACCTGCCGGTTGAACGTGTAGATCTCGTAGGCGGGTCGCCCCGTCTCGAAGTCGGTCACCTGAATGACGGGGCGCGCGAGGTCCTCGGCGGTGAGCCCCGCGGGCACCTTCACCTCGGTGCCGACGTCGTAGACCGTGTGGACCTCGCCAGCCTCGATGTAGACGACGGTGTCGACGATCTGCGGGATCATGCCCAGCTCGACCCGGCCCACGAGCCGCTGGAGCGCGTCGATGGCGCGGGAGGCGTGGACGACGCCGACCATGCCGACGCCGGCCATCCGCATGTCGGCGAAGACCTCGAAGTCGTTCGTCTTGCGGACCTCGTCGTAGATCGTGTAGTCCGGCCGAACGAGCAGCAGCGAGTCGGCGGTCTGCTCCATCGAGCCGCCGAGCGCGCCGTACTGGGTGATCTCCGGGCCCACCTGCAGGTCCCGCGGCTTCTCCATCGTCTTCACGGCGTAGTCGTTCTCGTTGAGGAACTCCGCGACCGCCTGTGCGAACGTCGACTTGCCGGCCCCGGGCGAGCCGGAGATGAGCACGCCGCGTTTCCGCTCGAGGAACCGCTCGCGGAGCTCGTCGGCGAACTCGTAGTCGTCGAGGACGGTCCTCGCGATGGGGCGGACCGCCGTGATCTCGATGCCGTCCGAAAAGGGCGGCCGGGCGACCGCGATCCGGTAGTTGCGGTACTGGACGACGTCCATCCCGTCGTTCGAGAGCTCGATGAACCCCTCGTTCGACTGGCGGGCGAGGTTGACGATGGCGTTCGCCCACTCGCGCATCTGCTCCTCGCTCGTCGGCTCGCCGTCGATGGCCTCGTAGCGCATCTCGCCGAGCGTCCCCCGTTTCGCCTTGGGCTTCGTCCCCGACTTGAGGTGGACCGACATCGTCTCGTCGGTGAACAGCTCCTCGATGGGAAGCTCGTCGACGACGCCGCGGGCGACCGGCTCGACGTACTCGACGGCGATCCCCTTCGCGCGGGCGACCTCCGTCTGGACGATGTCGCTCGATAGGAGGGTGGCGTCGTGTTCGGCGGCGACCTCGCGGATGATCGCGTCGATGTCGCCCTCGCTCGCGTGCTCGCGCGCGCTCGCTCCCGGTCGCCCACCGAGGTATCGGAGCTCGATCGTTCCCGCGTCGGCGTGTTCGGCGAGCCGTTGTAGCTCCGAGAGCCCGTCCCACCCGGAGTCGAGCCCGTCGTTCGCCTGCGACTCCAACTCGCCGACGACCGCCTCGGGGACGAGCACGGATGCGCCCTCGTAGGTCCCGTCGTCGACCCGCTCGGACACGCGGCCGTCGATGACCGCACTGGTGTCCGGTACTACGTTCATACTCGGACTGCGGGCGGGAGCCGTATAAGCGTGTTCGACCGCGAACGAGCCAAGCGATCCGAACCACCTCGTGCGACCGAAACGCATCCAGCTTCTCGACCGAAACGCATCCAGCTTCTCGACCGAAACGCACCCGTCTCGAGCGATCGAAACGCAAGGTCGAAACCCCCCGCCACCGAAGCGGGATTCAGATGTTCCCCCGCGAGTACCGCGGCGTCGCCTTCGCGGTCGGCCTGTTCGTCATCGTCCAGCTGGGCGCGCTCGCGCTCGTCCCCTCGTTCGCCGAGAGCGGCTACCAGCCGGTCGAGGACCCACAGGACCCCGTGAACAGCCTGATCTACATCGTCGCGATCATCGTCATGACGGGGCTCATGCTCGCGGCGTTTCGCTACGAGTTCGACTGGGCGATCCGGCTGCTCATCGTCGGCGTCTCCGCGTGGCTCTCCTGGTACGTCTTCGCCGCGATCGTCTCACCCCCCGTCGCCGCCATCCCCGCGATCGCCGTCGCGGTCGGGCTGCTCGTCCATCCCGAGTGGTACGTCATCGACGCGGCCGGCGTGTTGATGGGCGCGGGCGCCGCCGGCCTCTTCGGGATCACCTTCGGGCTCCTCCCCGCGTTGATCCTGCTGGCCTTCCTCGCCGTCTACGACGCCGTCTCCGTCTATGGCACAGAGCACATGCTCTCGCTCGCGGAGGGCGTGATGGACCTCAACATCCCCGTCGTCCTGGTGATCCCCCTGTCGCTTTCGTACTCGCTTCTCGACGACGACTTCGCCGGCGCGGCGGACGTCCACGAGGACGCGGACGGCGAGGCGGACGAGGCGGCTGGTGAGGCGGACGAGGCGGAAACCGAGACCGACGACGGCGACGATGCGAGCGATGGCTCCCGCGACGCCCCCGAGGACGGCTCACGCGACGCGTTCTTCATCGGCCTCGGCGACGCGGTCATCCCGGCGGTGCTCGTCGCCAGCGCGGCCACGTTCTCGCCCGCGCCGATGCTCTCGGTGCCGGTCATCGGGCTCAACCTCCCCGCGTTGCTCGCGATGGTCGGAACGATCGCCGGGCTGCTCGTGCTCATGAGCTGGGTAATGAAGGGTCGCGCACACGCCGGACTCCCGCTTTTAAACGGCGGCGCCATCGGCGGCTACCTGATCGGCTCGCTCGTCGCCGGCGTGCCGCTGCTTGACGCCGTGGGGCTGGCGGCCTTTATATAAACTCATCAGTACCCGGTCCCGAGCGCCTGGTTTCCCACGATCACGAGGAAGGCCACGCCGAAGAGTCCGGCGAGGGTCGCGAAGGCGACGTCCCAGCCGAACAGGTCGGCGGTGAGGCCGACGCCGACCGATCCCGCGGATCCGAGCACGGCGTAGACGGTGCGGACGAGCCCGAAGCCCGCGCCGCGTTCCGCGTCGCCGAGCGCGTCCATGAATCGCGGGTCGATCGCCGAAAAGAAGCTCGATCCGACGCCCGCCAGCAGAACGCCCGTCACGACGCCCGCCCCGGGCGGCGCGACGACGGCCACGGCCAGTCCGATCGCGCCACACGCCATCGCCCCGCCGATGGCGGCGTCGCGCCCGAACGCGTCGGAGAGTCGGCCCAATCCGATCTGGGCGACGGCACGGATCACGAAGAACGCCGAAAAGAGGACGCCCGCGAACGCGGGCGAGTAGCCGTGGAGGTCGACGAGAAACGTCGGCAGGAAGGACATCACGCCCTGCACGACGTACGTGCCGGCGATGGCGACGACGAGCGGCAGGAGGATCGTGGGACGCGAGAGCAGTTCGGCCAGCGGGCCGGGACGCAGGCGGTCCCGCATCGGCTGGTCCGGACGGCGCGGCTCGGTCGGCCGAACCCGCCAGGCGAAGTAGACGAAGATCGGGACGCCGACGACGGCGGAGAGCGCGACCGCCGGCCGCCAGCCGTAGCGAACGCCGACCCATGCCGCCGCGATCGGCGCGACGAGCCCCGCAAGCGGGCCGCCGACCGAGTGCAGCCCGATGGCGGTGCCGATGTCGTCGTACGTCCGCGAGAGCAGCGTCGTCGCCACCGCGTAGTGGAGCCCGGCGGCGAGTCCCAGAAGCACCGCCGCGAGCAGAAACGCGCCGTAGACGGGCGTGAGCGCGAGCACGAGGCTCATTAGCGTCGATCCGCCGACCGCCAGCAGGATGATCCGACGCTCGCCGTAGCGGTCGGCGAGGATGCCGCTCGGGAACTGGGAGATCCCGTACGCCAGCCACATCCCCGAGAGGGCGATCCCGATCGCCGTGTTCGAGACCTCGAAGTCCGCGGTGATGAACGGGACGACGGGGCTGATCGCGAGGCGGGCGAAGTAGGTGACGAAAAACGCGAGCAGACAGGCTAAAAGCACCGTGTGCCGGTACTGCCAGTTCACGCCCGCCCCTCCACCGAGCGACCTCGCGACGATCGCATGGCTCGCGGTTCGCCGTCGGGGGTGATGTACCCACGGATACCGGAGGGAATTCCGGCTTCCGTGCCGGCGTTCACCGGTCGTCGACGCCCGCACGCACCTTCACGCCGACGCCCGACTCGAACGCTAAAAGCTCGCCGCCGGAGAGCTCCGCGCGGCCGACGGCGAACAGGGCGTCCTCGTCGTCGACGACGAGCACCTCGTCGCCGGGGCGGATCCCGCCGTCGGCCGCCGTGACGAACTTCGCGAACGCGTTACGTCCCTCCCGGACGAACGGCTCGCTCTCCTCGCCGACGACGACGCGGTGGCGCGGCGGGTCGAACGCCGCCCGCAGCCGTCGACCGCCCGTCTCGCCCAGCGTGAACCGGCCGTCGGTGCCGTACGAGACGATCCGGTCGCCCTCGGAGCTGCCGGGCGTATCGTCCACGTCGCCGTCGATCACCTGCCGCGGGCGGCCGCCGCTCGACCGCCGAACCGTGATCGGGGTACCGGGCGGGAACAGCGCGTCGCCGGCGCCCGCGCCGAACTGGTAGTCGGCGCCGGTTCGCAGGTCCGACAACGTCTCCTCGTCGGTCATGCGAGGCCGTTGCCGGGGGAGGCGCAAAGCGGTTGCGACACGGACCGGCTACCGGTGAGCTTCGACCGGGAGATACCGCACACGAAACACGGCGAGAACGGCGAAGACGCAGAGTCCCACGAGCGCGCCGAGCGCGATGCTGCCGAGGAACCTGCCGACGGAAAGCGAGATCGCCATCACGAATACGAACGGCAGCGCGAGGGCGCCGACGGCGGCGTCGAATCGCTCGGGGTCCACGTCGTCGAAGGGTGCGGGCGCCATCAGAGGAGAAATCGGTCCTCGCGGTCGGCCAGATCGATGAACTCGTCGACGGCATCGATCAGCTCCTCGGCGGCCGAGCTGCCGAACGCCATCGCCTCGACCCGGACGCCCTCGTGTCTGAGGTGCGAACAGAGCCGGGCGAAGTCGCCGTCGCCGGTACACAACACGACTGCGTCGACGTGACTCGCGAGCGTGACCGCGTCGAGGCTCATCCCGACGTCCCAGTCGGCCTTCTTCGACCCGTCCGCGAACGTCTTGATCTCCTTGATCCGCGTCTCGAAGCCGATGTCGCGGAGCGCCTCGAAGAAGCTCTCCTCGTCCGGAGAGTCGGCGCGGATGACGTACGCGACGGCGCGGACGAGTGCCCGATCGCGGACCGCCTCCGTCAACAGCGCGTCGTAGTCGATCTTTCGCGAATAGACGCTCTGGGAGGTGTGATAGAGGTTCTGTGAGTCGGCCAGCACCGCGACGCGTTGGTCGGGATGGATCTCGGTCATACGAACCCGTGCGTCGGAGCGGCTTAGGAGTTTCCGGATCGTGAGTGGCCCCGGTCCGGACCCTTGGCGGCCACAATCCGCACCCACAGGGGCTCCCGTTCGAACGAGGAGCGACGGTTTTCAACCGGTGTAGTAACCGTTTTCCGAGATACCGACGAATCCCCGGTATGACCGATCCATCCGACGGCCGCTCGGGCTGGACGCGGGAGGCGGCCGGACGGCTCGAACGCACGGACCGGACCGTCTCGCCGGTGATCTATCCGCCGGAGACCGACTCCTTCGACGGCCTACACGTCTGGGACACGTGGCCGCTTCGGAACCGCGACGGCACGCTCGCGGAGATCGACGACCATCGTGTCCTCTGTGCGTTGACGACGACCGACGAGCTGCTTCCCGGCAAGCGCCACGACGTCGCCGCGATCCACTACTTCCACTCGACGGACGGGGAGTCGTGGACCCACGGTGGCCCGCTCTTCGACGGCGACGCGCTCGGCTCGCGACAGTGGGCCGGCTCGACGATGTACGACGACGGCGACGTCTACGCCTTTTATACCGCCTCCGGCTTCCGCGGCGAGACGGAGTTGACCTACACCCAGCGGATCGCGGGCGCCACGGGCGGGAAGGTCGTCGTCGACGGGGAGGAGGCCGGCGACGAGGGCGAATCCGGCAACGAGAGCGATTCCGACGGCGGGGACGACCTCTCGATCGAGGGCGAGTGGGATCACCGGATCCTGCTCGAGCCCGACGGCGACCTATACGAGCGCGAGGACCAGTCGCGCGGGATGACCTACACCTTCCGGGACCCGTGGTTCTTCGAGGATCCGACCGACGGTGAGACGTACCTCCTCTTCGAGGCCAACACGCCCGTCCCCGAGGGCGCCGACCCCTGTGACGGCGACGCCGTCGCCGCGGAGTTCAACGGCAGCATCGGCATCGCGCGGTCGCCGACGGGCGACCCGATGGACTGGGAGCTTGAGCCGCCGCTGCTCGACGCCGTCTGCGTCAACCAGGAGCTCGAGCGACCGCATCTCGTCGTCCGTGACGGCCGGTGCTATCTCTTCGTCTCCAGTCACCAACACACCTTCGCGCCCGGCATCGAGGGCTACGACGCGCTCTACGGTTTCGTCGCGGACGGGTTGCGGGGCGACTACCGCCCGCTCAACGGCCACGGGATGGTCGCGACGAACCCCGCGAACGCGCCGTTTCAGTCCTACTCGTGGACCGCATACGACCACGGCAACGAGCTGCTGGTCGTGAGCTTCTTCAACTACTACGACTACGTCGGCGCCACCCTGGACGGCATCGCCGACCTCCCCGAATCCGAGCAGTTTCGGCGGTTCGGCGGCACCCTCGCGCCGACCCTCCGGATCGACCTCGACGGCGACCGAACCGAGCTGCTCGGCACGTTACGCCACGGCGACGTCCCGCTCCCGCGCGAGGCACTCGAGGCGGTCGACCGCGGCGGGCGCCCGCGACGGGCGGGCGGGAGCGGATCGTACCGACGCTGAGCGCGGGCGGATCAGCGTCGCGTCAGAGTCGGTCACGAACCAGCCGTGAGGCCGGGAAGCCGTAGCGCTTCGCGTCGGCAGGATCCCGTGTGGGCTTGAGCGAGCCGAGGTAGACCGCCTCGACGACGGGCTCGTGGGCGCCGTAGTCGGCGTTCGTGGCGTAGTCGTCGATCGTCCGTTCCTCCTCGGTGCGGTACGCGTCTGCGCGCGCGTCGGTGACGCCCGTGACGACGAGTCGCTTACCCGTCTCGCGGTCCCGAACCGGCTCGCCGGGATCGAATTCGTGGCGGCCACAGAGCTGCGGGCCCGTCACGGCGAGCGGGACGAACGTCTCCACGCCACAGACCGCACAGACGCCGACGCGCTCGTCCGGCGCCGGGACGCTCCCCGCGCTCACCTCGATGGCGACCCGCCGGAGGTGTTTACATCGCGATCCGCGGATCGCGTGATCGGGACAGGTGCAGGTGCCCGCCTCGAGCGCGACGACGTAGACGCCGCCGTCCGTCTCGACGACGTACCGCCGGTCGCGAAGCGGCCGAACCGTCATGGGCTCGCTTCGGGCCCGTCGAGTCCGGCCGTCGTCATGGCTCACGTCGTCGACCTTGGCGTCGTTGCCGGCGTCGTCGTCCCTGTTCTCGTTCGCGTCGACCTTGGCGTCGTTGCCGGCGTCGTCGCTCCGGCGATCGTCGTGGACGACGCGATCGCTCCCTCCCGCGTCTCCGGCGTGACGGTCCTCGTGGGCGGCGTGGGTGAGATGAGCGGCGTAGGCGGATGACGCGGGCGTGTTTCGTGCGTGCGTCATGGTGAACCGCGGGGAGGCCCCGCTTCGACCGAAGGGAGGCGCTCGACGTGCTTAAACGTCCGGCGTATTCGCCGTTCTCATCCCGTATCACCCCGCTGACCGGGCGATATCCCCCGTCGAGTCCACGCCCCGCCCTTCGAAGACCTTTTTAAGCGCCGACGGGAACCCGCCCACATGGAAATCGACGCGGAGCTTCGTCGGCAGATCACCGTCTCCATGCTGGCGGCCGCCGTCTTCGTCGGGGGCCTCGTCGCGA
Source organism: uncultured Halobellus sp. (assembly GCA_964538415.1). Lineage (GTDB taxonomy): Archaea > Halobacteriota > Halobacteria > Halobacteriales > Haloferacaceae > Halorubrum. The sequence goes on from CAZIFX010000003.1 coordinate 41,324, forward strand.
TCGGGATGACGTTCGGGGAGCCGGACGGGCTGCCGGAGGAGGGTGCGCTCGCGCTGCTCGGACTGCTCACCGGGTTCGTCCTGCTGATGGCGCTCGTCGGCGCGTACCTCATTCGTGCGGACGACGACGAGGAGTAAGCGACCCTTTCACGAAGGGGTAGTCGAGCGGAGCTTCCGATCGGGTCGATTCACTCGGCCACGTCGGGTGCTCCGGCCTTCCCCTCGTTCTCGTTTTCGCCGGTCTCCCCCTCGTCTCCCTCCTCCGATCCGGCCCGCGCGTCGTGTCGGTCCCGCCAGTCGGTGACGTCGTCCGCCTCCGCGAGCCGCGTCTCGTAGTACGCGAGCGGATCGACCGCGACCTGCATGTGCTCGTCCTCGTTGTGGCAGATCCCGTAGTTCGAGAGCGTCTCGCAGGTCGGCGGTGGGTACTGCGTGCCGCGGTCGTCCCGGAGGTACTCCGTCTGGTACCGGATCCCCTCGGCGTCGAGGCTCGTGTCCGCACAGAAGACGACGACCTCGTCGGGTGTCATGCCGATGCCGACGAGAAACGCCATCAGCGCGAAGCTCTCGGGCGGCTCCAGCTCGACGCCTCGTTCCGCCTTATCGATCAGATTCCGCATGCAGGGCGCGAACAGCTCGGGGGCGACCACGTCGATCGGGCCGGCGTAGCTTCGCTCCGAGAGCAGCCGCTTGAGGTCCTCGACGCCGGACTCCAGGTCCGCCGCGATCCCCTCACCGACCTCCAGCTCGAAGGGAAGGCCCTCACGCACGCGATCCTCGACGGCGACTTCGAGGGCCCGGAGCAGCTCGTCCCGTGAGATCGGCACCGCTCCCGCCGCCAGTTCGCGGTTGACGAGCCGCCACGACGGCCCCCACGACGGAGAGGTGAGCCGGAGGTAAGCGCCGACGTCCATGCGGTAGCGGTCGGGGTCGCGGCCACCGCGTGCACCCCTCCCGGCTCCGCCGGGGCGTGAAGCCGCCGGCCGAACCGCCCCGGCGAGGTCGAACTCCGCGAGGACGTCCTCGAGGTCCACGGTCGGGGTCGCCACCGACCGGAACTCGTCATCCGACTCGAAGTCGGCCCGGAACCGGTCGACGGCGGTTGCCGCCTCCGCGGCCGCGTACTTGTCGATGGCGGGTTCGGAGTCGAGCAGGGAGACGAGGATCCGCGCGATCGGGTACGAGAGCAGCTCGGCCTGCACGTCGTAGGCGGAGCCGGATCCCCCGAGCTCGAACGGGCCCGACTCGGACTCGACGGTCCCCTCCAACAGCGCCCGCTCGACACGCTCGCGCGCCCGCTCGACGGCGGGCGCGTCGGCCGCGACCAGCTCCGGCAGCGAGACCGACGCCTCCGCGACCGCGGTGCGGGCGGCCTCGAAGAACGGGTACTTGGCGTGGAGCGCGTCCATGTCGGCATGAGGTAGTGAGGGATGCCGAATAAGCGGTCCGATCGGATCCGCGCACGTCGTCGACGCGGGTCCCCTCACGTCGACGGCGGTCGAGGGCCACCGGGATCCTCGTCAGTCCGTCAACCCGTAGCCTCGCCGGAAGAGCGCGACGTCGATGGCGACGACGACCGCCGTCATCACGGACAGCACCGCAAGCGACAGACGCGGGTCGACCTCGGCGACCCCGAGGAAGCCGTACCGCACGCCGTTCACCATGTACACCATCGGGTTGAAAAGCGAGACGTCACGCAGCAGGGGTGTGAGGTCCTCGAGCGAGTAGAAGACCGCGCCGAAGAAGACGAGCGGCCGGAGGATGAACTGGTTCATCACGGTGAGGTCGTCGAAGTCGTTCGCGAAGAGCCCGCCGACGACGCCGAGGCTCGCGAACAGAAGCGTGATCACGAGCAGGAACGCGACGAGGTACAGCGGCTCCTCGAGGGGGACGGGCTGATAGAGCCCGGAGATGATCCCCCAGCCGAGGACGGCGATGAGCGCGCCGACGAGCAGCCCGCGGGTCGCCGCCGACAGAACGTATGCCCACACCATGCCCGCGTACGACAGCGGCGAGGTGAGCACCTCGTGGATGTACTCGTTCCACCGGCCGTGGAAGATCGAAAAGGAGGCGTTCTCGAAGCTGTTCGACACCGCACCCAACACGATGAGCCCCGGCAGGATGAAGAGGATGTACGGGACGCCGGTGATCGTCCCCACTCGTTCACCGAGGATGACGCCGAACACCGAGAAGTAGAGAACGTTCGTGATGAGCGGCGGCGCGAAGGTGTTCGTCGGCCGTCGCAGGAAGCGGAGCACCTCCCGCCGCGTGAGCGTCAGGAAGCCGGTGAGATCGAGCATGTCGGCGTCGTTGCTCATCGGTCGCCTCCGGGCGTATCCGCGGCGTCGTCGTCGCGCGTTCCGCGAATCACGTCGGGTTCACCGACGACGTCGCCCCCGTCGGCCACGGCGTCGGCCTCGTTCCGGTCCGTTTCGGTCCCATCGGTCGCGTCCCCGTCCGCCGGCCCGCCCTCCTCGTGGCGGGTCATCTCGACGAACACCTCCTCCAGGGAGGTCCGTTTGATCTCGAGGTCGAGGATGCCGTAGCCGCCGTGGTCGAGTTCGCGGACGAGATCGGGCGCGACGAGGCCGCCCTGTCTGGCGGTGACGACGAGGCGGTTTCCGTCGAGCTCGACCGTCTCGACGCGGTCGTCCGCGTCGACCGCGGGGAGGTCGTGGACGGTGGTCGGCGCGTCGCGCAGCTTCACCACGACGCGGTCGGTACCGCGGTCCATCAGCTCCTCGGGGGAGGCGACGGTGAGGACGCGGCCCGAATCGAGGATGGCCACCTCGTCACAGAGCCGCTCGGCCTCCTCGATGTAGTGGGTGGTGAGGAGGATGGTCGTCCCCGATTCGTTGAGGTCAGTGACCAGCTCCCACAGGTCACGCCGAAGCTGGACGTCGACGCCGGCGGAGGGCTCGTCGAGGATGAGCAGGTCGGGCTCGGTGACGAGCGCCCGTGCAAGCATGAACCGGCGCTTCATCCCGCCCGAGAGCCAGTCGAAGCGGGTGTCGCGCTTGTCGTGGATCCCGACCTGTTTTAACGCCCGGTCCGCACGTTCGGCCGCGACGTCCGCCGGGATGCCGTGGTAGCCGGCCTTGTGCTCCAACACCTCGTGGATGGGGAAAAAGCGGTCGACGTTGAACTCCTGAGGGGCGAGTCCGATACGATCGCGGGCCTCGCGGTAGTCGTCCTCGACGTGATGGCCGAAGACGCGTGCGTCGCCACCGGAGGCCCTGACGAGCCCGACGAGGGTGTTGATGAAGGTCGTCTTGCCGGCCCCGTTCGGGCCGAGCAGCCCGAAGAAGGAACCCTCGGGGACCGTGAGCGACACGCCCCTCAGGGCGTCGACGTCGTCGTAGCTCTTCTGAAGGTTCTCCACCTCCAGTGCGTTCGTCATGCGAAAGGCGAGGCCGTCCGCAGTGTTAAACGGCGCGAAGCGGGGGACGTTCGCCGGAACGCGACGAGAGCAGCTTCGCGGCCGGTCCTACTCCTCGACGTCCTCGACCGGCGCGCCCGGCGCGTTCTTCCTCACGCTGTCGAGCCCCTGTTTCGCCTTCTGCTTCGAGGAGTATCCTTGGCTGCCGTCGGCGATGATGTTTCCGTTGTCGTGGACGAGCCGCCAGCGCCACTTCCCCTCCGCGTCCGCGAACAGCTCGGCGACGGCGGCGCTGCCTCCCTCCTCGGGCGGCTCCTCCTCCTTCGACTGATCGACGACGTGGGCGCCCGGTGCGTTCTCCTTGACGCTCTCGAGACCCTGCTTCGCCTTCTGTTTCGAGGCGTAGCCCTCGCTGCCGTCGGAGATGATGTTTCCGTTGCGGTGCCGGAGCCGCCAGCGCCACTTGTCCTCGGCGTCCTCGTACAGCTCGAAGGTCGCCTTGCTGGTGAGCGCGTCCGTGTCGACGGAGCCCTCCTCCTCGGGCCACTCCATCTCGACGGCCATGCTGACCGTGCCGTCGTCGTTGCGCTCGACGTCGACCGCCAGATCGGGCTCGGCGCCGGGATCGACCGCCACCGTGCCCGTCTCGTCGACCGGAACCGGCTCGCCACGCCGGAGCGCGTCGGAGATCCGTCGGAAGTAGGTCGCGATCGCTTGTCTGCTGCGGGAGCTTTTGGACTCGTGTACGGTTTCTTCGGACATACGCGTTCATCGTCGACCGGCCCTCGCATAATTCTACTCCCGACCGACCCGCTCCGTCGGACGGAAAGTCACTCGCCCGGCCGCTCAGCGATGATCGTCTCGCCCGCACGGACCGCGTCGCCCTCGTGGACGAGCAGGTCCTCGCGGTCGACGTCCGCCGGCAACACCACGTCCGCGCGCGAACCGAAGGAAACGTGACCGACGCGCTCGCCCCGGTCGAGGACGTCACCGGCCTCGACGGACGGATGGATCCGGCGAGCAAACCAGCCGGCGATGACCAACAGTTCGTACTCGTCACAGTCGATGACGACCTGCTCGTTGCGCTCCGACTCCTTTTTAAATGCGGGACGGTTAGCGCCGGGCCGGTGACGGACCTCCCGGACCGTCCCGGAGAGCGGCGCGCGGTTGACGTGGACGTCGGTGACGTTCATGAAGACGCCGACCCGGAGCCGATCCCCCTCGGTGCGAATGACCGAGACCGTGCCGTCGGCCGGCGAGACGATTCCCCGATCCGGCGTGGCCCGATCGGGATCGCGGTGAAACCAGAGGACGCCGAGCGTCAACGCGACGAGCGCGACGCCGACCGGCGGCAAAAGGGGGAGCGTCACGGCCGCGGCGAGCCCCGGAACGAGCGCGAGTCGCCACGCCTCGGCGACGACCGGAAACGGGAGCACGTACGAGAGCGGGGGATCGCGTCCCATGATCAGGCCTCCGTCGGGTCGCGGATCGACGCCCGCAGTTCGGTTCGCCCGGCCGCCCACGACGCGAGCAGATGGGTGAGGTGGATCCGGTCGTCGAGTCCCTCCGAGAGGTCGAGGTCGGCCTCGCCGGCGAGCTTGTGGAGCCGCGCGAGGTCGTCGCCGCCGTATTCCGCACCGGCCCGCGCGACGCGGAGGACCTCCCGCAGCAGGTCGGGTCCTTCATACCCCGCATCGAGCAGGTCGTCGAGCGTCTTCCGCGCGTCGTTTAACTCCCCCGCCTTGGCGGCCGCCAGCGCCTCGCGGATCGCGTCGTCGTCGCCGACGCCGCCGAGCGTCTCGTAGGCCGTCGTCATCGTGATCGCGTCGCCCTCGATCGCGGTCGCCTGCGCCGAGAGGATCGCCTCCCGGAGGTCGCCGCCGGCAGCGCTGGCGACGAACTCCAGCCCGTCGTCGTCGTACTCGACGTCCTCGCGGGCACAGATCGTCTCCAGCACGTCGATCGTCTCGTCGGTCGTCGGCGCCCGGACCTGCACGGGGAAACAGCGCGAGCGGATCGGCGCGATGAGCTTCGAGGGCTGTCGGGTGGTGAGCACGAACTGGGTCGTGCGGTGGTGTTTCTCCATCACGCGGCGGAGCGCCTGCTGGAAGTCCTCGCGGATCGCCTCCGCGTTGTCGAGCACGATCGTCTTATACGTGCCCGACATGGGTGCGTAGGCGGCCGACTCCGTGAGCACGCGGTTTATCATGTCGCGTTTGGCCATTCGGCTTCGGCCGGCGAGGAACCCCTCGAAGCGCGGGTCGGTCCGGATCTCCTTTTTCGTCCGGCCGAAGAAGTCGGCGACGTTGATCTCGATCAGGTCGTTTTCGGGGTCGGCGTGTGACTCGCGAGCGAGCGCCCGCGTCGCGGCGGTCTTGCCGACGCCCGGTGGCCCCTGCACGACGAGGTTCATCGGCTCGTCGACCGCACGCCACAGTCGCTCGCGTGCCTCCGTTTGGCGGATCTCGGAGAGCGTCGGCGCGTGTGCGTCCGTCCACAGCGGTCCGTCCATTACCGACACGTCCGTCCCGAGCGCTCAAGAATCGGTCGGTCCCGGAGTCGGCCACGCTCGGGACCGATCACTCCCGGATCCGTTCGATCTCCCGACGGACGTTCTCGCGCATGCGATCGGTTACGTCGCCGTCGCGGGGCGCGGGCGCCGCGTCCTCCGTCTCCAGAAGTCGGTCGAGCTTCCGTTCGAACTCCGCCTCGTCGATCTCGCCGCGGGCGTATCGCTCGCGGAGGGCGTCGAGCGCGGGGTCACCGGTTCGGCGGCCGTCCTCGCCCCCGTCGTTTTCGGGGACCGGTTTCGCGAGGGTGTGAAACAGGGGGAGGAGGATGAAGAGCCCGAGGAACCAGACGAGCGGCAGCGTCCACCAGACTCCCGTCACGAAGGGAGCGAGGACGCCGGTGCCGACCACGAGGAGCGCGAAGACACGCCGCCACCGCCGTCGGAGGTTCCAGGCGACGCGATGGAGGGTCCCGGTCATACGCGAGGGGAGACCGCCGAGCGCCGAAAGGGTTTCGTCGCCCGTCGAAGACCCGGGCCACGGCAGGGAGCCCCGTTGAAATCCTCTACGGGCGACGAACCTCACCCGAGTGGTGACACGTGCGGCGTCGAGCCCGTAGGTGCCAACACCTTCTTGGATCCGAGCGGGAACGATGACGTGTGCAAGAGTCAAATCGAGAGTGGGTGCTGGCGAAGCGGCCGGCCGGGGAGCCGGACGCGAGTTGCTTCGAGCTCCGTGAAAGCGAGATCCGGGAGCCACGGCACGGCGAGCTCCTCGTGCGGGTGCGATACCTTTCGGTCGACCCGTACATGCGGGGCCGGATGCGGGACGCGGAGTCGTACGCGGAACCGTGGGAACTCGGCGAGCCGATGAACGGAGGCATCGTCGGCGAGGTCGTGGAAAGCGGGAGTGACGCCTACGAGGTCGGCGATCTCGTGACCGGAAACGGCACGTGGGCGGACTACAGCCGTCTCGACGCCGGCGACGTCTCATCCGTCAACCTCGACGTCGCCGACCTCCCCGCGTATCTCGGCGTGCTCGGGATGCCCGGTCGGACGGCGTACTTCGGGTTGCTGGAGGTCGGCGAGCCCAAACCCGGCGAGACCGTCGTGGTGTCGGGTGCCGCCGGTGCGGTCGGCTCCGTCGTCGGCCAGATCGCGAAGATGAACGGGTGTCGCGTCGTCGGTTTCGCCGGCTCCGACGAGAAGGTCGCGTGGCTCACCGATGACCTCGGCTTCGACGCCGGGATCAACTACAAACGAACGGACGAGTACCGAGACGCACTGGAGGATGCCGCGCCCGACGGCGTCGACGTCTACTTCGACAACGTCGGAGGGCCCATCACTGACGCGGTGTTTCCGGCGCTGAACGTGGACGCACGAGTCGCCGTCTGCGGTCAGATCGCTCACTACAACGACGAGGAAGTCCCGACGGGGCCACGAAAGCTCCCGCAGCTCATCGCACCCCGCGTGACGGTTCAGGGGCTGCTCGTCAGTGATTTCGCGGCTCGATTCGGGAAGGCGAGCGAGCGACTCGGTGCGTGGGTCGCTTCGGGGGATCTGAGGCACCGCGAGACCGTCGTCGACGGATTGGAGAACGCACCGGACGCGTTCCTCGGGCTGTTCTCGGGCGAGAACGTCGGTAAACAGGTCGTCAACGTCTCCGGTTAGCAACCGACGAGGCGGACGTCGATTCGGCCCGTCACATAGCGTCGGGACGCGGGTCGGACGTGCTTCTCGACTTGACGTCGGCTCGATCAGCGGCCGGTGATGTCGTTCGAAGAGACGCGCTTCAACGAGGGTGGACGGCGATCCGAGTCACGGCAGCTCGAAGACGATCCGATCGCCAGGCTCGACGTCGTTGTCGGCGCTCCAGCCCTTCGGCACCTCGAGGACGTACTTTCCTTGCCCCTCGTACGTCGTGAGCGGTCGGGACTCCGGTTCGGCCTCGTGGATCGTCGTCACCGTGCCGTCGGCGTCGACGAAGACGATGTCGATGGCGAAGGCCATGTCGCGCATGACGTAGCCGTACTCGCCCGGCTCGTCGTGGACGAACAGCATGCCCTCGTTCGGGCCGAGCTCCTCGGTCGCGGAGAGGCCGACGTAGCGTTTGAGAAAGCCATCGGCCACGCGAACCTCGGCGGTCGCGAGCGACTCGTCGGTGTCGCCGTCGACGGCTTCGACGGTCGTCGTGTCGTACCCCGCGATCAGCAGGGCGGGATGCATGTAGAGGGCGACTGCGAGGAGGAGCCCGACGGCGAGGCCGAAGAGCACGAGTGGACGGCGGGTCACGGTTCCGATTCGCGGCGCGGAAGGAAACCCTTTTTCGCTCGCGGCGGGTTCGGTGGGGTGAGGGCTCGTGGTCTAGTTGGTTATGACGCGGCCTTTACAAGGCTGAGATCGGTGGTTCGACTCCGCCCGAGCCCACTCCTGTGGCGAACCGAACGTGAGCGAGCATGGCGAGCGAACGGGAGCGACCGTGATTCGACTCCGCCGGAGCCCGTTTCTGCCGGCGCGAGCGACGTCGTGAGCGGCGACGTGCGTGTTCGAGCGGATCGTACCCTAAGGTTGCAAGCAGCGCGGTGGATTCACGGGTCGACGGGAACCGTCGAACCCGGTTCATGCCGCGCGAACGGCTTCGTTCAGTTCACTTCGCGCGTGACCGCGTTCACTCGGGGTTCGTCGAGGCATCGTATCCGGCGTCTTCGACGGCGGCGATCAGGTCGTCCAGCTCCGCCGTTCCTTCGACGGTTGCCGCGTTCGCGTTCCTGTCCGCCGAGGCGGCCGTGACGCCGGGGAGTTCAAGAAGCGCGTCCCTGACGGCCGCTTCACACCCTTCACAGCTCATCCCGTGGACTCCGATCGATCGACTCATACGTTCGTATGGGGAGACGGTTACTTATCGGAATTTCGCTCACCGAATTGGCAAGCACGTGACCACCGGAGCTTTGCCGTATGTCTCGGGGGCGACGCGAGCCGTGTGGAACCGGCCGTCGACGAGACGCTTCCCGTCAGCAACGCGGTTCAACACGACTCGCCGAACTGCGACTGCTGTGACGAGTACGCGACGTATCCCGAAGATCACCTCGAGGTCGACCTCTCGATCAGCGACCCCGAGACATCGAGTCCGTCAGAGTTCGATCCGTTCGACGAGCGAGTCGCCGTTCTCCTTGCTGTTGATCGCGACGATGTGGACGTCCTCCTCGAGCGTCGAGTCCGCGATCTTCGCTTTCAACAGCGAGTCGACCTGGTAGACGCCGGCGGCGTTGTTCATCGTGATCTCGACGAGGACGGCCGCGTCCTCGCCCTCGCGGAGTTCGACGCGCTCGATCGCCTGCGAGGAGATGGTGTTGATCCCGCGTCCGCCCTTCTCGTAGGGGACGCGCGAGCGGCCGCGCTCCATGTCGAGCCCGTCCGCGATACGGATCACGCCCGCCTCGCGCGTGAGCGGCTGTTCCTCGGTGTGATGACAGAGGATCGCGTGAAGCACTTCCGCCTTGACGCGGACCTGCTCGGGGACGTCGTAGAACTCGGGCAGGAACCGGTCGAGCACGTCGGCGGCGATGGGAATCGAGTAGTAGGAGTGGTCGTCGCGATGGACGACGTGGCCGACGTCGTGAAGCGTCGCGGCGAGCGCGATGATCACGGGTTCGTCCGCCTCGTCGAGGGTCTGCTGGAGGGCGCCGTTGAACTCGACGTCGCCGCGTTTCAACAGCTCGTAGAGCCTGAGCGCCCGGTCGCGAACGATCTCGATGTGTTTCGTCCCGTGGTCGTTGTATCCCTTCCGGGTGACGGCGTTCACGTTCTGTGCCTCAAGGTAGGTCGTGATCTCCGGGTCAGACCTGATCCGTTCGAGCACGGCGTTCAGCCGCTCGTCGGGGAACGAATGGTTCGCGTTCGGATCGTACTCGCGCCGTTCGACGTGGGCGTCGTCGGCAGCTTTCTTCATGGGTTCCGAAAGACGCCGGGGTCGAATATAAGGCTGCGGCGTCGGCCGTGACGTTCCGATTCCCATCGAGCCGTTCCCTACCTGTTCCGTCGGCTTCCCGCCGACCCGTCCCCGCCCGGCCCTCACCGCTTCCGATCACTTCATCCCGTCTTCGAAGAGCGCGCCGAGATAGGCGTGCGCGAAGACGGCGTAATAGACCGTGGAGAGGACGACATCGAACAGCAGCCGGACCGGTCCGGCCGTCGAGAGGCCGAGCGACCGAAGGGGAACGGTCGTCCCCCGAAGGGTGACCGAGAGAACGACCGGTCGCGACGGGTCGCCGAAGCGAGCGTCGAGCAGGGCGGTCACGGCGAACAGCGCGAGGAGTCCGCCGGTGAGAGCGATCGCCTTCCCACGGTGGACGGCGGTGAGTCGCCAGCTCGCACGCAATCCCTCCAGGGGACCGTACCCGCCGACGAAACACGCTTCGGGCAGGAAACAGCTCTTGACGAGGACGGCAAGGAGGACCGCCACCGTACAGACGAGAAGCGCGACGTCCGCCGGTGACGTGAACTCGGCGAGTCCGAGCGTGGTGAACACGCTGCTCGTCGCGGGCGACGCGACGGCGGTGGCAACCACCACGATGCAGATGAGCGCGGCGGTGAGAAACGCCCCGCCGACCAGCGTCGCCGGAAGACGCCGCGTGACGACCGCGACGCGCCGGAGCCGACCGAGCGTCGTCCCGGCGTCGGCTGACCGCGTCCCGTCCGTCGAGACGGATTCGAGGCTCCCGGAGCGGTCAAGTCGGCCGGCGCGATCGGGATGGTCGGAGCGGTCGGGATGGTCGGCGCGATCGGAACGGGCGGTTTCGGCGGCGACGAGCCCGACGTAGCCGCGACCGAACACGACGCCGAGAAAACCCACGACCGCGGCCGGGACGGCACCGACCGTGCGGTCGAGCGCGATCGCGACGATCCCGACGACCAGGAACGCGAGCAGCAACGAGGGATGACGCCGCACGATGCCGACGCTCCGGACGACGGCGTCCGCGGCCGACCGCCGAGCGACGTCGTAGTCGACGCGCTGACACCTGACGCAGCCGCAACCGTCGACGTCGTCGCGGTGCCGGAGCGTCGGGACGTCGGGGATTCGCGAAACGGTTGCGGTCGCATCCGATTCGGCCTGCGGTGAACCCCCCGGAAGCGTCTCGGGGGACCCTCCCTCATGCGCCACGGTCGCCTCGGGGGACGTCCCGTCGTGTGTCACGGTCGTCTCGGGGTCCTTTCGAGTCACGGGTGGAGGGGCGATCGACGATGTTCGGAATCGTCGGTCTTCGCTTTTTCGGTATCGACCACCTCGGGCGTCTCAGCGACGGTTCACGGAGCCCGTCGGTCGTGACAGCCCCGTCGTCGTGAGGTAGGACGCGACCCCAGCCGTTTAGGTCTGCGGTGGCATGTGTCCGCGCATGGATATCAACGTCGTCGGTAGCGGCTACGTCGGGACGACGCTCGCGGCGTGTCTCGCCGACCTCGGTCACGACGTCACCGCGGTCGACATCGACGAGGCGGTCGTCGAGAGCCTGAACGACGGTCGCGCGCCGCTGTATGAGCCCGGACTCGACGAGTTGCTCACGGCACACGTCGGCGAACGGCTGCGCGCGACGACCTCGTATGCCGACCTCGCGGACGCGGACGTGACCTTCCTCGCGATCGGGACGCCCTCGCAGCCGGACGGCTCGATCGACGTCACGGCGCTTTCGGCCGCGGCCCGATCCGTCGGCGAGGCGCTCGCCGGGTCGCCGTCGACCGACGGCCATCTCGTCGTGGTGAAATCGACGGTTACCCCACCCGATCTCGAACCGGTCCGGGACGCGCTTCGAGCCGGGCTCGATGTCGGCTCCGAGGCGGGAGCCGGAGACGCGGGCGACGTCGAGTTCGCGACGAATCCGGAGTTTCTCAGGGAGGGAACCGCCGTCGCGGATTTCACCGACCCCGACAAGATCGTCTTCGGTACCGAGTCCGACCGAGCACTGACGACGCTGGATGAACTGTACGCCCCGCTGATCGAGTCGTCCGGGAGTCCGGTCGTCCGGACCGACCCCGAGACGGCGATGATGATCAAGTACGCCAACAACGCGGCGCTCGCGGCGAAGATCTCGCTGGCGAACGACCTCGGCAACGTCTGTAAGGAGTTCGGGCTGGACGCCTACGAGGTGATGGAGGCGGTCGGGCTCGACGACCGGATCGGCGAGCAGTTCCTGCGTTCGGGGATCGGCTGGGGGGGAAGTTGTTTCCCCAAGGACGTCGACGCCATCCGGGCAGCCGCCCGGAAGGTGGACTACGACCCGCCGCTGTTGCGCGCGACCGTCGAGGTGAACGACGCCCAGCCCGAGCGGCTGTTGGCGCTGCTCGACGAACACGTGGACGTCGAGGGACGGCGGGTCGCCGTGCTCGGGTTGGCGTTCAAGCCGGGCACCGACGACGTCCGCAACTCGCGGGCGATCCCCGTGATCGAGGGGCTGATCGAGCGGGGCGCGACGGTCGTCGGGTACGATCCGGTCGCGATCGAGACGATGCGCGAGCGATTCCCCGACGTCGAGTACGCGTCCGACGCAGCGAGCGCACTCGAGGGCGCGGCTGCCGCCGCGGTCGTCACGGACTGGGACGAGTTCGCCGCGCTCGACGACGAGTTCGACGCGATGGTCGAGCCGGTGGTCGTCGACGGGCGTCGGATCATCGATCGGCGGGAGGGCATCGTTTACGAGGGACTCACGTGGTAGGAATCACCTCTCGCGGGCGGTGAAAGGGACGTTTCAGAGGGCTTCCAGTCGGACGAGGTCGGCCTCCACGTCCTCGACGAACGCGCCTGGGCCGCCGACGGAGACCCGCCCGTCCTCGGTCTCGACGACGAGCGAGTGCTGGACCGGGAACTCGTTGCTCGCGGGCTCGACCATCCCTTGGTCGACGTCGACGACCTCGCCGGTCAGTTCGACGGGTGCATCGTCGTCGGCGATCCGGCCACCGACGGTCGCCCGAAGGGGCGTTCCGGCACGGAGATGCAGCGTCGTCTGGAGGACCGCCTTCCGGAAGTCGTCGTACTCCGCCGGCAACGGCTCGGGGTCGGCGATGGCGACCTCCTCGGCCGCCGGCCAGTAGTTGCCGAGAAAGGAGCCGGAGATGACGGGGGCGAGCTGCTCCTGTGCGAAGACGATCGCCTGCCGGTCGGAGTCGGCCCGGCGGACCATCTCCGGCGGCGCGACCACGCCGACCGCCGAGTCGACGGTGAGCAGGGTGGGCATGCCGGCGCTCCACGAGCGGGCGACGCTCGCGATGCCCGCGACGTCGGGGGTCGAGCCGGCGTCCGAGACGATGAGAAGCACGAGCACCCCTCTGTCGACCGCGTCCGCGAGCGCGTCACGGAGATCGGGGAGGTGGGCCGCCGGAATCGAGAGGATCACCTCCCGTTCCGCGTTCGCGACCAGCGACCGGATCCGTTTGAGCACCGTCGCGCGGGATTTGACCACCTCGAACTGCTCGGTACGGCGCTCGGCGCGGGAGTAGCGCTCGGTGAGCCCGGGGCGGATCGACTCGACGTCCCCTCGAAGCCGCTCTATGACCTCCTCGGGCGGATTGGCGCGGATCGTCGTGGGCACGGCATGGTCGTTCACCTCGACGAAGCCGCGGTCGGCAAGCGACTCACTGACGCTGTAGACGTAGCGTTTCGAGACGCCCGCGTCCTCGGCGACCGTGCTGGCTTTCGCCTCGCCGTGTTCGAGAACGGTGAGATAAGTGGCGACCTCCTTCTCGGAGAGCCCGAAACGACGGAGAAGGTCGGTGAGCGTCCGTTCGTCCATTGGCGAAACGGTGCGTTCCCGGGGTTAAATAGGTGTGCGAGTCACTGCCGGGAGAGGACCGCGACCGTCTCGACTTCCAGCCGTCCGTCGTGCGGATCGACGCCGGCGAAACGGTCGCTCGCGCCGGCGAACGCGGTCGGAAGGCCGACCGTGGCGGGTTCGTCGTCGAAGTTGACGACGACGAGAAGCGCGTCGGACCCGCCGTGTTCCGCGTCCTCGCTCACGTCGCCGCCGGACCCGTCGTCCTCGCTCGGGGCGTCAGCTTCGTTCGTCGTCTCCCGCGTGTACGAGACCACGCGGTCGGCGTCGCCGGCGGCGATCGTCACGTCCGCGGCCGCGCCGTCGAACGAGACCGATCCCTCCCGGAGCAACGGTTCGGCGCCCCGCAGCGCGGCGAGGGCGCGGTAGTAGTCGGTGAGCGCGTTGTCGCCGTCGTGCCACCGAACGGGCCCACGGTACGTCTCGTTGCCGCGCTCCTGTCCCGCGTAGATCATCGGTGCACCCGGGAGCGTGAACGTCACCGCGGCGGCCGCACGCTGGGCGGGCTCGCCGTACTCGGCGAGGTATCGGTCCTCGTCGTGGTTCTCGACGTAGCGCATCTGGTCGAATCCGCCCGGCTCGAAGCCGATCCAGGTGGCTCGATCGAGCGCGTCGGCGACGTGGTCGGCGGGCGCTTCGCCCGCGCCCACGGCCTTCAGCGCGTGATACAGCGAGGTGTCGTAGTGGAACCCGAACTCCCCCTCGCCGTAGAACGGGTCGTGGGGGATCGTCTCGTCCAACAGCAGGAAGTCGTCGGGGGTGCGGTCGGCGACCGCCTTCCAGAAGCCGTGCGGGATCCCCCACGCCACGTCACACCGGAAGCCGTCGACGACGGCGGCCCACTCGTCGACGACGTCGAGCAACCACGAGCGCACCTCGGGAGCGTCGAAGTTCAGGTTGGGGATGCGCCGCCAGTTGAAGTAGTACTCCGGCATGTCGCCGGGCCCCAACTCGGCCCAGTCGGTGTCGGTGACGTCGAACTCGCCGGACGCGCGACGGTAGTGGTCGCGGTAGGCGTCGACGCCTGCTGAGTGCATCTGGAAGCACGGGTGATCCCGCGAGGTGTGGTTGATCACGAGGTCGAAGACGACCCGGATCCCCGCTCCGTGGCAGGCGTCGACCAGCGACTCGAACTCCCCGCGCGTGCCGAGGTCCGCGGCGGTCTCGAAGAAGTCGGTGACGTGGTAGCCGTGTTCGGTCGGCGAGGCGAGCACGGGCGTGAGCCAGAGGACGTCGACGCCGAGGCTCTCGACGTAGGGGATGCGTCGTTCGATCTCCGTGAACGTGGTCGGAAGCGTGTCGCCGGCGAACGACCGAACGTACACCTCGTATATCGTCGGCGACTCGGCCCACTCCGGTCTCGTGTGCGGATCGACGGCGACGAGGTCGGCTGCAGTGGCGTCGACGGACGGGTCGGCGATCGAGTCGACGGACGGGCCGGCGGTGGCGCCGACGGAGTCCGTCGCTCCGTCCGGAGCGCGTTCGATCCGCACCGTCTCCGCCGCGCCGAGACGCTCGGCGTGCGGGACGGCGTGGATCCGGAGTCCGTCGCCGTCTTCGGGGAGCATCGAACGCGGGACGACCAACTCGTCACCCGCGGTGCACGCTTCCAGCTCCGTGACCGTCTCCGGGCCGGCGTCGCGGTCGTCGACGAGGAACGTCACGTCGCCGGCGGCGGATGCTCCACCGGACCCCTCACCCGCGGCCGTCGCGTCCACGGAAGCAGGATCCGGCGGCAGCCCGACGGTCGCCGTCAGACGGACGGCGTCGTCCTCGACGCACGCGTCCAGCCAGCAGTGCGGCCGGCCCGCCCCCTCGACCTCGTGGACCGCCCCGTGAGGGTTGGCGATCAGGTCGTCGTTGGCGACGAAGCTGAATCGGTGTCGCCCCGGCGACAGACGCGTCTCCCACGCCCAGTCGTCGCCCCGGCGCTCCGGTCGGTCGCGTGCCAGCAGACGCTCGTTGAACGCCGCCATCACGGAGACGTCCTCGACCTCGTCGTCGGGCAGCGGAAGGTCGGCCGCCGGCACCCGGATCGTCGTCCGAACGCGTTCGTCAGGGAAGGCTCGAACCCGCTGGCGGTGGGTTCCGTCGGGCGCGTCGAGTTCGAGGACGTACTCGCCGGGGACGTCCGGACGGAGGTGGACGACGGGATGATCCTCCCGAGAGTTCTCGCCCGCTCGAAGGACCGGCCCACCCTCGTCCGTGGCGGCCGTTTCACCCTCGTCCGTGGCGGGTGTCGCACCCGCCTCCGCGCCGCTGTCGGCCGGAGCGGCCGTCAGGATCCACTCGTAGGTTCCGGTGGGATCCGGCGATCGGGGAGCCAGCTCGACCGAGTCGCCGACGGTCGTCGTGCGTGGCGGGCCGGGTTCGTGCATGCTTCGGAATCCGGCGTGGCCGGTTTGAGCGTTGCGTTCCGTCAGTCCGCGGGCTCGATCGCACGGTGGAACGGCGTCCGCGATATCGTCTCCCGGAGCTCCGCGAGCGAGTCGCGGCTGGCCTCGCCGGCGACGGACATCACGGCGAACACCTCCTGTCTGGAGATCTTCACGCCGGCCTCGGTAAGCGCGTCCTCCGGCCGCGACCGCAGTTCGCGAAGCGTGCCGACCGCGAGCAGGTACGGAACCGACCACGCCGCGAGCGTGTTGCCGTTCGAGAGCGGCATCGTCTCCAAGTACGCCTGCGCATCGTCGAGGAAGGATCGGGCGTGGTCCGCGGTGCGGTCGACGACCCGTGCGGACGACTCGCGGTTCTCGGGCGCGATGATATCCTCCTGGTCGACGCCCTCGGCCGCCAGCCACTCCGCGGGCAGGTAGACGTTGTTCTCCTCGGTGTAGTCGTCGTAGACGTCCTTCGAGACGTTGACGAGTTGTAAGAGGAGACCGAACTCCTCGGCGGTGCCGCGCAGCCGCTCCGCGCGCTCCTCCGTGAGATCCCCTCGCGTCAGCAGGTTCGTTATCAGGTTGCCGACCGTTCCGGCGGCGTAATAGCAGTACTGCTCCAGCTCGTCGCGGTCGTCGATACGGAGTCCCCCCTCGTCGGCGTGCCGGTCGACGAACATCGCCATCCCGTCGACCATCTCGACCACGGGCGGGACGATGGCGGCCTGTGCCTCGGCATCCAGCTCCTCGAAGGTCGCGACGATCGTCGGCGCCTCGGCGACGACCCGCCAGTCGTCGTTGCGCGCCTCGGGTGCGGGGAGCCACTCGTCGACCTCGGTGCGGAAGCGGCGGATGTCGACGTCCTCGTCGGGGTCGATCGCACGCATGTACGTCCGCAGGACGTCGCTCTGTGCATCGGGAGGGATGTGTCCGGCGTCCTCGACGGTGTCCGCGACGCGACAGAGGAGATACCCCAGACAGATCTGCGAGGCCATCGGCTCGTCCAACACGTCGACGGTCAACGCGAAGGTCCGGGACACCCCCTGGACCGCCTCGTGACACCAATCGAGGTCCGGCTCGGCGGCGCCATGTGCTCGTCCGCTCATTCGGATATGGGTTCTTACGCCACGGACCATAAAAAAGCCTCGCGGGACGGATGCACACGGCGTTCCCGCCGTGAACGGGCCGTGGTCCCGCCGCTCGTCGGAAAACTGCCGGACTCCGTGGTTCCGTCGCCCCCAAAACGACTCGTGTGTGGTCGATCGTGTGGAAACCGATAAGGCCGACCGGCGGGAGGGACCCTCCATGGAGTTCACGCTCACGGCCGAGCAACGGACGATCCGTGACACGGTCGCGACGTTCGTCGACGAGGAGGTCGTGCCCCGCGCGGCCGGGATCGACGAGACGGACGAGTTCCCCGCGGACCTGATCGACGAGATGGCCGACCTCGGGCTCATGGGAATGCCCTTCCCGGAGGAGTACGGCGGCGCGGGTGTGGATCACCACGCGTACGCGCTCGCGCTGGCGGAGATCGCCCGCGGCTCGGGCGGACTCGGGACGATCGTCGCCGCCCACACCTCGCTCGCGGGCAACATGGTGTACGCCTTCGGCGACGAACGCCAGAAGGAAACCTATCTCACGCCGTTGAACGAGGGCGACGACGTCGGCGCGTTCGCTCTCTCGGAGGCGGCTGCGGGCTCGGACGTCACCGCGATGACGACGACCGCCGAGCGTAGCTCGGCCACCGAGCACACCCTGGCCACCGAGCGCACCCCAGCCGCCGAGCGCGACGGCGACGGCTACGTCCTCTCGGGCGGAAAGCTCTGGACGTCGAACGGCTCCGTCGCCGACACCGTGATCGTCTTCGCGAAGACGGACCCCGACGCGGGCCGGAAGGGGATCTCCGCGTTCGTCGTTCGGCCCGAAGTCGACGACGGCTTCGTCGTCGAGGGGACCGAACAGAAATTGGGTGACAAGGGCTGTCCGACCGCGGAGCTGCGCTTCGACGACCTGTGGCTGCCGGCTACCCGGCTGCTCGGCGAGGAGGGTGACGGCTTCGTGCAGGCGTTGAAGACGCTCAACGGCGGGCGGATCACCATCGCGGCGCGTTCAGTCGGCATCGCTCGCGCCGCCCTGGAGGCCGCGACCGAGTATGCACAGGAGCGCGAGCAGTTCGGCGGGCCGATCTCCGACTTTCAGGCGATCCAACACAAGCTCGCGGACATGGACACGAAAGTGCAGGCGGCGACGCTGCTCATGCACAAGGCGGCCGACCTGAAGGAGCGCGACGAGCAGTTCATCAAGGAGGCCGCACAGGCGAAGCTGTACGCCTCGGAGATCTCCCGGGAGGTCGCCAACGAGGGGATCCAGATCCACGGCGGCTACGGCTACACGACTGACTTCCCGGCCGAGCGGTTCTATCGGGATGCGAAGCTCTCGGAGCTCTACGAGGGGACGAGCGAGGTCCTCCGAAACACGATCGCTCGGCAACTGCTCGAGGAGTGAGGTCAGCCGGTCCGTCGGCTCTCCCCGTGGGTCCGGGCGGTCAACACCGGAACCTCGCTGTATCGGACGACTCGCCCGGCGACGGAGCCGGCGGCCGGAAAGCGGCCCGGACCGGTCCGTTCGTGGGTGCCCATCACGATGAGGTCCGCGTCGTAGTCGTCCGCGGCGTCGTAGTCGTCCGCGGCGTCGAGTATCTCCTCGTGCGGGCTGCCGCGTCGGAGGTGTTTCTCGACCGGGATCCCGCGCTCGGCGCCGGCCGCCTCCACGGCCTCGACCGCCTCCTCGCCGCGTGCCTCCTCGTGCTCGACGACGACGTCCCACTCGTCCGCGCCCGCGATCCCCTCGCCGACGACGAACAGCGTCATGGATCCGCGTGCCCGAGAGGTCCGCGAGGGAACACGCTTGGTCGATCGCCTCCGTGATCCCCGCGCTTCCGTCGGTCGGCACCACGATCTCGTCATGCATGCTGTCATGCCGCATGGCGGGCGATCGGGGTCAACCTTCCGCCCGTCGGCGATCATTCGGCTCGACTCGACGGATTCCCAGCCGCCCCGGCGAACGTTCTATGCCCTTGGAGATGGTAAAGAATGTCATGGCAGGACTCGTTGCTTCGTTGGACCACTTCGGCACCCGCTCGCTCGTCACCCATCTCGGCATGGCCATCTCGTTGACGGCCGCGATCCTGATCGGGGTGACGGTGGACTCTCAGGCTGGGTTGGTCTCGTTCGTCGCGCTGTTGAACTTCACCGCAGGGATGTGGGTCTGTCAATCGATCCACTCGCTCGGAAACGCGGCCCGGGAGGACGACTACACCGGCGTGCTCAACGAACTGAGAAAGCATGTCCGATAACGGCTCGTTCGACCGGGGTCGCCTCGGCCGGCTCCTCGCGCTGATCAGCTTCGTGACTGCGGTCTCGCTTCTCACCTCGGCCAGGGTGCTTCCGAGCGCGCTGTTCTCGCTGGCCGTGGTGGCGATCGGCAGCGTCGCCGTCGTCACCGCCATCATCGGCTTCCTGATCGCCGGCGCGGCTGCGTACGACGAACAGGTGGCCTCGCGGGAGAATCCCTGACCGGACCGATACACCGGCCGACGACGACGGGACCGTGAGGAGCACATCCGCTGGCGGACGAGCGCGTTAGCCGGCGGACGGGCGCGTTAGTTGGCCGACGAATGGGCGTCGGACGAAAAGGATGGTGCTCGGTTCGGCGCTCAGGCGGACGACTCCTCGAACAGCTCGTCGACGGCCTCACCGGCCGTCTCGGCCGCCTCGCGGGCGACCGCGTCGGGATCGGGTCGGTCGCCCGCGTCGTCGTCCGGTTCGGGGACGTTCAGGTAGACGTCGACGTCGAGGACGCCTTCCTCGAAGGTCACCGTCACGTCGAGGTCGGCCACCGTCGAGCCGTTATAATGCGAGAAGACGACGCCCTCGGCCGCCTCCGCGGCGGTCCGGACGACCTCCTCGTCCGACGGCTCGTCGGCTCCCGTCCGGCTCGAACCGTCGGTCGACTCGTCGCTCGACGCGTCTCGCGTCATTTACTCGCCGCCGGCACCCGGGCCGCCTGGTCCCATCGGACCGCCGCCGGCGCCACCCTGAAGCATCTGCTGGAGTTCGCTCTGGAGGCTCTCGAACTGCTCCTGGACGCGCTCCTCCTGCTTTTTCAGCTGCTCGACGCGAACCTCGAGGGAGTCGACCTTGTTCTCGAGGTCGTCGTGGGCGGACTCGTAGTCGGTCGCGACGAGGATCTCGCCGATCTCGCGGTACATCTCGGCGTCCTCGTCGACGCCCTCCAGCGCGTCGAGCGCCGTCTTCGACTCGTTGAGCGCGGTCTGTGACTGCTCCTTCTGCTGGGCGACCTGCTGTGCGGTCTCCTGAAGCTCCTGCAGTTCCTCGATCTTCTCCTGTGCCTCCGGCGGCATATTGCCTTGCATACACGGAGGGTGGTTGCCCGGACGGAAAAACCCCCGACTTCTCCGACGAGCGGTGGATCTTCGGTTAGAGGCGCTCTCTCATGGATCCTCGTCCGTTTTACGGGAGGCATTCGCGGCGGACGACGAGTCGACCTCGGCGGACGACGAGTCGACCTCGGCGGACGGTGGATCGTTCTCGGCAGACGGCGGATCGTCCCCGGAGGCTGACGAGGCGCCCGCGGAGGACGGTCCGGCAGCCGTGGAGACGCGTTCGGCGACCTCGACGAGCCGGGACCAGCTGTTGATTCCGGCGCGCAACGCGACGAGGTCGTCGGCGGCGACGCGAACGAGAACCGTCTCCCCGTCGCGGTCGACCGTCGCGGACGAGCGTGCGTCATCGATCTCGCCGACCTCGGGAGCGAGCGCATCGGCGACGGCACGAGCCCGCGGCTCGTCGGGGTACGAAAAGCGGAGGGCGGCGTCGTGCTCGCGGACAGGTGCGTCGGTGCTCACGGTGGCGGGGTGGTGACGTCGGTGCTCACGGTGGCGGCGCGGTCCCCCGCGCGTTATTCGACGTCGACCTCCTTGATCCCGCCGCCGCGTTCCTTCAACAGGACGCGGTGGCCGCAGTACGGACAGCGCACGCCGCCGTACTCGTCGAGGGTGACGTCGCGCTTACAGCGGGAGCACTTGTAGCTCATCTATTCCTCGTCCGAGAGGGCGGCGCGGATGGAGCGGCGGACGGTTCGCCCTCCCGGCGTCTCGGGCCGGTAGGCTCCGCCGGTGAACGTCTCGCCCGTCTCCTCGTTGACCCAAATGCCGGTGCCGACGCGTTTCACGTCGTCGCCGTCGACGGTCGCGCTGCGCATGTCCTCCTCGATCTCCCGAACGCGCTTGCGAGCGACGCGACCGTAACGGGCGCCGAATCGGCCCGCACTGCCGGTGCTTCGAGCCTTGTCGTCAGCCATAGTATCTCCTCATATCCCCAGCGCGCGTAAAAAGGCTACGAGTCGGGGCGGGTCCACGATCGACCACGAGCGCTGGGAGTGGTCCCGCGTGCAGAGAAGGAGATGTACCCCCACGCCAGTCTTCGAAACGCGGGACCCGACGACGACGACCTCCACGCCCGATAGTGTCCATTTAAGCATCGTTCGCGGTCGACGTACTCAACGCCGGCAAGCCTGGGCTGGGGCTCCTGGGCGACACCCTCGCGACTGTGGACGATCGGGTCGTGCGAAACCGATCACTTTTGCCGAGTCTAACATATTGGGAAGAACGCTTATCCGTCGATCCCGAGTTCCCTCCTATGACTCCACAGTAGGGACGGGGTCGGAAGCATGGATATCGCAGTCATACAACACGAGACCGAGCTTGGCGATAAAGATCGGAACGTCGGCCGGTGCGTGAGCCGGCTGGAGGAGGCGGGAGCCGCGGGGGCCGACCTCGCCGTCCTCCCCGAACTCGCGACCACCGGCTACGCCGCCGGCGAGGCGTTCAAGGACCTCGCGGAGCCGATACCCGGGCCCACTACCGAGGCTTTCGGCGCGATCGCGGCCGAACACGACATGTACGTGATCGCCGGCCTCGCCGAGCGCGGCGACGCGGCGGGCGTCTGTTATAACTCCGCCGTCCTGCTTGACCCACACGGGGACGTCGTCGGCACGTACCGAAAGGCGCACCTCCCGTTGCACGTCCACACGTTCGACTCGCTGATCGAGGAACGAGAGATATTCAGCCCGGGAACGGAACTCCCCGTCTTCGAGACGGATCTGGCGACGATCGGAATTCTGATCTGTCAGGACGGGAACTACCCCGAAGCATTCCGCGAACTTGCTCTTAAAGGCGCCGACGTGATCGTCATCATCTACAACTCACCGACCGGCGAGATGTTGACTCTCCGAAGCCGCGTCTGTGCGTACGTCAATAACACGTACGTGGCGTTGGCGAATAAGACCGGAACGGAGCGCTCACGGTACGTCGGCGACCGCACCGAGAACCGCGAGACGGTCGTCGAGTTCACGGGACGGAGCCACGTCGTGGACCCGACCGGCGAGATCGTCGAAATGCTCCCGCGTGGGGAGACCGGAATCCTCAACACGACCCTCGACGTCGGCGCGGTCGCCGACGCACGCTGGAAGTACAAGTTCCTGCGCGACTATCGGAGCGACATTTATGAACACATATAGCACTAACGACGCCCGGACACGGATGAAAGACGGCCAAGCGGACGACCGACACGAAGCGAACGACCGACACGAAGCGGACGACCGACACGAAGCGGATGAACGACGCCCGGACGGCCGTACATGAAACTCGAGGACATGACCTGGCTGGAGGTGGGCGAAACGATCGACGACGGCGTCACGACCGTCGTGGTGGGGACCGGAAGCGTCGAGCAACACGGGCCGGCGCTGCCGATGAGCGTCGACACGCTCCGTGCGGGCGCGCTCGTCGAACGGATCGCCGACGACCTCGGCTGTTTCGCCGGGCCGACCGTCCGGCCGGGGATCTCCGATCACCACCTCGCGTTTCCGGGGACGGTCTCGCTCAGCCCGGAGACGTTCGCCGACGTCATCGCCGACTACTGTCGGAGCTTCGAGCACCACGGATTCGAACACGTCGCGTTCGTCAACACCCACGGCGGAAACGGGGAGACGCTCGCACGGATCACCCGCGAACTCGACGCCGAACACGACATGCACGTGTTCAAGGCCGGATCACGCGAGGAGTTCCTCGAAGTCAGATATGGCGCGATGGAGAAACACGGCGTCGACGCCGAATCCGCCGGCGCTCACGCGGGTGCGGCGGAGACCTCCTTCGTGCTCGAATCGGATCGCAAACTCGTGCGGTCGGACCGGTTCGAACGCGGGTTCGTCGGCGAGGTCGACGGTGAGACGCTGATCGAGGACGGACTCGGCGCCGTCACCGCAAACGGCGTGATCGGGGATCAGACGCAGTCGTCTCGACGGGCGGGTCGAACGCTCATCGACGACTGCGTCTCGTACTACGTGGACGCCATCGCCGCCGAGCGTGCCGACCGTCGAGAGTAGTCCGCCCGACGCCCCTCTTTCGGCCGATCCGTCGTTTCCCGGCGAGCGAACGGTGAATCGCCCCAGGGACCTAATATACTCGAAGGCATCCTTATGCGATCAATGACGAATCGATCCGTTGATGCAGATCACAGCGATCGAGACGACGAAGATCAGCGTTCCGTACGCCATCGACTTCGACATTGCGGGCGGCGGGACGCTCACGGCGGACCACGTGCTCGTGGAGCTCCACACCGACGCGGGCGTCACGGGTATCGGCGAGGCCAGCCCCTCGCCGTTCTTTTCCAGTGAGAGCCAGGAGACCGTCGCCGCGGTGATAGACGGACACATCGCTCCGGCGCTCGAAGGCGAGGATCCGTCGCAGATCGGCACGATACACCGGCTGATGGACCGGGCGATCAAGGGTAATCCGTTCGCGAAGACGGCGGTCGACATGGCGTGTTATGACGCGACCGGCAAGGATCTGGGCATTCCGGTGTCGACGCTGCTCGGCGGGCGCCACCGTGATCGGATCTCCGTCGGCCAGTCGATCGGCATCAAGGACACGGCCGATGCCGTCGCGGACGCGCGGATGTACGTCGATGACTGGGGATTCAACTCGATCAAGATCAAGGTCGGCGGGGACCCGGCGGAGGACCTCGAACGGTCGAAGCGGATCATCGACGAGGTCGGCGACGACGTTCCGGTTCGTATCGACGCCAACCAAGGGTTCACCGTCGACGTGGCGATCCCCTTCTTTACCGAGCTCGAGGAGTACGGCGACCTGCTGTTCGTCGAGCAGCCGGTTTCGAAGACGGACCTCGTCGGCATGTCACGGGTGACCGGAGCGATCACGACGCCCGTGCTCGCCGACGAGACGGTGTTCGGGCCGACGGACGCCGTGGACGTGATTCGCGAGCAGGCCGCCGACATCATCAGCATCAAGATCAACAAAGCCGGCGGCCTCTATCGCTCCCAGCAGATCGGCGCGATCGCCGCGGGCGCGGAACTCCCCCTGGCGATCGGCTCGATGGTCGAGTGCGGCGTCGGGACCGCGGCGGGCGCACAGTTCGCCGCCTCACAGCCGCACGCGACGTATCCCTCCGACGTGAAGGGGCCGAGCCTCATGGAGGGGTCGATCCTCGAGGAGCCGGTCCGGATCGACGACGGCTACACGTACGTCCCCGACGCCCCCGGACTGGGCGTCGCGCTGGACGAGGATGCCGTCGAACAGTACCGAGTCGAATAGCGCATCGTGGACTGGCGCGACTCGACCATCCCATCGGAGCGGACGGAGTCAGGGATCGTTGCACGCGAGGTGACGGTCAGAGATCACCGCGTATGCAACGTGGTCGTCAGAGATCACCGCGCACGACGTCACGGATGATCTTGTTCTCGGCGTTGTTTAGGTGTTCACAAACCGTCGCGGAGGTGAGCCCGACGGCGTCGCCGACGTCGGACATCGTCACGCTCC
>CAZIFX010000003.1:66428-73553 GCA_964538415.1 uncultured Halobellus sp.
ACCGTCGCGGAGGTGAGCCCGACGGCGTCGCCGACGTCGGACATCGTCACGCTCCGGTCGTCGTCGTAGTACCCCAGCTCGAAGGCACGCAGGAGGACCTCGAGCTGTCGTGAGGTCAGCCCGTAGTGATCGACGCCGGTCTCGTTCTCCAGGGAGTCCTCCGATATCTCCTCGAGAACGCGATTTTTCTCGACGCGGACGCTCGGCGAGAACGCACGCACCGCGTCGATGATCGCGTTCATCTCGTCCTCATCGGAGACGTATATCGGCCACCGTTCGAGTCCCCGCTGGACGGTTGCCTGCGTGGGAAGGAAACACTCGTGTTTCGAGAGGGCATGAGCGACGCTCGGCAGGTCGTCGGTGTAGTTGGGCTTCACGTAGACGTACGTCTCGCCCATGCCCGAGGGGATGGGCGAGAGCCGCTCTAGGTGGGTGTCGACGGGGTGGGCCCGCAACCCCTCGAGAAACGCCTCCAGCTCGGTTCCCGTTCCGACGAGCTTGAGGAGGCTCTTCAGCTGTTTTTCGGTCTCCTCGACCGTCATCCGGCTCAAGTTGTACACACGAACCGACGGTACCTCGGCGCTGACGTCCGATATCGGACATCCCTCGTGTCTGATGAGCAGTACCGTTTGTTTCATGTGACGCCTCTGGCGGAGCGAGCATAAAAGACGGTCGGCGATCGAGCCACGACGAGCCCGCACATCCATCGGTCACGATCGATCCGGCCATTCAACGTCTGAACGGCCCAGCGACGTCCTTCTGCACCGTTCTCCTAACATATTAGAAGGAATCTTATTCCACCTCCTTCCCCGATCCGAAGACGAGTATGAGTGACATAGACATAGATCTCACCGATCTCGAGGGTGATCGGATCGACCGCCGTACGACGCTCAAGCTGTTTTCGGCCGCCGGAATGACGGGCGCGCTGGCCGGCTGTGCCGACGACGACGTCGATCCTGAACAGGCCGGAGAGACGGGGACGGACGACGGGAACGGAGCCGAAGGCAGCGGCACCCTCCGCATCGGTGAGCTGTTCGGCGAGGTGACGACGCTCGATCACCACCGCTGTTCGAACAGCATCTGTTACCGGACGGCCGCCTACATGCTTGACGGGTTGGTCGACGTGGACACCAACCTCGAGGTACACGGCGTCATCGCGGAAGATTGGGAGGTTCCCGACGACAACACGGTGATCTTCAACCTTCGGGAGGGCGTCGAATGGCACAACGGCGATCCGTTCACCGCCGAGGACATGGTGTACAGCTTCGAGCGGCTGTATGACGATGACTTTCCGGGACTCTACACCGACGAGTTGAGCGCCGTCAGCGACGTGGTGGCAGAAGACGATCACACCGTCAGGTACGATCTGGAGCGGCCGTACGCGCCGCTTTTCATTTATTTGACGCCGCAGGGACGTGCCGGCCTGCCGGTGAATCGGACGGTCGCGGAGGAACACGGACAGACGAACTACTGTGACAGCGTCGAGGCTGCGGCTGGAAACGGCCCGTTCGAGCTCGTCGATTGGGTGCCCCGCCAGCAGCTCACGTTCGAGGCCAACGAGAACTACTGGGGTGACGCTCCGGCGGTGGACACCGTCGAGGTTCACCTCATCGAGGACGAGAACGCGCTCGTGAACGCGCTCATCTCCGACGAAGTCGACATCGCGCCGGAGGTTCCGTCGACGCAACTCGCCGTACTGGAAAACGAGGACGATGTGGACGTCCAGACGGAGCTGACCGGCAACTACCACTACATCGCCTTCAATCTCGATCAGGAGCCGTTCGACGACCAGCGGGTTCGACGGGCCATCGCCATGGCGATCGACCGCGAGCGGATCGTGGAGGACGTCTTCCAGGGATACGCCGTTCCAAACGGCTACCCGATGTCGCCCGCGTTCGACTGGGCATACCCTGGCGAACCCGGGGAGGGAGGCCAGCAGTACGACCCCGAGGCGGCCCGCGACCTGCTCGCAGAGGCCGGCTACCCCGACGGATTCGAGGTGACGATGCGCGTGACGACGGACTCGCCGTGGCGTAGCATCGGTGAGTGGCTCGCACAGGAGCTTCGCGAGGAGCTGAACCTCGACCTCGACGTCGAGCTGCTCGAGTGGGCGACGTTCCGTGAGTACACCGCGAGCCCGCCGTTCGAGTTCGAGATGTTCAACCTGCAGTGGGTGGGCGACATCGACCCCGACCAGCACGTGCGGATGTTTCACTCGGAAAGCGCGGTCAACCGGCAGTACATGGACAACCCTGCCGTGGACGAGCTGATCGACGCACAGCGAGCCGAACTCGACGAGGCGGCGCGCGGCGAGGTGATCCGTGACTTGATGGAGGAGCTGGCGGAGTACGCCAACTACGCGACGTTCGCGACCCAGGAGCGGGCGTACGCCGTTCGCGAGGGCGTGAACGGCTTCATCGCACACCCCGCGATGTACATCAACGTCGACGACATCACCCTCTCGTAAGCGACGATCGAACGGCCGATGGTAGACATATATCAATCATTCATGAAACGACGGACGAAGCGGCTCCCATGAGCGGAAACGTCGCACGCTTTCTCGCGTCGCAGGTCGCACAGATCCTCTCGGTGATGTTCTTCGCGTCGATCATCGTGTTCATCATCATGACGTACGTCCCAGGATCGCCCGCGGAGATCTATCTCGGACCGGAGGCGACCCAACAACAGGTTGAGGCGATGGAGCGGGAGATGGGCCTCCACGAGCCCATATACGTCCAGTATCTCAACTGGATCCAACAGCTGTTCACCGAGGGGCTCGGCACCTCGATGGTACAGGGTGCTCCCGTTGCCGACCTGATCTGGCAGGCGCTGCCGGTGACGCTGCAGATCAGCTTCTTCGCGATGGTGTTCGTGATCCTCATCGGGATCCCCGTCGGGGTGGTCTCCGCGGTTGACCAGTACACGGCGAAAGACTACGTCGCGACGGTGCTGGCGCTGCTCGCCTTCTCGTCGCCGCAGTTTTTCACCGCCATCCTGCTCATCCTGGTGTTTTCGATCTGGATACCGATCTTCCCGGCGCTCGGGTTCGTGAACGTGGCGGATCACTTCTTCACCGGGGTGTATTATACGATCCTGCCGGGCTTCGCGCTCGGTGCCGCCTACTGGGGCGTCGTCATCCGCATGCAGCGATCCGCGATGCTCGACGTGTTGAGCCAGGAGTACGTCGACGCGGCACGTGCACGCGGTTTGAAAGAGCGGACCGTCATCTACTCACACGCGCTCCGGAACGCGATGATACCGGTGATCACGATCATGGGAATACAGATCGGGTGGCTGATGAACGGGTCCATCCTCATCGAAATCGTCTTCAACCTTCCGGGGGTCGGCGACCTGCTCGTCACCGCGATCTTCCAGCGGGACTATGCCGTGGTACAGGGACTAATGCTACTGATCGCGTTCGCCTTCGTCTTTGCAAACCTCGTCGTCGACGTCGTCTACGCGTTCATCGATCCACGGATCCAATACTGACATGGCAAACGAAAACAAACCCATCGAGAACGGCGGCACGGCGACCGCTCACGACGAGCCGATCTCGGTCGGCGACGACAAACATCCGATACGCCGACGATACGAACTGCGCGCGAAGAACCTGCTGAAGGAGTATCGGCAGCTCCGCCGAAACAAGGTCGCGATCGCCGGACTCTACTTCATCTGGATGATGATCGCGGTCGCGATCTTCGCGCCGCTTATCGCCCCGTACGACCCGGCAAGCCAGGGCGTCGGGCAGAACCTCGCACCCCCGTCGCTCGCACATCCCTTCGGGACCGATCACT
Source organism: uncultured Halobellus sp. (assembly GCA_964538415.1). Lineage (GTDB taxonomy): Archaea > Halobacteriota > Halobacteria > Halobacteriales > Haloferacaceae > Halorubrum. Next base: position 70,223 of record CAZIFX010000003.1, read on the forward strand.
TCGGGCGGGACATCCTCTCGCGAACGATCTACGGCGCACGGATCTCGATCGCCGTCGGGTTCATCGCAGTCGGCGAAGCCCTCGTACTTGGCGTGGCCACCGGGCTGGTCGCCGGCTACGTCGGCGGGAAGACCGACGCCGTCATCATGCGGATCATGGACGCGATCTTCGCGTTTCCGGTGCTCGTGTTGGCGATCGGGATCGTGGCGATCCTCGGCGCGAGCATGGTGAACATCATGCTCGCGGTCGGAATCAGATACATCCCGGTCTTCGCACGGGTCACCCGCGGGGAGGTCCTCTCGATCAAAGAAACGGAGTACGTCGAGGCCTCCCGGCTCATCGGCGCCTCCAGGCGACGGATCCTCTTCAAGGAGATCCTTCCGAACACGCTCTCGCCGGTGATCGTGACCGGAACGATCCTCGTTGCGTACGCGATCCTCGCGGAGGCGGGGCTTTCGTTCCTCGGACTCGGCGTACAGCCGCCGCGTACGTCGTGGGGGCTCATGCTCACCGAGGGACAGACGTACATCCGCGTCGCCCCCTGGATGGCGATCTTCCCGGGACTGGCGCTGGTGTTCACGGTGCTCGCCGTGAACCTGCTCGGCGACGGGTTGCGGGACATCTTCGATCCCGAAATGCGGGGTGAGGCGTGATGACGGTGGAGCCGCTTCTCGCGGTGGAGGACCTCCAAGTGAACTTCGAGACGGAAGAGGGAACCGTCAAGGCGCTCGAAGGCGTCACCTTCGAACTCTACGAGGGCGACACCCTCGGTATCATCGGCGAGTCCGGCTGCGGCAAGACGGTGACGAGCCGAACCATCCTCAAACTGCTCGACCGTCGTGCAGTGATCGCCGGTGGCAGCATCAGGTACGACGGTCGGGAGCTCACGGAGCTGTCCGATCGCGAGATGACGGACGTCCGGGGGTCGGAGATCGCGATGATCTTCCAGGAACCGATGGCGTCGCTGAATCCCGTGTTCACGATCAAACGCCAACTGATCGAGACGTTGGAGACGAACGCCGATCTCGCGGGCGAGGCCGCGCTCGACCGCGCGGTCGACCTGCTCGATAGCGTCCGCATTCCGGCGCCTCGAAGCGTGTTAGAGCAGTATCCGCACCAACTCTCGGGGGGAATGCAACAGCGGGTGATGATCGCGCTCGCGCTCGCCTGTGAGCCGCGGGTGCTCATCGCCGACGAGCCGACGACCGCGCTCGACGTCACCGTTCAGGCACAGATCATGGAGCTGCTCGACGATCTCAAAGCGGAGTTCGGCACGTCGATCATCCTGATCACACACGACCTCGGCGTCGTCGCACAGACCTGCAACCGGGTGAACGTGATGTACGCCGGAAGCGTCGTCGAGACCGGCACGATGGACCGGATCTTCAAATCACCCAACCATCCGTACACCCGACGGCTGATGCGATCGATTCCGACGTTGGGGAACGCGAACCGCAAGCTTCCGACGATCCGTGGGGTCGTTCCCGACTTGGTCGATCCGCCGAGCGGCTGCCGGTTCAGAACGCGATGTGGATACGTCATCAACCCGGAGTCGGTCACGATAAGCGACGAGGAGTGGAACCACGCCGTCCAGCTCCGCTTTAGCTTACAAAACCAGGACGCGAACCGCACGCCCGCCGAGTACGTCGAGGCGATGACGTCCACGCCCTCACATGAGGATCTCTCCACCGCCGTGGACGCGATACGCGACGGCGACTACGCGCGAGCGACGGACGCGCTCGACCGGCTCGTCGAGCAGTCCCCGTGTGCAGGGAGCCGACCGGAGATACACGAGTCCGACGGATCGAACGTCCGGTGTCATCTCTACGGATACGAGGCGGATCGACGACCCGAGGCGATCTCGGAGGCGGTCGTCCAGGGGGAAGAGCGTGTGATGCGGGGTGATGGTCGATGAGCGTGGTGGACGTCACCGACCTCAAGAAGTACTACTCGGAGTCCTCGGGCGGGGTGACCGCGCTCTTTGGAAGCGGCGGCGGCGACGTCAAGGCCGTCGATGGCGTCTCGTTCAGCATCGAGGGCGGAGAGACCGTCGGGCTGGTCGGCGAGTCGGGGTGTGGAAAGAGCACGGTGGCTCGCACGCTCGTCGGCTTGGAGGACGCGACCGACGGGACGATCACCTTCGGCGGAACGGAGCTCACCGACCTCTCGCGGTCCGAGATGGCAGACGTCCGGCAGAACCTTCAGATGGTGTTTCAACACCCACGGGCGTCGCTCAACCCACGCAAGACGATCCGCGAGATCGTCGGGGAGTCGTTCATCATCCACGACGGGATGAGCGGACGCGAGCTCAGCGAGGCCGTCGTCGACCTGCTTCACAAGGTCGACCTCAAGCGGGAGCATCTCTATCGATTCCCGATGGAGATGTCGGGCGGGCAGTGCCAGCGCGTCGCCATCGCGAGAGCGCTTGCGATGAACCCGGACGTCATCGTGTTCGACGAGCCGACGAGCGCGCTGGACGTCTCGGTACAGGCGGAGATCCTCAACCTCCTCGAGGAGCTGAAGGCGGAGTACGGCTTCGCGAGCCTCTTCATCAGCCACGACCTCTCCGTCATCAACCACGTCTGTGACCGCGTGTTGGTGATGTATCTCGGAACGCTCGTGGAGGAGGGCCCGACCGGTCGGGTGCTCTCGAACCCACAACACCCGTACACGCGTTCGCTGTACTCGGCGATCCCGGATCCGGATCCGGATCAACCCTTCGATCCGATCCCGCTCGACGGCGAACTCCCGGACCCGAAAGATCCACCGAGCGGTTGCCGGTTCAACACCCGCTGTCCGGAGATCATCCGTCCGCCGGAGCTGGACGTCTCTCACGACCTGTGGCTCGAGATCCGTCGGTTCAAGGGACTCGTCCACGAGCGTGACGTCTCGGCGGTCGGGCGGTCCGGCGAGGAGATCCTGGAGGACGTCTTCGGTTCGGACGCGGTCGGGGAGCTTCCGCTCCCGGTCAGATCGGCGGCAAACCGCGTTTCCGAGGAGGAGTGGGACGACGCCGAACGGGCGCTGGCCAAACTCCGCTCGCCGTGTGAGCGGGACGTCCCGGACACGTACGAACACGTCACGGACGGGCGACACGTCTCGCGGTGTCACCTCCACGAGAAGGCCGTCGCCCCCGACGGCGGCGCGGAACGATCCCCGTCCGCCGACGGACCTGAGTGAGTTCGGGCGACCCAAGCCAAGCTGCCCGGTGCGGGATCGACGACGCCGATTTGAGGCGCCGTTTGCGGACGACCGAATCGACGACGCGCTTTTAGGCGCCGCTCGCCGACCACCCTGCATGTACTGGCGAGGTCACGTGGGGGTCGGCCTG
>CAZIFX010000004.1:0-70885 GCA_964538415.1 uncultured Halobellus sp.
GTGTCGGATCCCTCGCCGACACCGTCGGCTCCCCGCAGGCTCGTGGTGTCGAACCCGGACGACGACTCGTCCGAACCCGAAAACATATGACTCACCGTACGACAGCCCCGTGTATGTCCCCGATACCGCTCACGGCCGCAGGCATCGGCGTGCTGTTCGGCCTCGTGATGTTGCTCGTCTACGTCGCCATCATCGTCTGGGTGTACGGCGACGCGAAAAAACACAGCCCCCACCCGCCGTTCCTCTGGGCCCTCGTTGTCTTTTTCGCGCCGTTCCTCGGGCTCGTGCTCTACTGGATACTCGGCCGTAACGACCGATACTGAGGACCCATCGTCGTTCGGGCCGCCCCGGCCGCCCGACATCACCCCCCGGCAGGCCGGTCACCCGTCGCCGTCGATTCAACGACTCAGTCGCTCGTCGCCGCGTCCGGTCGATAGGCCTCGCTTATCGCCTTCCACTTCCCCGAGCGGAACCGCCAGTAGTTGATCGCGGCGGGCACGCTCGTCTCCGCGAGGAACGCCAGGTAGAGTCCCCACAGGCCGAGCGGCGTCGTCGCCCCCACGTACGCGAGCGGGATCGCGACGCAGAACATGCCGAGGAACTGGCTCGCGAACGGCACCTTCGTGTCGCCAGCCGCGTCGAGCGGCCCGGCCGCTCCACCCGAGACGCCCTGAAGGATCACGGCGAAGCAGGCGGCATAGACGAGGTTCACCGCGATCGGGACCTCCGGACTGTCGGCGCTCTCCGCGAACAGCCGTACGATGTCGGACGCGAAGAAGGCGACCAACGCCGCGGAGACCAGATAGGTGGCCACGGAAAAGCGGATGATGTCGCGGGCGTACGCCTCCGCTTCGGCCGGATCGTTGCCGCCGAGCTCCTGTCCGACGAGGCTGGAGGAGGCCAGCCCGAAGCCCCAGCCGGGCGTGTTCATGATCCCCCAGATCCGGCGGGCGATGACGAACGCGGCGACCGTGTTCTCGCCGAAGACGTCGAGGATGGCGAGCATCGGGAACTCCGCGACCACCCAGACGAGGTTTCGCAACCCGACCGGGACGCCGATCTCGACGAGGTCGCGGGTCATCTCCGGGTTCAGATACGAGCCGAACGGATCGATCCTGACCGGCATCTCGCCGACGGCGGGAAATCGTCCCCACGCGAGTCCGAGCGCGAACGCGGCCGTGACGGCGAGGTTCGAAAGCACCGTCCCGACCGCCGCGCCGGTCACGCCCCAGCCCAACCCGAGGACCAGCCACGCGGTGAGGATGACGTTCATGACCGCGCCGCCGGCGCGGATCTGCATCGCGGTGTATGCGTCATCACAGCCCACGAGAACGCGACTCCCGACGAGATTTAAGCCGGCAAGGGGGACGGCGAGCCCGACGATCCGGAGGTATTCCGCGCCGAGCGCGATCGCGCGCTCGTTGCTGCTGAGCAGCGAGATGAGCTCGTGGGGGATCGTCCAGAAGACCGCGGTGACGGGCAGGCTGATGACGACGACGAGCAGCGTGCTCGCCCGCACGGCGTCGCCCAGTTCGCGGAACGCTCCGGCACCGTATCGCTGGGAGACGAGCGCGATGGTGCCGCCGGCGACGCCGCCGCCGATCGCGAACGCGAGTCCCCAGAAGGGGCCGGCGAAGCCGACGCCCGCGACCGCGCTGGTACCCACGGCAACGCCGACCATCGCCACGTCGACCGCGTTCTTCGACATGCGGGCGATGCCGGTGACGATCCGGGGCCACGCCAGATCCGTGGTGCGAACCACCCGGCGTCCGTCGATCAGACCGAGACGGGCGAGCGCAAAGCCGATGTAGAGGACGACGAGGCGGATCGGGTTGGGGACACGAGACACGACGGACGTGACCGTTTTCCCGCCGGTATAAAAGGAGTTACGTCACGCGGCAGCCGTCTCCGGATCCGCGCGGTCCACGCAAACGTGATCGTCCGATCGTCACTTCATCCACGACACTCGAACAGTCGTGCGGTCGCCTCCCCGGAGGCGAGAACGCGCGGGGACGGATCACCGAGGTCGCTTTCGGGAAACACCTCGATGCGGGCCGTCGCCAACGTGGAGCCGAAATCGACGACCTCCGCCTGTACGACGTGTGGCTCGTCGGCCCCGTCGTGAAACGACATGGTGATGCCGGTGGTCGCGAGCGGAACCGGCTCCAGGGCCTCGGCGATGATCGCCGCCATCCCGGCCGCGTCGCCGAGGGTCATGAGGATCCCGCCGCTGATCCCATCGGCAGGTCCGACCTCCGGCGGTGCCGTCCGTTCATTGATCGGCTGTCGGATCCGAACGAGCCCTCGTTCGACCGTGAGGACCTCCGGGTGGAGCCACTCGTAGTAGGGGTTCGACTCGCGGTGATACTCGAGATACGCTTCGACGCCGTCCAACCGCTGCCGTTCAGTTTCGGCGTCGGGTCGGTGCCCGTCTCGGTCCCTCGTCTCGTCGGGAGTCTCGGTCATCGTCCGTGTGTGATACGACCCACGATACGGCGGCGGAACGCTGATATTACGCGACTCGGAAAAAATTTCTTAAAAGACCCCCTTCGCTCGCGTCGTGTGTCCCGACGAGGGGCAACGACCACAACGTCGGTAAGGCCCGCTCAGGTTCCCGAGACGAGATAGACTGCGAGCACCGCGAAGACGATGCCGAGACCCTTCCGGAGCGTGAACGACTCGCCGAGCACGACGATCCCGATGAGCGACGAGAAGACGAGAAACATCGCGAAGATGGGCGTGACGACGCTCACCGGCCCCAACGCGAGCGACCGATAGAGCGCGAGGATACCGATGCCGAGAAAGACGCCCGCCGCGAGGACGTGACGCAGTTTCGGCGACGAGAGCGCCCCGGAGAACCCCTGTCCCGTGTACAGGACGACGCCCGTGGCCATGGCCACGAGCAGGACGTTGGAGATCACGACGGCGACGTCGCTCGGAACGGCGTCGGGGCCGGTTGTGGCGACGCGCATCAGCGGCGAGACGAGCGCGTACGCGCCCATCGCCAGGAGTGCGTACGGGAGATATGATCCGGTCATGACCCTCCCTACTCCCGAGGACAACAAGTGCGTGATGGAGTCGGAAGCCGACGCGTTGGGGGCGACCGACGGTGACCGCTCGCTTATCAGCTTTCGTTCCCGTCGGCTCCGGCGTCCGCCGGTCGAACGCGCCACGTGGTCGCGTTCGAGTACGACCAGCGTTCGACGTGGAAGGGCGTCTCGCTTCCGCGCAGCCGGGCCATGATCGTCCCGATCTGTGAGGGCGTGAGCCCGACGTCCTCGGCGATGAACTTCCCTTTGAAATAGAACTCCCCGTCCGCCGCCCGGCGCGAGAGGTACCGCCGGAGCCTGGTTTCGGGATCGTCCGCCGACCCGTCTCCGTCCTCGGGGCCGGCGTTCATCGCCTCGCTCATGGCCGCACACCTCCGGACGTGTCCCGCTGAACGTGGTCACGTTCGTGGCCGTATCCGTCCTCGTGTCCGTGGTCGCGTGCGTGATCGTGTCCGTGATCTCGTTCTCGGTCATTCGTATCGTCCCGGGCGTAGGCGTGGCCGACGACCAACACGAGTGCGTTTATCAGGAACGCCGATACGAGCAGGAGGTCGGGAACCGATGAAACCGTCTCCAGCGCATACGCACCCACGTACACCGCCGGGAACGCGACGGCGACCCAGAACGCGACGCGCTCCGCGACGGCCGCGGTTCCGCTCAGACCGCTTCGGACGGCAGCTCGGAGGGGTACGGGAACCGTTCCGCGTCTCATATCCGCTCCATGAGGTTCCGGCGGCTAATAAGCGCGGAAGGCACAAATGACGCTTTTGCCTATTCGGTGGGTGACGATCCGCCCGAGACCGGCGGGACCGAAACCGGCCGGAAGGTGACGATCCGCTCGCCGTCAGTCTCGCGACGCTCCACGCCGACGGTCACCTCGGTTCCGAGGCCTATCGCCTCGTCCGCCGGCTCGATCCCACGCAACACCCCGGTGAGCCTGACCGGGCCGAACGCGGCGACGGCGGTCACGTACGGGCCGTCGTCAGCGAACCGCGGCGTCGGCACGTGGACGACGGTGAACGTCTCGACCGTGCCGACGTCGGGAAGCGGCCGTTCCGTGAGATCCGTCGAGCCACAGCGCGGGCAGACCCGCCTCGGCGGAAGCGACCGATGGCCGTTCGGGCATTCGATCGAGTACCCCTCGCCCGCTTCCAGCGCGTCCAGCCATTCGTCGAAGCCGGTCTTTACGTCCGTGCCGCCGCCGTCCGTGCCGCCGCCGTCCGCTCCCGTCATTCCGCCACCTCCAACACGTGGACGACGGCGCTCGCGACCGTGCCGCCCGCGTTGTGCGCCACGCCGGTCGTCGCGTCGGCGACGTGCTCGCCGTTCGGATGGTCACCGCGAAGCAACCGAGTGAGCTCCGCGATCTGTGACCCGCCCGTCGCGCCGACGGGGTGTCCCTTCGCCTTCAATCCCCCCGACAGGTTCACCGGAAGATCGCCGTCGGCGGCCGTGACGCCCTCGCGAGCGGCACCGATCCCCGCGCCGGGCTCGAAGAGCCCGAGCGACTCGATCGCCAGCACCTCCGCGATGGTGAAACAGTCGTGGACCTCGGCGACGTCGACGTCGTCGGGACCGATTCCAGCCTCGTCGTAGGCGGTCGCAGCCGCGTCCTCCGCGGCCGGAGTACGCGCGAGGTGTTCGCGATCGCCGAGCGCGAGCGCGTCGGCTCCCTGACCGGTTCCCGTGATCGCGACCGGCGCGTCGACCTCGTTCGATTCGGCGTACTCCTCGGAGACGAGCACCAGCGTGCTCGCGCCGTCGGTGATCGGACAGGCGTCAAAGAGGTGCAGCGGGGTCGCGATCGGCGGCGCGCCCAGCGCGTCGGCCACGGACACCTCGCGGCGGTACTGTGCGTACTCGTTGTCGACCGCGTTCGCGTGGTTCTTCGAGGCGACGTGGGCGAGGTCGGTTCGGTCGCCGCCGAAGGCTTCGAAGTACGCCCGCGTCATCAGCGCGTAGGCGCCCGGAAAGGTCACGCCCGACCGGACCTCGAAGAGGTCGTCGGCGGCCGTGGCCAGCCCGCGTGTCGTCTCAGCGGTGTCGACGTGGGTCATCCGCTCCATGCCGCCGGCGACGACCACGTCCGCCTCGCCGCTCCGGACGGTCCGAACCGCCTCGCGAACCGCGACGCCCGCGGACGCGCATGCCTCCTCGTACCGGGTGGCGGGACAGCGAAGACCGGCGGCCTCCGCCATCAACGGGGCCTGGTGGCCCTGCCCCTCCGTCAGCGTCCCGATGAAGTTGCCGTAGTTGAGCGCGTCGACGTCCGAACGCGGCACGTCCGCGTCCTCGAACGCGTTCAACGCGGCCTCCGCGAAGAGGTCACGGCCCGTCCGGTCGGGGTGTCGTCCGAAGCGAGTGAGCCCGACCCCGGCGACGCGTACGCGAGTCATACATGAACGATGATCGTCGATGCGGCTTATCTCTGCCGGCCTCGGAACGAACGACGACACGGCCCGAAGTGCCGGAACGTTCAGTCCGTCCTCGAACCGGGGATGGAGGAGCGACGCCCGTCGAACCGCTCAGTGGGTCGATGCGCCCGCCGCACGTCGACGGTTCGACGGGCCACGGCCTCACCCGATGTACCGGAGTTCGTCGTCGGCCGCGGTCGGCCCCTCCTGCATCTCGCGGATCTTGCCGATGACCTCCTCCATCTCCTCGGCGCGGTCCTCCAGCGTGGCGTAGTCGACCTCGAACTCGAGCAGGGTTTCGAGCGTCTCGAGGACCGCCCGGGCGCTCTTCGGGTCGACGAGATAGCCGCTCGTCTCGCCCATCAGGCACGCGGCCTCGAAGCCGCGACGCCCGCCGAGCCCGAGCACCAGTCCGGAGACGCCGACGATCCCGCCGGCCGGCTCGTCGGGACGGAACTCGACGCCGGCCGCCTCCAGCCCCTCCGCGAGGCCCGAATCCGACACCGCGCCGAGGACGGTGTACTCCTCGACCAGCTCGCCCGTGGGAACGCCGCCGAGCGCGAAGGCCCGCTCCGCGCCGAACGTCTCCGCGACGTCGAGAAACGCCGACGTGAGCCGATAGTGTCCCTCGTTCGTGCCGGCCTGGTGATCGCCCGTCAACACGAGCAGGTCCGCTCCTTCGGTCTCCACGGCGTGGAACTCCGCGCACGTCAGCTCGGCGACCCCCTCCCCGTCGACGTTCACCTGCGGCGGGAAATCCGTCGCGTAGACGCGACGGACGAGCTCGCCGTCGAACTGCTCGAGCAGGTGCTCCGCGGCGAGCTTCCCCACGTGTCCCACGCCGGGCAACCCCTCGATGAGCACCGGGTCCGAAAGCGCCGGCGTCGCGACCTCGTCGATCTCGATGTCGTCCATACCGTTCCCTTCCGTGCGGCGGTCACAAGAGCGTGGCTATCCGTCGTCGTCGACGCGGCTCGCCGCTCGCTTGAGGGTCGCGATGCTCGATCACGCCGTTTTGCCGACGCCCGGGGGCATTTTGCCCGTGGCCCCGTACGGCCGACCGATGGATGACGACGTCTTGGAGGGGCTCGGCTCGCCGCTCGTTCGAGTCGAGTCGCCGCCGGGGACGACCGTCGCCGCCAAGATCGAATCGCGCAATCCGGGCGGCTCCGCGAAGGACCGTCCCGCCCTTTATATGGTCGACGCAGCGGAGGAGCGCGGGGAGCTCTCTCCGGGCGACGGGATCGTCGAGCCCACCTCGGGTAACACCGGGATCGGGCTGGCGATGGTCGGCGCGGTAAAGGGGTACGACGTCACGCTCGTGATGCCCGCCTCGAAGTCACCGGAACGTCGACAGGTGATGCGCGCGTACGGCGCCGACATCGAGCTCGTCGATGGGGACATCTCGGCCGCGAAGGACCGCGCCGACGAGCTCGAGGCGGAGGCGGGGATGGTCCAGCTCCGACAGTTCGAGAACCGCGCCAACCCGCGAGCACACTACGAAACGACCGGCGCGGAGGTCCTCGAGCAGGTCGACGGGCGGACGGTCGACGCGCTCGTCGCCGGCGTCGGCACCGGCGGGACGCTCACGGGGGTTGGCCGCCGGCTCCGCGAGCCGTTTCCCGACCTCCGGATCGACGCCGTCGAGCCGGCCGACAGCGCGGTCCTCTCGGGGGAGACGCCGACGGGCGACAGCTTTCAAGGCATGGGTCCGGGTTTCGTATCGCCGAACCTCGACGTCGACCTGATCGACGAGGTGCACGTCGCCGACGTCGCGGACGCCGAGACGGAGTGTCGCAGGCTCGCCCGCGAGGAGGGGATCCTCGTCGGCCAGTCCTCCGGCGCGTCGAACCTCGCCGCGAAGGCGGTCGCCGCCGACCTTCGTGACGCCGGCGCGTTCGCGGGCGACGAGCCGCTCGTGGTCACCGTCTTCTGGGACAGCGGGGAGCGATACCTCTCGACGGGATTGTTCGACTCGGAGTGACTGACGGGGACGCTCCGGTCAGCGCGACTGCCGATAGATCAGGTTCCGCTGGACCTCGTTGGCGCCCTCGTAGATGACGGGGATCCGGCAGTCACGGTAGACCCGCGCGATCCGTCGGTCGGCGAGGATCGACCGGCCGCCGTGTAGCTGCATCCCTCGCTCCGCGCAGTCGACGGCGACCTCCGTCGATCGGGTCTTCGCGAGTGCGGCCCAGTAGCCTGGGTTCTCGCCGTTCGCGACCTTCTCGCAGGCGCGCCAGTTGAGCGCGCGGGCCGACTCGAAGTCGAGCCGCATGTCCGCAAGCGAGTGCTGGACGGCCTGGAACTCGTTTACCGTCCGGCCGAAGGCGTCTCTTCCGTGGACGAACGCCTCGGCTTCCTCGATGGCGGCGGCCGCGAGCCCCAGCCCGTGCCCGCCGACGACGACGCGGCCGTGGTTGAAGAAGTCCGCGAGCGCGTAGAACCCGCCGCCCTCGGCGCCCACGACGTTCTCCTCCGGAACGAAGCAGTCGTCGAACACGATGTGGCCCTGTTTCGAGGCTCGCATTCCCATCTTCTCGGGGATGTGCTCGGCCTCGTAGCCATCGCGGTCGGTCTCGACGATGAACAGCGTGTAGTTCGAGTAGCGGTCGTCCCGATCGCCGGTCTTCGCGTAGACCGTGAGCCAGTCAGCCTCGACCGCGTTGCCCACCCAGTACTTCTCGCCGGACAGCTCGTATCCGCCGTCGACGGGCGCCGCCGCGGTCGTCATCCCCGCCAGATCGGAGCCGGTCTCGGGCTCCGAGACCGCGAGCCCGGATATCTCCTCGTTCTCGGCGACCGGGCGGAGGTACTCCTCCTTCTGCTCGGCCGTGCCGTACGTCTCGACCATCTCACAGCCGAAGCTGGCGAGCTGGAGGGTGAGCGCGATCCCCGCGTCGGCCCGGTAAAACTCCTCGGCGATCGCGAGGATCTGAGCGAGATCGTATCCCTTCCCGCCGTACTCCTCGCCGATGTCCTGTGCGACCAATCCGGCGTCCATTCCCGCCTCCAGGATCTCCCACGGATACTCGCCTGATTCGAAGTAGTCCGCCGCGTTCGGCTCGATGTACTCCTCTGCGAACGAACGCGCCTCGGCTTTTACCGCCCGGGCGTGCTCCGGAACGATCCCCTCGTCGAGTAGCTCCATGACATCACTGTGGACGGTGGCGGCATAACGTTCGTGGAACAACGAAGCACTTGTTTTACGTTTATTGGGGGCTACCGTAACTATGCCTCCTCTTCGTCGGTGGACGCCGGATCGTCGCCGGACGAGGCCTCGTCGTTGCCCTCGGCGGTATCAGAGAAGGGCCGTTCGGACTCCGCGTCCCCTTGGTTCGCCTCTTCCGGCTCCATTGGCCCTTCCGTCTCGGTCGTCTCGTCCGTCTCATCCGGTTCGTCCGACTCGTCGCTGTCCCTCGTCTCGTCCGAGTCGTCTGATCCGTTTGCCTCGGCCGACCCGTCCTTGTCCCCCGTCTCGTCCGACTCGCCCGTGTCCTGCGACGTCGAATCCGGATCGACGGGCTCGACCGGCTCGAATCCGGCGTCGGCGAACTCCTCGTTGGGATCCTCGGGATCGAACCCGCGGTCCCACAGGATCTCCTGAACCGCCTGCCGGTCGACGGTTCCGGAGACCGTCCGCGGAAGCCGGTCGACGTACGCGACCGTCCGTGGCATCTTGAAGCCCGCGAGCCGATCACGGGCGAACGAGAACACGTCGGACTCGTCGATGATCGACTCCGACCGCCCCGTGGATGCCGACTCCGCGGACGCCGACTCCGCGGACGCCGGCTCCGCCGAGGACGACTCCGCACCGTCGACGACGACCGACTCCGATCGTTCGTTCTCCGAGCCACTCGTCCCACGTGGCCCGCCCCACTCGTCGCCGACCGCGATGAGCGCCGAGACCCGCTCGCCCCACACCTCGTCCTCGAGCCCGACGACGGCGACGTCGACGACGTCCTCGTGGCGTCGGAACACGTCGGCGACCTCCCCCGGCTCGACGTTCTCGCCGCCGGTGATGATCCGGTCGTCGATGCGGTTGAGGACGTAGAGGTAGCCGTTCTCGTCGACCCGGCCGCAGTCACCGGTGTGGAGCCCATGCTCGCCGAACGCGTCCTCGTTCGCGTCCGGATCCCCGTAGTATCCCGGCGTGATCGTCGGCCCCGAGACGACGAACTCGCCCGTCTCACCGGGTTCGACCGGCCCGCCCTCGTCGACGACCGTGACGTCGGTGCCGAACAACGGCCGCCCGACCGTTCCGAGCCGGTCGTTCGCCTGATCCGGCGTCGCGGTCGCGATCTGTGAGGCGGCCTCCGTCATGCCGTAGGTCGGATAGACGGGAATCGAGTAGTCGCGGCAGCGCTTGATGAGTTCGTCGGGTGCGGGCGCCCCGCCGAGCAGCACGACCCGAAGCGAGTCGGAGAGGGTCCCGCGGCTGTCGAGCGCCCGTTGGAGCATGGTCGGGACGAGCGAGACGCCCGTGGCGTCGTAGCGGTCGATGTCGTCCGCCACGCCGCCGGGATCGAATCCCTCGCGCAACACGACCGTCGTGCCGTACAACGCCGACCGGTAGATGGGCGCGAGCCCGCCCATGTGGTTGAGCGCGAGCGAGACGAGCCATCGGTCGTTCGGATCGACGCCGAGCCGGAACCCGGAAGCGACGGCGGAGGCGAACACGTTCCCCGCGGTGAGCTCGACGGCCTTCGGGTCGCCGGTCGTTCCGGACGTGAACAACAGACAGAGCCGGTCGTCGTCGCTCCACTGCGGCAGATCGATCGGAACGGGGTCGACGTCGTGTAACGCGTCGACCTCGTCCGTCGTCGGCTCGTCGACGGAGAGCACCGGGACGTCGCCCGCGGCGGCGACCGCGTCGGCCTCGGTGGATTCCGCACAGATCAGCGTCGTCACGTCCGCAAGCTCCACGCGTTCGGCGAGCTCCCGCGGGGTGAGACGTTCGCCGAACGGCACGAACGTCGCGCCGAGCCGCATCGACGCGTGGACCAACCCAATGGTCCCGACGTACGCCGGCATCAATACGCCGACGTGGTCGCCCTCCTCGATCCCGCGGGCCGCGAGTCGGCCGGCCGTCTCGGAGACGAGACCGTCGAGTTGGGCGTACGTCCACGTCTCGCCGTCCTCCGCACGCACGAGCGCCGGGTCGTTCGGCGAGGAGACGACCCGATGGGAGAGCCAGTCGCGCATTGCCCGGCTATTCGCGGGCGGCTACAACTGCCTTGTGGTAGATCCGTATCGGGTCGACGTCGCCCTCGTCCTCGGCTCTCATGACCCCGGTCATTTCTCAGGTGGCTGTCGAACCGTCAACACCGGGACGTCCGACGTCCGAACCACCCGCTCGGTCACGCTTCCGAGCAGGTACCTGTCGAGCCCCGTCCGCCCGTGGGTCCCCATGACGACCATGTCGATCTCGTTGTCCCCGACGTAGTCGGTGATGGAGCGGTACGCGGTGCCCGTCGTGACGGTGGCGACGCACTCCACGCCGGCGTCCGCCGCCGCCTCCTCCACTCGTTTGGTCGCGTCCTCCCCCTCCGACTGGAGCGCCTCGATCACGATCTCCGAGCCCGCCTCCAGGGTGGAGTAAGCGGCACCGTCCACGACATAAAGCGCGTGAAGACGCGCGTCGTATCGCTTCGCCAGATCGATCGCACGCTCGATCGCCGCGTCGGAGGCCGGGCTCCCGTCGGTCGGAACGAGGATATCATCGTACATCTCGCTCGGAGATTCTCGGGTGAGTGATAAAAACGTTGCCCGGTCGCTACCGCGGTCCGCGACGGCTTCGTTCACCCGAAACGGGTGTGTCGTCCGAGCCCGGAACGGAAACACCTACTACGGCGCGGTCGGAAGCCGCGGGCGTACATGCGAGCGACCCGGGACCGTGTGACCGTGGCCGTCCTCATCGTTACCTTCCTCGCGGTATCCGGACGGGTGCTCTGGCTCGGCGATCGTCCGTTTCACTGGGACGAGGCGCGTACCGGCTACTGGGCGCTGCGGAGCGCTGAAACCGGCAGCTTCGAGTATCGGCCGGTGGCCGGCGGCCCGCTCGTCGCACATCTCGCCCGGAGTGTGCTCCGTCTCGGGACGGCGACCGACTTCCTCGCGCGGCTTCCCGTCGCCGTTCTGACCGGCCTGCTTCCGGCGGTCGCGCTCGTCTTCCGGGATCGTCTTCGCGACGACGAGACGGTCGCGCTGGCGCTGCTTCTCGGATTCACCCCGCTCGTGTTCTACTACGGGCGGTTCCTCCGGGGCGACGTCCTCGCGGCGGGAGCGGCCCTCGCCGCGGTCGGATTCGCCGCGCGATGGGTGCGGACGGATCGCGACCGGTGGCTCTACGCCGCGGCCGCCGCGGTCGCCGTCGCGCTCTCGGCGTCCGCCTTCGCCGTCGCGACCGGCGTGCTCGTCCTCGCGGCGGCCGTGCTCACCTTCGACCACCGTCGCGTGCTGGGGACGAACCCCGACCCGTCGGCCCTCGTCGATGGGGGCGTCACGTGGCTTCGTACGCGTGCAACGCCGCTCGCGCGAGCGACCTTCGCCTTCCTCGGCGTCTGGGGGGTCCTCTTCGCGCCGCGCGGATACGGCGTCGCCGGCGACCCGATCGGCTTCCTCCTCGCGACGTATCGGGAGCCGGTGCGGTCGTTCCTCGCGGTCCGCGTTGCCGGTCGCGAGGGGACGGAGTTCCTCCCGTTCGTCACGGACGCGGCGGGAACGCTTCCGGCCACGTCGACGGTCGCCCTCGCGCTCGGGATCGTCGGCTTCCTCGCCGACCGCTACGGGTCGCTTCCGGCGATCGCCGAGCCGCGGCCGCTCGTCGCGTTCACCGGCTTTTGGGCTGCGCTCGGGCTGATCGGCTATCCGGTGGTCGCGGAAGTGCAGGCGCCGTGGACGCTCGTCCACGCGCTCGTTCCGTTGAGCCTGCCGGGCGCGGTCACGCTCGCGGGGATCTACCGATACGGACGGCGGGCGGTCGCTCGGAACGACGCGGCCCGGGCGGCGACCGCCCTGCTCGTGCTCGCCGCGGTGGTCGCCGGCGCGGGGATCGTCGCCCTCGACGGCGTCCACGGACCGAACGACCCCTCGAACGACCTTGCACACTACGGGCAGCCGGCGAGCGACTTGGAGCCGCTGTGGACCGATCGGGCCGCCGGTGCGCTCATCGCCGGGGACGGGCGAGTCGTCTACGTCGGGGAGCGCTACGACCTCGCGGACGAGGAGGCGGTCGCACGGCCGCCGATCGCCGACGCGTCGGACCGTGAGGCCTTCGGCGAGCGACTCCCCCTCCCGTGGTACGTCGAGCGGACGGACGCGACGGTCGAGAGCGTGAGCGACCCCGCGGACATCGAAGGTGTCCCCGCGGTCCTGATCGTCTCGCCGGAACACGAGACGGCGGTGACGGACCGTTACCCGGATCACGAAGCCGAGACCGTGGAGCTGGCGCTGTGGAATCGTGAGGCAGCGGTCGTGTATGAAGCGAGCTGACCGCCCGGTTATAGAGACGAGGCGAGAGAACCCACGACCGTCGTCGTGGGATGAATCGTCGCACGGTTCTCACACACCGCAATCGGAAGTTTTGACCGCCCAAACACCGTATTAGTGCCTGTCGTTGCGATGGTTCCCCATCGTGATTGACCGTCCGAAAACTGGCAGTTGACTCGGTGTGTGCCTCATCGAAACGTAAGCCTTCGGACGCCACAACCGACGGAAAATAATCAGGGAACTCCGAGTCCTTCAGGAGATAGGAGTGACGGGGACGTGGCACTCCCATCGGCGTGTCGGGTCGTAAACGTACGCTCCCAAACCACCGCAGCAGGCGTGGGAAGCCCGCGACTTTACTCGTGGGAGGACGTCACCTGAAGCCCATCGCTTCGATCTGCTCTTGATACCGGTTGCGGATGGTGACCTCGGTCACCTGAGCGACGTCGGCGACCTCGCGTTGGGTCTTCTTCTCGTTACAGAGCAGCGAGGCGGCGTAGATGGCCGCGGCGGCGAAGCCGGTCGGCGACTTTCCGGAGAGCAGCCCCTGTTCGGCGGAGACGTCGATGATCTCCGTCGCCTTCGACTGCACCTCCTCGCTCAGCTCCAGCGAGGACGCGAACCGCGGGACGAACTGTTTGGGATCGACGGGCTTGAGCTCGAGACCCAGTTCCTGGGAGATGTAGCGATAGGTTCTGCCGATCTCCTTCTGTGGCACCCGGGAGACCTCGGCGACCTCGTCGAGGCTGCGGGGAATCCCCTCCTGTCGGCAGGCGGCGTAGAGCGCGGCGGTCGCGACGCCCTCGATCGATCGGCCGCGGATGAGGTCCTCGCTCAGCGCGCGTCGATAGATGACGGAGGCGACCTCCCGGACCGATCGCGGGACGCCGAGCGCGCTCGCCATGCGATCGATCTCCGAGAGCGCGAACTGGAGGTTGCGCTCGCCGGCGTCCTTCGTTCGGATCCGCTCCTGCCACTTGCGCAATCGGTGCATCTGGGAGCGCTTCTCCGAGGAGAGCGACCGACCGTAGGCGTCCTTGTCCTTCCAGTCGATCGTCGTCGTTAGCCCCTTGTCGTGCATCGTCTCCGTGATCGGCGCGCCGACGCGGGACTTCGACTGCCGCTCGGAGTGGTTGAACGCGCGCCACTCCGGCCCGCGGTCTATCGTCCGCTCGTCCAGCACCAGCCCGCAGTCCTCACAGACCAGCTCCTGGTCCGCATCGGTGACGATATCGGTCGACTCACACTCCGGACACTCGACCGCGTCCTCGTCCGATACCTGTTCGGCGTCCCGTTCTTGCTGGCGCTGTCTGCTCGGACGTTCCATTATAAGGCTTCTGGTCACATTCGTATTTAAAGCTTTTCTAAAAATGTAAGACAGGAATAACGACTTGAACGGGGTGACTCGAACGGGCATATGACGGTCGATCGGGGTGCATTCATGCGATCATGTCGCCGAGATCGTCGACGATCGGACCAATCAGTCCCGCCGTATCCGACAGGATACGAGAAGTGAACGTCGGTCGGAAACCATATATAAATACACTGGAGACGACCGCGCCCAGTGACGCGTCCGCGGCGGGTGACCCGCCCTCGAAAAATTACTGTTGTGTATTCACAAAGATTTTGTATTACCCACAACAATAGTCATTCATGAGCACCACGGAGTCCGCGGGCGTCGAGGCGACCATCAGCGGCTGTCGACCGGCGAGCGTGGAGCCGATAGTGATCGACGGCGACGACCTCGAGAGCACGGCGCCGGGCCATCTTCGCGACCTGAAGTCGGCACTCACGGGGCGCGGCTACCAGCCCGCGATGGTCTCGGTCGACGCCTGCTTCGCCGAGGATTGCACCCTCGCGACCCAGGAGGAGGCGGACCGGCTCCGGAGCTTCGTCCGCGCGGCGGCCTTCCTCGGCGCCGGGCGACTCGAGCTCCGCATCGACGAGGTCGCGGATCCGGAACGCGTCGAGCCGGCCCTGGCGGCGCTCGCCGAACGAGCCGAACGCGAGGGCGTCGACCTCGTTCGATCCGACGGATCGGGCGCCGCGACATAGGCCGATGGCCTCGAAGCGCTCGCTCGCGACGAAACTCGGCGTCGTCGCGGGATTCGACGATCCACGGGCGGCTCTCGAACAGTACCCGACTCCGCCGGACTTGGCCGCACACGTCGTCCACCTCGCGGACCTCCAAGGCGACGTCGACGGACGAACCGTCGTCGACCTCGGAGCCGGCACCGGCATGTTTACGCTCGCGGCGGCGCTGCGCGGACCGGCGCGGGTGATCGGTCTCGAGATCGACCGATCGGCGCTCGACACCGCCCGCGAGAACGAACGACGCGTCGCCGCGAGCGCCCCCGTCCACTGGCTGCAGGCGGACGCGACGACGGCTCCGCTCGCCGTTCCGGATCCCGTCACCGTCGTGATGAACCCGCCGTTCGGCGCTCAGGACGGCAACCGACACGCGGATCGTGGGTTTCTCCGAACCGCGAGCGAGCTCGCCCACGTCTCGTACTCCGTCCACAACGCCGGGAGCCGCGAGTTCGTCGAGTCGTTCGCCGCGGACAACGGCGGCGAGGTGACCCACGCGTTTGCGGCCGATCTCTCGATCGACGCCCAGTTCGACCACCACGAGGACGACGCCCGGGAGATCGACACCGAAGTCTATCGGATCAGTTGGAGCTGACGGTGCGCTCCGGCCGGTTGGGCCCGCCCGATTCACTTCGATCAGCTCCGTTCGCGACCCTCGTAGCGTTCCCGCTGGGCGATCCTGACCCGCGTGTCGCCCCGCTCGGCGTACATCGCGCGGTCCTCCCGCGTGAACCGAACGTCCTGTAGCGTCACCGTCTCGTTTTGCCCCGGGATCGGCGCGGCCTCGTTCGTCCCCTCGTGGTCGACGCGCAGCTCGAATCCCTCCTGTACGGCGGCCACGGTGACGTTTCGTCCGTCGATTCGCGGCTCGGCCCGCCGCGGCTCGCTCACGAACGCCGTCGATCGCTGCCCGTCGTGGATCAGGTCGATCCGGTAGGTTGCGCCGCCGTCGGCGGCGACCCACCCGCTGCGTTGCACCCAGACCGTCTCCCGCCAGCCGGTTCCGCCGACATCGACCGCTCGATACTCCCAATGCGCGAGGGTGCCGCGGGACGCGGCGGTCGTCCAGATCTGCCTGTCGGCGTTCTGGACGATCACCCCCGAGGTCCGCACCGACGTGGAGCGGCCGAACGCCCCGACGTCGATCACGTTCACCATTCGGTCCTCGACGTTCTCCGCGTACGTGATCTGGTACCCCTCAACCTCGATCGGGTCGCCGGGGAGGTCGCCTTCGTCGACGGTGACGAGGTTCGGAAGGATCCCGGGACCCGCGACGACGGCAAGCGCGAGCAACACGAGCGTGAACCCGATCGCCGCGGGCGTAACGGTCGCGATCGCGCCCCGGAGGGTGGCCGAGTCCAACCCGTCGCCGGTCTCCGTGGGCGACGACGAGTGCCCGGGGATCGACGCCCGAAGCGGCTCGTCGCGGCCGGCGACCGCGAGCGCGACGATCAGTGCCAGCACCACGAGCAGCGCCAGCCCCAGCGCCCGATACAGCTCGTACCGTTCGTTACCGAGGTACCAGTACACCGCCCAGAGCCGACGCGAGGCCCCGAACAGCAACACCGCCACGAACACGACGAGCGCCGTCGCGTCGGCACGGGAGCTCCCCCGGCCGCTCCGACGTCGCCGAACCAGCCAGACGGCGACGAGCACGCCGGCGATGAACCCGAGCGCGTGTCCCTGCACCGCGACGTTCGCCCAACTCGGCGGGCCGTACGAGGAGGTCGCCGACGCGAACTCGATCGGGCTCCGGAGCGTCGAGTGGAGGAGACTCACGAGCGTCGACCCCGTCAGCGCCGCGATGGTACCGATCGGGTAGTGGACCAGCGCGAACCCCCACAGCGCGAAGACGACGCCGGAGAAGCCGATCACGGGGCCGAGCGCGAAAAGCGAGGAGACACCGCCGAAGATCAGGATCGCGCCGGGGACGACACAGAACGCCCGGACGTACGGGTTCGTGGTCGCTGACGCGAACGTCGTGGACCCCCGCTTACGCGGGAAGTGGCCGTACGCGTACTCCGCGAGCGCACCGGCGACGAGCGTCGAGAGCAGGTTGCCGGTGATGTGGCTCCGGCTTGAGTGGGCGAACCCGGACCAGATCACGCCCTCGAGATAGAAGTACGACCAGCCCCGGAAAGGGATCACGACGGGGCGGTCGGGGTTCTCGAGGCCGCTCTGCACGAAGAGGTAGACGCCGATCACGAACGCGATCGCGACGAGGGTGCCCCACGGAACGCCGAGCAGGAGCCGGGACCGAAGCCGGCGCCCCCACGACCCGGCCGGTCGGTCGACTCGGTGGACGACCACGAGCGCGGCCACCAGCGTGATCGCCGCGAGCGCCAAGTGGACCGCGTCGGCCGGCAGCGCCTCCGTAACCATACGGTTGGAGAAACGGCCGGCCGTATATCAATCCGCGGGTGACGACCCGGCTCGTCTCGCCCGGTCCACCTCAGATCTTGTTCTCGGCGTCCTCGGCGAGTTCCTCCATCCGTTTCCCGACTCGGCCCGCGGGGGAGAACTCGTCCTCGCTCATCGCGCTCGCGAGGGCGTTGCCCAGCACGAACACCGCGTGTTTGTGCTCGCTTTTGGATTTATGGACGTGTGACGGGTCGACGTCGAGCTCGTCGTACGGCTCGAAAAGCGAGCCGTTGACCGTCTCTTGGGACCGGAAGTACTCCATGATCGTCACCATCTGTTCGTGAAGCTCCAACAGTTCGTCCTTGTGCATACCCACGATACGGGCGGTGGGCCATTTAACGGTTGTTGCGGTGACGACACGTGGCCGCGTCGTTGCGTGCGGGTCCATGACGGTGACGACACGTGGCCGCGTCGTTGCGTGCGGGTCCATGCGGGAACGACACGCGCGACCGGGAACGAAACGACGAACGACTCTCCCCCGGGAACGCTGGCGGTGGTGACGTGCGATCGCCACCGAAGATCGGATCAGAAAACGTACTCGTCTTCGTGGCCCATCATCCCCTCGTCCTCGAACCCCCCGGCGTCCTCGTCGTCGAGGGGTCCGCTCGTTTTATACGCCTTGATGCCGGTCGACAGCAACTCCTCGACGGCCTCCTCTCGGTTGAGAAACTCGCCCTCCTCAACCATCTGCGCGATCTGCATCTCGAGATGTTCCGGCACCGTGATCTGGACTTTAGGCATTCTCTCTCGGGGAGTAATGGCATCGACCATATAAACTTGGCGTCGAGATTGTGTGAATGAGAACGGTCGAGTCGAGGTCCCTCGACGGGAACTTCACGCACGAACGATCCACCGGTGGACATCAGTACGCCCGAGTCCTGCAGTCCCCCCGTCACGACCACCCCACGCGCCGGACCGCCGAGCGGTACTGATACGTGTCGTGGCGGCGTACCACGAGACATGTCGGAGCACGCGAGCGAGTCCGTGATCGATATCACCGATCTGTATCAACGGTATGGGGACGAACGACTGCCACCGGGACAGCGTCATACCGAACGCTTCCCGGTCCTCTCGAAGAGCGGCACTCCGTCGATCGACCCGGAAGCGTACCGGTTCGAGGTGTGGGGCGCCGTCGGCGAGGCGCTAACCTTCTCGCTGGAGCAGTTCCGTGACCTCCCCTCGTCGACGCAACGACAGGACTTCCACTGCGTGACGGGGTGGAGCAAGTTCGACTGCACGTTCACGGGCGTCCCCTTCGCCGAGATCGTCGACCGTGCCGGGGTTCACGATGACGCGGAACACGTCCTGTTTCACGCGGCCGACGGCTACACGACGAACCTCCCGCTCGCGGAATGCGACCGCGAGGGCGTGCTTCTCGCATACGGCTACGACGGCGAGGACCTCCCGGCGGACCACGGCGGGCCGGTCCGTGTCGTCACTCCACACAAGTACGCGTATAAGGGGGCGAAGTGGGTCGACGGCATCGAGTTCCTGACCGAGCGTCGGCTCGGCTACTGGGAACGCCGCGGCTACAGCGACACCGCGAACCCGTGGAACGAGGAACGGTACAGCTAGGTGGACGTTCGGGGAGACTCGGCCGCGGATCGGACGAACGCCCACGTGACCGCGATAGTTAGCGTAAAGGGTCCGGGGACCCGACCCTGTTTCGATGGATGTCCCGCGCTCGACGTCGTCGCCGGCTCTGATCAGTCGGACGATCAGGATCGAGCCGCCGGCGTTCGGCGCGGCGTTCGAGCTGCTTCCCGCTCCGCGAACCGGCTGGAGCGCTCCAGATGACGCGCTCGTTCTCGGCGGCGGCGCGGCGGCGACGCTCGTCGCGGACGGCCCCGACCGATTCGACGGGATCCGGTCGGCGGCCGAGTCGTTGTTCGACACTGGCGACGTCCACGCCGGGACGGAGGCCGCGAGACCGCGGATATTCGGCGGTTTCGCCTTTCACGAGGGAGGGTGTGCCGGCCGACCGTGGGGGGCGTTCCCCGAGGCACGATTCGTCCTGCCGCGCGTTCAGGTCACGCTCGCCGAGAACGGCACGTGGTTGACCGTGAACGCGACGGATCCGGACGCAACCGTCTCCACGGTCGAGGGGCGCCTCCACCACGAACGCGATCGGATAGCCGGAGCGGGATCGCGGACTTCCCGCCCTCCGCGTCCGGGCATCGAAGAGAAGCGTCGCACGACCGGCCGTGCGGCGTGGCGATCGAGCGTCGAGGCGGCGATCGAGCGGATACGGAACGGGGAGCTCCGCAAGGTCGTGCTGGCCCAGGCGATGGAGGCCGATCTCGTCGATTCGTTTCCCCGGGCTGCGACGCTTGAGCGCCTCGCGGAGAAGTATCCGGACTGTCATCGTTACTGGTTCGAGCCGGACGACGGCGATTCGATCTTCTTCGGCGCGACTCCGGAGCGACTCGTCTCGCTTCGCGGGCGAACCGTCGAGACTGACGCCCTGGCCGGCACGACCGGCCGGGGCGAGACGCCGTCCGAAGACGAGTGGCTGGCCGAGGAGCTGCTCTCGGACCCGAAGAACTGCCACGAGCACGACCTCGTCGCGGAGACGATCCGTGACCAGTTGGCTCCCTATGCGGCGTCGATATCCGGCGGTGACCGGCGGGTGCGACGACTCGCGACGGTTCAACACCTGCACACGCCGATCACGGCCGAGCTCAACGCCGACAGACACGTCCTGGAGCTCGTCGAGGCGCTGCATCCGACGCCGGCCGTCGGCGGTCTGCCGCCGGACCTTGCGCTCGAAACCATTCACGACACGGAGCCGTTCGACCGCGGCTGGTACGCCGCGCCGGTCGGCTGGATCGATGCGGCGGGCAACGGCGCCTTCGCCGTCGCGATCCGCTCGGCGGTGGCCGTGGAACGGCGGGCAACACTGTTCGCGGGCGTGGGTCTCGTCGCCGACTCGGATCCGGATCGCGAGTGGGACGAAGTGCAACTCAAGTATCGGCCGATCCTCGACGAGCTCGAGATCGAATCCTGAGACGGGGCCACAGCCAGTCAGGCGAGCCCGCAGTCGACGAGCAAGGTCACCGTCAGAGGGGTGAGAACTCGCCCGAGCGGTGCCGGTTACACAGAATCGAGGAGAAAGCCCGCGATTTCAGTCGTGGGAGAAGTCACTGATACATCTTTAACGGCTCGGCCTGTGAGCTCTCCTCGGCTGCCTGCTGCATTCGCTTGGCGAACGCCTCCTTCGCCTCCCGAATCTCCTCGGCCTGATCGACCAGCCCGTCCGTCGGCGTCGTCGTTCCGGCGATCGGATCGATTCCCTCGGTGATCAGCACGCGTGCCGCCTCCGGATCCGGGAACTGCGGGTCCGACTCGACGATCAGTCCGGCCGCCGACGCGTCCCGTTCCAGCGCGTCAGCCAGCATCGCGCCCGTCGGTCCGGAGACGAGCCCCGACTCCGGTGGCGCGTTGAGGCCGACGTCCTGCACGCGGGGATCCACCGGTCCCGTCGTCACGCCGAACAGCTCGGGCGGTGCGGCGTCCCGCTCCCGTGCGATCCCCGAGAGGTAGAGCGGAAGGACGTTCGACTCCTCGAACCACCCCGCCAGACAGCCGGCGAACTCGATGGCGGCGGCCGGTTTCACCGGAACGTCGCTCTGTAAGGCGATCAGGTCGGTCTCCGGATCCGCGTAGAGACGGACCGGCGTCCGCAGCGCACCGTCCGCTTCCGCATACGTCGCCACGCGCGGCAGCCCCTCGCAGTGAACGTTGGCATGATGGGTCATCCCGTGGACGTCGATCAGGTGATCGGCGGTGATCTTACCGACCAAACCGACCCCCGGAAATCCCTCCACGAGAACCGGGTCGGTTAACGGGACCTCATCGATGACGGATATTCGTGCCATATGTGCACGTACGACGTTCCAACATATACCTCTGGCTCCGCACGGCGTGGCAGGATGGCGATCCGACGGCTTCGACGCGGGTCGTCGTCCGAAACCGACTAATCACGGGCGGCGATACGGGATACATGGATCCGCTTGAGCGGTACGAACCGCTCGTCGACGACCCGGAAGCGTTTCGCGACGCCTGCACACGGCCGTTGCCGTCCGTCGTCCGCGTCAACACGACGGTCACCACGCCCGATCGCGTCGCCACGGCGTTCGACGAGGAGGGCGTTCGATACGAGCCGGTCGACTGGCACGACGGGCTCTTCAGGCTTCCCGACGGTCATCCCGGACGAAACTGGCCGCACTTTCACGGCTGGACGCACGGGCAGGAGGAGGTCTCCGCCCTCCCGGGGCTCGCGTTGGACCCGCAACCGGGTGAGCACGTCTGGGACGCCTGTGCGGCGCCCGGCAGCAAGACGACGCAGATCGCCGCCACGATGGGCGACGCGGGCACCGTCGTCGCCAACGACAACAACCTCGGTCGGCTGTCGGCGCTCCGGCACAACACCGAACGGCTCGGCGTGACCAACGCGATCGTGACGAACCAAGACGCGAGAAACTTCTCGACCAAGCCGTTGGCGTTCGACACGTTCGATCGTGCGCTCGTCGACGCGCCGTGTTCGTGTGAGGGAACCTGCCGGAAGAACCCGGACGCGCTCGACGAGTGGACGCTCGATCACGTTACGGCGGTCGCCGGGATCCAGAAGGGGATCCTGGCGAGGGCCGTACAGATGGCGCGGCCCGGAGGCGTCGTCGTCTACTCGACGTGCACGTTCGCTCCGGAGGAGAACGAGGCGGTTCTCGACCACGTCCTCGCCGAGGAGGACTGCGAACTCGTTTCGTTCGAGCTACCGGTGCGGACGGCTCCTGGCGTTACCGACTGGGACGGAGAGACCTACGATCCGAGCGTCCGACGAGCAAAGCGGATCTATCCGCATCACAACGACACGGGCGGGTTCTTCTGTGCGAAGCTCCGCGTCGGCGGCGAGGAGGTGGACGCATGAGCGACCCCTCGAATGACGGCCAGCGGTTCGATCGGCTTCCGGAGACGCCCGCGGATCGAACGGTCGACGGACGGGCGAGCAGGCGCGAGGTGCTCGACTGGTTGGACGAACGGTTCGGCATCCCTTCGGAGACGTTCGCCGGCTACACCTTCTGGGAGAAGGGGGCCGGCAAGATATGGATCTTCAACGGCGAGGCGACCGACCCGAGCCGGGTGGAGGCGATCGGCATGACCTTCCTCCGAACCCGGCAGGAGCATTGGAAGCCGACGACCCGCGCTGTCCAGCGGTTCGGCGGGCTGGCGACGCGTAACGTCGTCGAGCTTGATCCCGAACGTGCGGCACGATTCGCGGCGGGCGAGGATCAGGACCTTCCCGAGTGGGACGGCGACTGGGGATACCTCGTCGTCACCCACGAAGTCGCCGGCGAGCCGGCTCCGATGGGTGTCGGGCTCTATCTCCACGACGAGCTCCGGTCGGTCGTGCCGAAGGGGAGCCGCGAGGACCTCGCGGTCGTCGATCGCTGACGGTCCGTGGTCTTCCCCGGGAGGAGTAACGAGCGAGTGGGCGAACAGGTGACGCCGTTTCGCGCGGCCGACCACACGACGGAGCGCCACACACCCGCGACCCGTCGTGGGACGATCGGTCAGGTCATCGATATCGGATGGCCTCGGCATCGTTTATGAAACGTCACGTGAGGGGGATCGTGCGACCGGCCGGGGGAACCGCCGAGCGGTGCCGCTCGACAGCACCCCGGTCGAGTGGATGAACCCGTCCACCGTGGAACGGCTCACGACCGCCGGCCGTTTTATATATTGATCGATCATTTCATAGCGCTCGAGTGACTCGTCCCGATGAACATGACCGACGACGGAATCCCCGTCACCGTCCTGAGCGGCTATCTCGGCGCGGGAAAGACGACGCTGGTGAACCACCTGCTCGAGAACCCCGGCGACCGACGGATCGCGGTCATCCTCAACGACATGGGCGAGGTAAACGTCGACGCCGACCTCGTCGCCCGCGAGAACGATGAGGAGGGCGTGATCGATCTGTCGAACGGCTGCATCTGCTGCCGGCTGCAGGACGATCTGTTGACGGAGGCGGCCGTGCTCGCCGAGAAGCGGGAATTCGACTACCTACTCGTCGAGTCGTCGGGCATCTCCGAGCCGATCCCGATCGCCCGCGCGTTCACGGAGGGAACCGAGGAGTCGGACGTCGACCCCACCAAGCGCTTCCGGCTCGACACGATGGTGACGGTCCTCGACTGTTACGGCTTCTGGAAGGAGTTCGATGCCGGCGAAAGCCTTCCGGGCGGAGCGGATCCGGATCCGGCGCGACCGCTCTCGGACGTTCTCGTCGAGGGGATCGAGTTCTGTGACGTGTTGGTCCTGAACAAGACGGACATGGTCCCCGACGACGTCCTCGGCCGGATCGAGGCGGCCGCCGAACGGCTCGGGCCGCGGGCGCGACAGATCCGAACGAGCTACTCCGTGGTCGACCCGGGCGCCGTCCTCGACACCGGCTCGTTCGACTTCGAGACGACGAAGCGCTCGGCCGGATGGAAACGGGAGATCGCGGCGAGCGGGGGCGACGAGGACCGGGCGGACGAGCATTCATCCGATCACGGCCACGATCACGACCATCCCGAAGGTGCGGCGGCGTCACACGGGATCGGCTCGTTCGTGTATCGTTCCGAAGCACCCCTCGAACCGGAGGCCTTCGCGGACTGGCTCGACGACTGGGACGGTACCGTCATTCGGGCGAAGGGCGTGGCCCACGTCGCCGGCACCGACGACGTGATCGGGGTGAGCCGGGCGGGGCCGTCGGTTCAGGCCGGCCCGATCGGCGAGTGGGGGCCGGACGACGACCGCCGAACCCGGCTCGTGTTCATCGGCCAGGAGCTGGACGAGGGGCGGATCCGCTCCGAACTCGATGAGCTCGCGGCGGACGACGGGGGCTCGGTCGCCGCCGACGTCTTTCCGATCCAAGCGCGGTGAGCCGGCGGCCGATCAGAGTCCGAGTTCGGCCTGAAGATCGTCCCAATCCTCGTGGAAGCCGTGCGTCGACTCGGTCTCCCCGCCGATGGCGGACTGGTAGACCTCGTCGTACTCGAGAAGCTGGTCCCATCCGTCGTGGAAGGCCCAGTTGCAGTACTTGCACATACGATCACGGCATGCCCCCGTCGTTGATAAGTGTTGACGGCGCCGGAAGGACGCTCGTTGACGACGCTGGAACGACACCGGGACGTGACCCATCGATGGGAGTGGAACGGTAACGGGCCGCTCCTGGCCGTTCAAAAGAGGGCGTCGCCCTCGCCGAGGATCCGGGCGGGGCCGCCGACCTTCCAGACGTCGGTGTCGATGCCGATCTCGTCGATCCGTGAGCGGACGGCGTCGACGTGGTCGGGTTTCGTGTTGACGTAAACCGACGCGCCGGTGTCGGTCGAGAAGTAGACCGGCACGTCCTCCTCCTCGCGGAGCTCGCGGACGGCGTTGAACACCGCGATCGTCTCCGGCTGCCAGTAGACCCAGCCGGCGGGGCCGGTCATCGTCGTCGCCGTCAGCGACAGCGAATCGTGTTCGGCCGTCCGGAAGATCCGGTCGAACGACCCCGCACGGAGCGCGTCGGTCATCTCGACGAGCTGATCCTGGACGTGTGCGACCCGCGCGTCCATCATGTGGCTCGCGGCGGCCTCGGCGTGGGCCTCCTCGGTCTCCTTGTACGCCGGGACGTGGGCGGCGACGACGCGGAGGTCCTCCTCGGGGTCGAAGCCGTCCTCGTCGACGCCGACCGTGAGGCGTCGGGACCGGCAATCCTCGTCGTTGAGGCCGGCCTCGAGGTACGAATACGCGCCGGTCACCGCTCGGGCGGCCGAGGATGAGCCGCGTCTGGCGACCGTCGAGACTTCCGGAAGCGACAGGTCGAGCCCGGCAGCCTCGGTGAGCGCGAGCGCCGCGGCCGCGAACCCCGACGAGGAGGAGCCGAATCCGATGTTCGAGGGAAAGGAGTTCTCGCTCTCCAGCCGGACCGAACGGTCGAACTCCGCCAGCTCCCGGACGTGGTCGACGACCGCGTCGATCCGTTCGGCGGCGCGTCCGTCGACCGGCTCGCCGCCGATGACGTAGACGTCCTCGCTCGCGTCGGGCTGCCACTCGACGGTCGTCGTCGTCGCCGTGGGCGCGGTACAGAGGCTGATGCTGTCGTGGTACGGAAATCGGAGCTCCGCGTCCCGCATCCCGTGGTACTTGACGAGCCCTTGGATCGGATGGGCCCGTGCGGTGGCTTTGTCGGCCATTACCTCCGAAAGCGGCCGGCGGGGGATTAGTCGTTGCGATGGACGGTGAGGCCGGCCCGCTTCCCGTCGCCGACGAGCCGACGCGAACGAGGGGAACCCTTTTTGAGGAATCGGCGGGTAGTCCGCGCCATGACCGAGTACACCGTCGAGTTCGTCGGCACCGGCGAGACCATTGAGGTGTCCGATACCGAGACCATCCTGAGTCCCTGCATCGAGGAGGGGATAGCCCAGGAGTACTCCTGTCGGGTCGGCATGTGTCTCGCGTGCTCGGCGGAGATCATCGACGGAGAGGTGACCCAGCCGGCCGCACGGGGACTGACCGAGGAGGAAGCCGAGCGTTACGCGCTCACCTGTATGGCGCGTCCGCGATCGGACCTGAGGCTCGACCGTGGTTCCTATCCGCCGAGCATCGAGAACGAGGCGGCCTCCGACGGCGCCGCGGCGGCGGACGACGACTGACTACTCCGTCGACCACTCCATCTCGAGTTCGATCTCCTCGAACCGTGGCCCCTTCTCTATCCGGCCGGTCTCCGGGTCCCAGTCGATGTAGCCGGCCGAATCGAGCATCGGCAGGTGGACCTCACGGAGTTCCGCTTCGACCTCCGATGGACTCGTCGCGCGCGACAGGAGGTCCGATGCGCCGCGCACCGTCCCCTCGTGAAGCCCGGCGAGGATCCGCAGACCGTGCTGGTCCCATGGCGGCTCCTCCCAGTCCGCCTGCGGAATCGCTCCGTCGGGCGGCCCGCAGCGTCGATCCGTCGTGTGTGACATGCTATCAGTACCTTGATCGGGGAACGTACTAAACGTGTCCCTCGAACGCGGCTTCGATGGCCTCGAACTCCACCGCGCTTTTAAGTGGCCCTGTGAAGTTTCACGACCATGCAGCACACGTCCGTCGTCGGACTCGTCGGGAGTCTCCGTGAGGACAGCCACACGCGCGCCGCGATGCGTGTCGCCCTCGAAGCCGCCGCCGGCCGCGGCGCGGAGACGACGCTTCTCGACCTCCGCGACTACGACCTCCCGCCGTTCGATCCGAGCCGGGACGACCACCCGGACGCGGAACGCCTCCGAAGCGTCCTCGGTGGTGCCGACGCCGTGATCGTCGGGACGCCGATGTACCACGGCTCGTACTCCGGGGTGCTCAAGAACGCGATCGACCACTGCGGGTTCGACGAGTTCGAGGGGACGACAGTCGGCTTACTCGGCGTCGCCGGCGGGTCGTTCCCGATCACCGCGCTTGAGCACCTCCGTTCCGTCTTCCGGGCGCTCGACGCGTGGGTGCTGCCGTACCAAGCCGCGGTTCCCCGCTCGCACGGCGCGTTCGAGGACGGCGCGTTCCGCGACGACGACCTCCGCGAGCGGGTCGCGACGCTCGGCGTCCGCGCGGTGGAGTACGCGGACATCACGCCGGACCCGCGAACGTTCGAGGGCGATCAGAACCGCGGCGGCTGAGGACGCCGCCGACGCCGCCGACATCGACCTCATCGGTGTCCGTGGCACCGACCTCATCGGCGCCCCCGACGTCGGCGTCATCGGCGACGTTTCGACATCGACGGCGTCGGCGACGCCGCGTCCTTCCGTGACGAAACGTCTATGCCGATCGACCACCGAAAGCGTTCAACGTCGACCCGTCGCGCTCGTGACGGGAACGAGGAGCACACCGTGGACCCGCTCGAACCGACCGACGATCTGCTCGAATCGCTGTACGTGATCAACAAGGTGGCCAAACGGCTCGCCGACGAGGCGACCGCCGCCTACGAGCGGGGCGACGTGACTGGAAGCAACCGCCGTTCCGCCCGCAAGGAGGCTCTCTACCGCACGAAGACGACGCTTCTGAGCCGGATGATCGCCTACGATCCGACGCGGGTCGTCGGCGAGTATCACGCGATCAACGGCGACGCATGGCTCTTTCTCACCGTCGACGGGTGGCACTTCCACCAGCCGCCGCGGGCGATCGGCGGGGAGCTTCTCGACCGGATCGAGGTGACGAACGCCGCCACGTCGCCGCGGGACGCGCCCTACGTCCGTGACGCGACCGTCGAGCGCTCCGACCGCACGCTGGAGGAAGCGCTCCGACACCTCGCAAGCCACGGGGTGGACGCCAACGACCACCTCGCGACGCCGACGATCAGCGGGACGGACGATCGGCTCGTCGACGTTCGGTGGGCCTGCCTCCGATGACGGCGTCGCCGGACGGACGTCCACGCGACGCGATGGCCGCCGTCGAGTCGACGAACAAAACTCCACTGGATGATGGGACGACTCCCGATCGACCGAGGATCGACCACCGGCTCGCCGTCAACCGTGGCGCGCGCGACTGGAGAGGGCGGCCGACTGGCGAGGCTGGGGTGGGGTGCGGTCGACGCCGGGCCGACCGTGGACGGGGTCGAGTATATAAGCCCGTGGAGAACCAACGGCGCGTATGTCCGAGTTCGATCCGGCGGATCTGCTCCCGAACGAGCGCGTAAAACAGGCGGCGCTCGAGGGCG
This sequence comes from uncultured Halobellus sp., assembly GCA_964538415.1. GTDB lineage: Archaea > Halobacteriota > Halobacteria > Halobacteriales > Haloferacaceae > Halorubrum. Next base: position 28,170 of record CAZIFX010000004.1, read on the forward strand.
ACGTCACCCAGCTACACCGTGGCAACCGCTACGGTCAGGAGGGCGATACCTTCGAGGTCGACGGCGTCACCTTCGAGCTCACCGAGGTGACCGAGCACACCCTCGGCGAGATGACTGACGAGGACGCCCGCCGCGAGGGATCCCCGTCGCTCGAGGCGTATAAGCAACGAATGGTGCGCGTCCACGGCGGTGACTTCGAGTGGGACGACGACGCCGACGTGGTCCGACACCGGTTTCAGCGGCTCTGAGCGCCCCAGCGTCGCGTTGACGGCGAACCCCCCGTCGTTTTTTTACCCGTCGCCATCGAACGATCGCTCATGCCCCAGATCCACCTCGACGAGGAGACGGTCGAGCGGCTCGACGCGCTCCGGCTCGACGACGAGGAGTACGACGAGCTCGTGAACGAGCTGATAAACATCTACGAGGCCGAGGAGCTGACGCTGTTCCGCAGCGGCGACGCCGCGGAGTGAGCCGTCCCCAGCCGACGCCTCACTCCTGGTACGCGAGCCTCACCTGCTCCCATTTTCCGACGTCCTCGAGGTGCGCCTGCAGCTCGTCCGCGTACTCCTGAACGAGCGCCTCGGCCGCCGCGAGCTCCCCGTCGTCGGGGCCGCCGCCGGATCCCCCGTCGTCGAGCCCGAGCGCGCTCTTGATCGAGGCGATGATCCCGCCGCCGGACCCCCCACTCGACCCGCCATCGCCGGGTGCGCCACCCATCGCGGCCATCCCCGAGCGCACGTTCTCGAGCTCGGGCATGATCGCCGGAAGCTTCGACGTGTCCGCGACGATGCGTGCCCGCTCCGGGTCGTCCGCGTGTTCGATCTCGAACTCCGCCGCGGTCATGATCAGCCCCCACTCCTGGCTGGAGAACTGCGAGGCCACCACCCGGTCGTTGAACTCGCGGTCGACGGTCATGCGGGCGCCGACGATCGAGTCGGTCCAATCGCTCATGGGCGTCGTTCGTGATCGGCGCTTAAAAGACCGACCCTGTTCCACGACCGCGGACCGCGGCGCTCCCGGCGACCCCGCGCGCGCCGTCCGAACGGCTCCATGCCCCTCACAGCTCGACGCCGGAGGGGATGAGGCTCCGCCCACGAAGCAGGTTCCCCTCGTGGTCGTACACGAGGAACGTCTCCTTCTCGTAGGTCACGAGCCGCTCGCCGTCCATGTCGATTTCGACGCGATAGCGGGCGTCTTCGTCGCCCGCCTTGCCGTGCCGTCGTGCGGCCCGGATGAACGCGAAGACGTCGTCGGCGGTTTCGTTGAGTTCGAGCACGAAGTCCCCGGTGTATCGGTTGGTGACGCCGACGACGCCCTCGACGGACGGCTCCCTGCCGTCGTCGGGGAGTGGCTCACGGAGCCTGAAGGCCACATCGATCTCCTCCCCGGTGAGGAGCTCGCCGTCGGCGTTCGAAAGCCGTTCGCGGAGCAACCCCTCCGGTCCATGAAAGTCGATCCGGACGAGGGGCGCCGCGGGGGACCCACCGTCGTCGACGCCCTCAACGCTGAGGTCGAAGTAGTCACGCCGCATGTCGTTCGATACTTCTCGTCGGGCACGTATCAACTTGGCGTCCGTGACGGTTTCACTCGGCGTTCGATCACCGCGACGGCGACGCATGAGTCCTTTTAGGTGGCGGGGTCATCTGCACGGCGTATGGTCTGGGTCCGTTCGGAGTACGCGGGCGAGCTCGCCGTCGTCTCGGCGTGGCTGGCCGCGCTCGTGCCATGGAACGTCACGTATGCGACGGCGGAGGGCGTCGGAGGCGTGCTCTACGTTCGGTTCGTCTTCGCGGAGTTCCTCTACTTCACCGACCTCGAGATCGGTGGCCGAAGCGTCGAGTTCCTCTCCATCCGTCAGGCGGTGGCCCAGCAGACCGGCGAGTTCGTCTTCGTCGCCTACCTCGCGTGGACGATCGGTGCCGTGCTCGTCGCCGCCGCCGTCGTCCTCTCCGTCGCCTACTACCTCCGCGAGGAGCGCGTCGAGGCCGGACCGATCGACCCGGTCCGGCTGATGGGAGCGCTGCTCGGCGGCGCCGGGGTCGTCCTCGTGGCCGCGAACTACCTCGTGGTGACGCGCGGCATTCCAGGGATCCCGATCCCCGTCGGCACTCTGCTCCTGTTGGCGTTGGGTGGCGTGCTCCTCTCGGTCGAGCGCGTCGAACGGTGACCGACCGCCCGGCGAGCCATCGCCCGCGGTCGACCACCGCGGACCGCTCGTCGACACCCGTCACGGAAGCGCTTTTAAGTTGCGGGAGGTCATAGCGAGCGGTAACATCGATGAGGGGGGAGGCAGAGACCGGTAACGATGGCGGGGGCCTACGGGAGCTTCGGCGCCGTCTCTCCCGGACGTGGGAGCTGCTGGTCGGGGTCAACGTCGACGTCCGTCCGTTCCGACCCGGCGAGGACGGGCCGCTCTCGTCGTTTTCGGTTCCGTCCGGCGAGGAGGAGGTCGACCGGTACTGGGTCAACGCGCCGTACGCCTTCGTCGTCATCACCTACAATGACGAGCAGAGCGAACACAGGTACTACGCCGTCGAGCCGTCCCTCGACGAGTTCGAGCGATCCCTTCTGGATCGGGTCAGCGAGGACATCAGGGATCCGCTTTTGTACCGCGACGGGACCGGCCACACCGACGAGGGGACCCTCCGTGCGGAACTCGAGACGGTACTCGAGGAGTACGGCGTCGAGGTGCGAATGGACACGTTCCACAAGCTTTCATACTACCTCTACCGGGACTTCAGGGGGTTCGGCAAGGTCGATCCGCTGCTCAATGACGGTCGCATCGAGGACGTCTCCTGTGACGGATACGACCTCCCCATTTTCGTCTATCACGACACCTACACCGACATCGAGACGAACGTCTCGTTCAAGCAGGACGAGCTCGACAACTACGTCATCCGGCTCGCCCAGCAGGCGGGCCGACACATCTCCGTCGGCGACCCCATCGTGGAGACGACGCTGTCGGACGGGTCACGCGCCGAGCTCGCGCTGGGCGAGGAGGTGACGCCACGGGGATCCGCGTTCACCATTCGCCAATACGCCGAGGACCCGTTCACGCCCATCGACCTCATTGATCACGGAACCTTCTCCGTCGAACAGATGGCGTACTTCTGGCTCTGTATCGAACACAACAAGAGTCTCATCTTCGCCGGCGGCACCGCCTCCGGCAAGACGACGTCGATGAACGCGGTCTCGATGTTCATTCCGCCACGCGCGAAGGTGCTCACCATCGAGGACACCCGTGAGCTCTCCTTGTACCACGACAACTGGCTCTCCTCGATCACCCGCGAACGCCTCCACGAGGGCGCCAATATCGACATGTACGACCTGTTGCGCTCCGCGCTCCGACACCGTCCGGAGTACATCATCGTCGGGGAGGTTCGCGGAGCGGAGGCCGTAACCCTGTTTCAGGCGATGAATACCGGTCACACGACGTTCTCGACGATGCACGCCGACTCGATCGAGACGGTGATAAACCGGCTGGAGAACGAGCCGATCAACGTTCCTCGGGCGATGGTTCAGTCGCTGGACATGCTCTCGATACAGACGCTCACCCGCATGGACAGCGAGCGCGTCCGTCGGGCGAAAGTGATAGGCGAGATCGGCGGCATCGACCAGCGAACCGGCGAACTCGACTACTCCTCGGCGTTCAAGTGGAACCCGGAGACCGATCAGTTCCGCCGAAGCGACTCGACGCTGATGGACGAGATCCAAAACGAGCGGGGCTGGTCACGAGCCGCGCTGCTTCGTGAAATAAAACGCCGCGAGCGATTCCTCGATCTGCTCGGCAGTCTCGGCGTCAACGGCTACCGGCAGTTCACCGCGCTGGTGAACGAGTACTACGCGGATCCCGAGCGAGTCATGAGCCGGATCGAGTCTCGAGCCGAGGATCACGATATCGACGTGAACGACGCGACGTCGGGAACCGCACCGTCCGTCGACGACCCGACGGATTCGTCGACGGCGACGCCGGCCGACGAACACGGATGATCCGATTTCTCCCGTTACTCGTGGCCTTTGCGCTCTGTCTCGTGCTGGCCGCCTCGTCGATCAGTCGTCGAGCGGACCTCGTTTTCACCAGACTCGCGCTCCTGCTCTTCGGGGGTCACGTCTCCGGCGATCACGCGCGCAGGGATCGACAGCGTATGCTGATGCGGGCCGCACACGTCGGCGGGACACAACGGGTATACGCGTCACGAACGCTGCTGTACGCGGTGACGATCGGATTCATCGGCAGCATTCTGGGCGTGTACGTGGGTGCGTTGATCCTGACGGCGCTTGACGTCGGCAGCGAGACGCTCACGGTGACGCTGCCCGCACCGCTCACGTTCCTCGTCGCGCTGAACGGCCTGCCGGAGGCCGGCTTCGCGGAGCTGTTCCTCCTGCATCTCCTCTCGTCGATCACCGTCGGCGTGGCGCTTGCCGTCGTGACCTACTACGTGCGCTGGGAGCTGCTCAACCAGCGCGCGGTCGCCCGGGCGTCACGCATCGACGCGACGCTCCCGCGGACGGTAGCGTTCATCTACGCGCTGTCGCGGTCCGGAATGGCCTTCCCGGCGGTGATGGACACGCTCGCCGAACACGAGGAGGTCTACGGGGAAGCGGCCGCGGAGCTTGCCGTCGCGGTTCGGGACATGAACACCTTCGGGACTGACGCGCTGACCGCGCTCCGTCGGACCGCCAAGCGCACCCCCAGCGAGGACCTCTCGGAATTCTCGGAGAACCTCGCGTCGGTCCTCGGCTCCGGCCAGTCGCTCTCGGGATTCCTGCGCGACCAATACGAGCGCTACCAGGAGGAGGCGGAGGCGAAACAGGAACAGTACCTCGAGCTGCTTTCGACGTTCGCCGAGGCGTACGTCACTGCGCTCGTCGCGGGGCCGCTGTTTTTGATCACCATCCTCGTCGTCATCGGGATGGTGTTGGAGGACACGATGCCGCTGTTGCGCGTCATCGTCTACCTCGGCGTCCCGCTCGCGACGTTCGGGTTCGTCGTGTACGTCGACAGCGTCGCTGGCGGTCTCGGCGGAACCGAAAACGTCGCCACCGACCGCGAGTCCGACTCGCCCCGCGAGGTCGGCTTGGCCGACGGCGGATCGGTCGCGGCCGGAAAGCGGGTGGCTTCCGGGTACCCCGAGGCCGACCGCTGGGAACTAAACCGGGAACGACTCGCTGCCCACGATCGACTGCGATCCGTGCTCGACTGGATAGCCGCGCCCGTCGACCACGTCCTCGCGAACCCGGGCGTCACGGCGGTTCTTACCGCACCGATCGCGCTCGTCTGGATCTGGATCGTCGCGTTCCCGGTCACGATCGGTCCGCCGACGCGCATGGCCGCACAGGTCGACGGGCCGGTCATCGCCGCCACCGCCCTCGTGCTGGCGGGGTACGCGTTAGTGTATGAGATCGATAAGCGACAAACCAGGCGTCTGGAGGTCGAGGTACCGGACTTCCTCGACCGATTCGCGAGCGTCAACGAGGCGGGAACGTCCATCGTTCAGAGCGTCCATCGGATAGCGAACTCGGATCTGGGCGCGCTCACCCCCGAGCTTCGACGGACCGAACGCGACGTCGAGTGGGGTGCCGACGTTGCCACCGCGTTCCATCGGATGAGGCGGCGCGTGCGCTCGCCGGTGCTCACCCGCGCAGTGGCGCTGATCACGAACGCGATGTACGCGAGCGGGGATATCGGCCCGGTGCTCCGGATCGCCGCCGACGAGACGCGAGCGACGGAGCGGCTCCGTCGGGAGCGTAAGCAGGTCATGTTGACCTACCTCATCGTGATCTACATCTCGTTTCTGGTGTTTTTGGGAGTCATCGCCGCGCTCTCGGTGTCGTTCATCCCCGCCATCGAGAACGCGACCGTCGGCACGGCCACGGGAGCGACGGACGCACCGGCCGGGATCGGCGGCATCACCGACGGGTTCGGCGACATCGACGTCTTCGCGTACGAGCAGCTGTTCTTCCACGCCGCGTCGATCCAGGCCATCTGTTCGGGGCTCGTCGCCGGGCAACTGGGCGAAGGCTCCGTCCGTGACGGAGTGAAACACGCGGTGATCCTCCTCGCGTTGACCGGCGTGGCGTTCGTGCTGATGGGATTCTAGACGATCCACGGCGGAGTCGGGTCGACCATCCCGATGCGCGGTGCGGCGAGGAGGTCGTCTCCGCGTTCGGGTCGGGACGACTAAACCGATCGGTATCGACGGGAACGTATGGACGTGCAGTCGACGTACGACCGGATCGCCGAACACTTCTCGAAGACGCGGGAGTACGCGTGGCCGGAGGTGGAGTCGTTCCTCGAGGGACGGTCGGTCGGTCGCGCGGCGGACGTCGGTTGCGGGAACGGGCGTCACGTCGAGACGCTCGCCGACCATGCGACCCACGTCGTGGGGCTGGACGTGAGCAGCGGCCTCCTTCGGGAGGCGACGCGTCGAGCCATCGAGCGCGGGTACGAGGAACGGTCGTCGTTCGTCCACGGCGACGCGGCGGCGCTTCCCCTCCGTGACGAGGCCGTCGACCTCGCCGTCTACGTCGCGACGATCCACCATCTCGACGCGCGCTCGACTCGCATCCGAAGTCTGAACGAACTCGCCCGTGTTCTTCGCCCCGACGCGCCCGCACTCGTCAGCGCGTGGAGCACCGCACACGATCGGTTCGATCGCGCGGACGGGTTCGACACGACGGTCGACTGGACCCTCCCCGGCGGGGAGACCGTTCCGCGCTTTTATCACATCTACTCGCCGGCTGAGTTCGAGGCGGAGCTGTCCGAAAGCGACCTCGTCGCCGTCGACGTTCGGGTGTCGAGCGGGAACTGCTACGGCGTCGTCCGCGGACCGACCGACCGCGGGACGAAAGGGTAAGGTCCTTATTCCATCGGCGTGTTCGACCGAATGCGCGCGAGTGGTCTAGTGGTAGGACCTGAGCCTTCCAAGCTCATGGCCCGGGTTCAAATCCCGGCTCGCGCACTTCTTGCAGTCGTTTACGAGCCGGACCTCCGCTCGCTACGCTCGCGAAGGTCCGGTCGCGGATCCGCTTTCCCGTCGCGTATCGCGCCGTTCAACGCCTATTTAGGGCATGGAAGAAACCAGATGAAAACGGAGGATCCCTCGGCGGTCGACGCTGAACCGCTTCGACGCGTGACTTGGGGTCGGCTCACGTGCTCCGGTTCGGAAAGACCATTACCGGCACGTCCGCTTCCCGAATGAGCTGACCGCCGGGGTCGCCGGCGATCGCGCGACTCCAAGCGTCGATGTCCCTGGGCGTAAAGGCAACGAGCGTTGCCTCGGTCATCTCGATCGCATCGACGAGGGCTTCCGCGACCTCGCGTGCTTCGAGCGTCACCCACTCGAACTGCAGATCATCCCGGTATAATATGGCCGAAAACGTCTCGTAGGTCGCTCCGGCGAACTGGTCACGCCCCGTCTTGATCGACGTTTCGGCGGTCTCGCCTCGCGTGACGTGCGTCACGATGAGCGTGGTGTTCGGATCGAGATGAGGTCGAAGCGCACGTGCCGTTTCCTCGGCGTCGTCCGGGTCGGCGATCGGCACGAGGATTCGTTCGAAGAGATCGTTTTCCATGGATGAATGATCCATGGCACGGGTCAGCGAAAAGCATGGGGGATTCCTCCGTCCGAGGCTACCGGACGTCGGGACCGGCGGCGCGACCGACACCGGACGCTCACGCGACGTCGCGCCGTTTCCCGTACGCGACCCGTGCCTGCCACGCGAAGCCGGTCGTCGCGAACGCGATGAACGCGGCCGCGAGCAGGAAGCCCGTCTCGGTGGTCGTGAAGTCCATCGTGACGCCGACGAGGACGGGGCCGACCACCTGGCCGACCTTCCAGGAGATGGACCGCAGGCTCATCGCGCTGGCCACGGAGTCGTACGCCTCGCCCTCCTCGACGAACAGCGCCATGCTCGCGGGGAGCCGGATGGAGTCGGCGATCCCCAAAAGCGAGTAGGCGGCGAACAGCGCGAAGAAGGCGCCGCCGAGGGTTTGTGAGTCGCCGAAATACGAGACGGTGACGGGCGAGACGGTTCCTTCGAAGTACGCCGCGAGCGGTATCAGGGCGGTCCCGACGCCGTACAACAGCGCGCCGACCGCGACGAAGCGATGTTTCCGCTCGTATCGGTCGGTGAGTTCGCCGACGAACCCCTGTGTGAGCGCCTTCGTCGCCTTGCCGCCGGCCATGATCCAGCCGATGGCGAACGCGGAGATCCCGAACGTCGTCCGCGCGTAGATGGGAAGAAAGATGATCACCGCCATCTTGCCGACGCTGAACGTGAACCGGAAGAGGACGAGCGACCGCAACATCGGAAGGCCCACCAGCGATCGGAACGTCTCGATCCCGCCCGCCTCCTCGGGATCCTTCCGGCCGCCCGGGTTGTCGCGGAGGAACGCGAACACGAGCGCGAAGGCCCCAAGGGTGACCGCAGTCAGGACCAGATAGGTCTCGGTGAAGCCGTACGCGTACAGGAGATAGCCGCCGATCAGGTCGCCGGCGAGCGAGGAGAAGGAGGCGAACTGGTTGTACGACCCGAGCCAGAGTCCCCGTTGGCCGTCAGGACTGATCTCGCCGATGACCGTCGCGCCCGTGATCCAGAGCACGCTCGCGCCGAGTCCCTGCAGCATCCGCACGAGGATCACGTGGACGGGGTTACCGACCAGCATGAATCCGACGAATACGCCGACGTTGATCACGAAGCCGGCGAGCAGCCACCGCTTCGCGTTTCCGATGTCCACCCGTCGTCCCAGCGGCAGGACGATGAGCAGTTGGACGGCCGCGAAGGCGGTGCCGAACAGCCCCTCGATGAAGCCGGAGGTCCCGAACAGGTCGGCATACAGCGCGAGCGCGATGAGGATCGTCGAGTACGCTTGACTGCGGGCGAACGCCGTTCCGGCCAGCGACGCGAACTCCCGGTTCCCGAGGAGCCGTATCGAACTTCCGAACTCGGCCACGTTGGTGTCTCCGCCCGGGTCCAACGGTGTCCCGACTCAAAAGGGTCAGAGAGTCGGCGGTCCGTGCGGGGTTCGCGCCTCATTCGTGTATGTGGCGCCCACAGACTCGATCGAGCCGCCCATGATGACCCCTCGAACGCAAACGGTCACGATCAGGACACTTATCGGTCGCCCGCGCGTCGTTGGGACGTAGTGACGTCCCGTCTCGCGGCGGCAGTCGCCGTCTTCATCCTCGGCGTTCTCGCCGACGTCGTCTCGACGTACGTCGCGCTCACGAGCGCCGGCTTCGTCGAGGGCTCGCCGGTCGGACGGGCGTTCATCTCGCGATACGGCCCGCTCCCCGGAATGTTCCTCACGAAGGCGGTCGGCATGGTCGTCATCGGTCTGCCCATCGCGCTCGCGGGCGGCACCCGTCGGTTGGTCGCGACGGCGATGTTCGCCGGCGTCGGCCTGCTCTCGCTTGCCGCCGCGGCACGAAACGCCCTCCTCGTCGTCGGCATCTGGCCCTGAAACGCGACGCCGGCTATTCGCTCGAATCGCTCCGGGACTCCGGAACCGGCTCGAGGTCGACGTACTCAGCCTTCCAGTCGGTTCTGGCGTCGATCTCGCGGCCCCCGCGACGCGTGAGCGCGTAGTAGTTCGTTCGTTGGTCGGCTTGGCCCTTCTCCACCAATCCCTTCTCGACGAGGGTGTCGAGGTTCGGATAGAGCCGCCCGTGGTGGATCTCGGACTCGTAGTACTCCTCGAGCTCCGTCTTCAACCCGAGGCCGTGTGGCTCCTCCGACCCCGCAATGACGTAGAGGAGATCCCGCTGGAAACCCGTGAGGTCATGCATGGGTTGTTCGTGATCACGTTTCACATTTCAAATGCTTTTTGACCGGCGTACGGAATCGGGGACCTTTCACGCGGCCGAAACGACCGCTCACGCGGGGTCGAACGAGCGGAGAACTCCGGCGAGGGCATCGGCCAACTCCTCGAATCGATCGATCTCCATCGAATCCGCGGTCACCCAGACGCCGTGGTCGTTGGCGATCACGCGCGTGAGGTAGCCGTTCTCGAAGACCCGGACCGTGAATCGATACTCGCCGAGTTGGGAGTCCGCGTACAGCGCCTGCGCGTGAAAGCCGTGGCGCTCGTTTTCCGCGAATCCGAGAAGATCCGCGGTCCGGTCGAGATCGCTTCGGAGGTAGAGCTGTTCGACGTCGTCCTCGGTGAAGTAGGTGATGCTGCGGATCTCGTCACCGGCCGCCGTTCGGGCCGCGCTACGCAGCTCGTCGCGGTGCGTTTCCACCTGATCTGGCATGTTACCTTGTATATTGTTCACATACATGATTGTACTGGTGATCGACGCCTCCATTCGCGCTCGTTCGGCCGATCGAGAGGGACAGAGTTTAGCGGCGCCCACGAGACGATCGATTCATGACCGACTTCGACGACGTCTGTGTCCTCCTGCCGACGCTGGACGAGGCGGCGACCGTCGGCGAGGTCGTCTCGAACTTTCGGGAGGTCGGATTGACGAACGTACTGGTGATCGACGGCGGGTCCGGGGACGGGACCCGCGAGATCGCCGCCGAGGCCGGTGCACGAGTCGTCCGGCAATCGGGACAGGGCAAGGGGCAGGCGGTTCGAGAGGCCGTTCGGGACCACGTCAACGCCCCGTACGTCCTGATGGTCGACGCGGACGCGACGTACGACGCGACCGACGCCGAGGCGATGCTTGCCCCGCTCCGCGAGGGGACCGCCGAACACGTGGTCGGCGACCGGTTCGCCGACATGCGCCCCGGCGCGATGACACGGCTCAACCGGATCGGCAATCGGCTCATCAACCTCACCTTTCGTGCCGTTCACGGGGAGAACTACGGCGACATCCTCTCGGGGTATCGAGCGTTCACGCGCGGGTCCTTCCTCCGAATGAATCTGACCGCGGACGGCTTCGGCATCGAGACGGAGATGGCCGTCGAGTGCGTCAAGAACCGAATCCGCGTGCAGGTCGTGCCGGTCACCTATCGACCGCGACCGGACGGCTCCACGACGAACCTCCACCCGATCCGCGACGGCGGCGTCATCTTTCTCGAGCTTTACCGAAAGGCGAAGACCAACAACCCGCTGTTTTATTTCGGCAGCATCGGCGCGTTCTCGACGGTGGCCGGGCTCGTCATGACGGCGTACGTCCTGTACCGATGGATCGTTCGCGGCGTCGGTCACGAGATCATCGCCGTCGGTGCCGCCGGCGCGACGATCCTCGGCATCCAGCTTTTGATCTTCGGCGTGCTGGCGGACATGATCCTCACGCTTCACCGCGAGCAGCTCGCACACCGGGAACGGATCTCCGTACACGGTCACCCCGCCGAGAACCACGACTCCGATGATCCACGTTCCTCCGGGGTCGACGACGTCGCCCCGGAAGGCGTGAAGTCCGTCGAAAGCGACGTTGCCGGTGACGCGAAGGCCGAAGATGACGGCGTGGGTGATGCGGCGATCGATGGCGAGGAAGCGGTCACGGGCGACCGCTAGATCGGCCCCAGAGCGGGTCGATGCGGGCGTTTAACTTCATCGACCGATGCGGATCGTCCCGATGGTTTATCCCGGGCCCCGAACACGGGTGCCCATGAACGAGAAACGGTTCGTGGTCACGCTCTTCGGGCTGGCCATCGCCGTCATCGCGGGCTACGTCGCCTATCGATTCATCGCCGCGCTCACCGTGGCGGTCTTTCTATACTACGCGACGCGTCGATTCTACTACAGGCTTGAACGGCTTCGACTTCCGGCGAGGCTCCGCGCGGCGGCAGCCATCTCCGTGGTCGGCCTGCCGCTGATCCTGCTTTTGAGCTACACGGTCGTCCTGCTCGTGATCGAGGCGAGGCGATTCATCGATCAGTACCCCGTCGCCGAATCCATCGGTGACGACGTCCCGTGGCTCGAGGGGCTCACGGACCTCGCGGATCCGACCTTCGGCGCGCTGCTCGAGACGTACCGGGACGGCGGCTTCGATCCCCTCATCGAACTGCTCGTCGAGCACGCGGCCCTGCTCACGAACACGGTCACGGGCTTCCTGTTGAACCTCCTCGTCGCCGTGATCGCCACCTACTACCTGCTGCTCGACGGCTCGAAGTTCCACGACTGGCTGTTGCGCTTCGACGACGAGGCGATCGTCCGGGAGTACCTGGAGGATGCCGACGCGGAGCTCGAGGCCGTGTTGTACGGAAACCTGCTCAACGTCATCGCCATCTCGCTCATTGCCGTCGCGACCTATACCGGCTACAATCTGGTCGTGCCCGCCGGGGCACAGGTCCCGTATCCGGCCCTCGCGGGTGCGCTCACCGGGATCGCCAGTCTGATTCCGGTCATCGGTATGAAGATCGTTTACTTCCCGCTCGCGGCCGCGGCGGCGACCCAGCCCGTTCTCTCGAACGACCTCGGCCTGCTGGCGTACGTCGGCGTGTTCCTCGTCGTCACGGTCGTCGTCGTCGACACGATCCCCGACATCGTGCTCCGGCCGTACTTCAGCGGGAAGACGACTCACGTCGGGCTCTTGATGCTCGCATACGTCTTCGGTCCCGTGGTCTTCGGCTTCCACGGACTCTTTCTCGCGCCCATCATCCTCGTTCTGGCGCTCACGTTCGTGTACACGGCTCTCCCGAGGCTGCTCGGGGCCGAATCCGACGATCCGGACAAACGCGTCGGCCCGGATCAGTACCGTCTCGACGAGTTCTGAGTCACGACCTTCCGATCGAGGCGGCGTGTGTGTGGAACTCGACACTCCCCGCTCCGTCCTCCGCGACGGACCGCCGGATCACCCGATGGCCGGTCATTAATATCAGATTGAATTATATTAATTCGAAATGTGTATTAGGCCGATCCGAGGCTTTCGATGTAGGTGTATTCCTCGGAGAGCGCGGCGGCGTCCTCCGGCAGGAGCGCGGCGACGAGATACTCGGCGTGCTCGCGGAAGTAGTCGACCACGCGAGCGATCCGGTCGGAGTCGATCGCCTCCAGCGAGTCGAGCACGATGAACGGAACGACCTCGTGGACGTCGTGGACCAGGTAGCCGGCCAGCGCGAAGACGAGTCCCGTCACCTCCCGCTCGCTCTCGGAGAGGTGGTCGACGGTGTCCTCGTAGGCGTTGCCGTCGGGATCGGTCCGGACGATGTGGAGGTCGAACCGCGTCCGTTCCACCTTTCGGCGTCCCTCACGGACCGTCGTCTCCCGTCGCTCGATCCAGATCCGGTCGAGGTTCTCGTACTCCAACACGTCGAGCACGGTGGCCATGTGCTCGTTGAACGCCTCGACCGCCTCCTCCTCGATCCGATCCACGCGGGTACGGAGGTCGGTCAGTCGTTCGGCGAGTTTCTCCCGGCGTTCCTCGAGTTCGTCCCGCTTTCCGATCGCCGCCTCCCGTTCGGCGATCTCGTCCTCGACGTCCGCCAGATCCGACTCCAGCCGCTCGATCCGCAGCTCCTTTCCGTTCATCCGTCGGTGGAGGTCCAACACCTCGTCGTGGCCCTCGACTTCCACCGTCTCCGTCTCCGCCTCCAGCTTCTCGATCCGGTCCCTCTGCTCCTCGATGGACGTCTCGAGCGTTTCGATGCGATCCTGCGTCGTTTCGATTTCGGCCCCGACTTCCTCGAGACGCCGCTCGGCGCGGTCGATCTCGCGCTGTCGCCGTTGGACCGACGACCGCTCGTCGGTCAACTCGTCGATCGTCGTCCGGATCTCCTTTCGCTCGTCGAGCAGGTCGGCGCGAACCTCACGAAGCCTGTCGATCGTCGCCCGGATCTGTGACTTCACGACCTCCGACCCACAGGTCCAACAGACCGTCTCCGAGTCCGCCATCAACGCATCCGTCGGGTCGCTCGCTTCCGCCGCGTCAATGGGCGTCTCCAGGTCGACCCCGTCGCCCTCGAGCATGTCCTCGTTGAAGCCGATGACGCTGCCGAGCTCGTTCGAGCGCTCGTCGAGCGTCCGTTTCCGCTGCCGCAGTTCCTCGATCCGGCCGGCCAACCAGTCCGGGTCGTTCTCGGGGGCGTCCGCCTCCGAAAGGGTCTCGGTGAGCTCCTCGCGTTCGTTCCGAAGCTCCGACAGCGTCGTCCGTTCGGTCTCGAGATCGAACTCCAGATCCTCGAGCGTCGACCGGGCCTCACGGACGCGATCGAACGCCTCCTCGAGCTCCTGCTTGCGGCTTCGACTCTCCTCGACGCCCGCATCGAGCTCCTCCAGCTCGGCCTCGAGCTCCGCCAGTTCCTCGCGTGTCGCCTCCAGCTCGGAGCGTTTCTCCGCGCGTCGCGACTCCAGTTCGGGTAGCGAGCGTTCGATCTCCTCGAGGCGTTCGATCTCGGCGGTAACTTCGTCGCGTTCGTCCTTGCACGCCTCTATCTCGGCGTCGATCCGGTCGGTGTCGATCGGCTCCATGATGATCTCCCGAAGGTCGTCGCCGCGGGCGACGGCCCGCCGTGCCTGATTGTTCTCGAGCAGGAACGCGAATCGGTCGGCGAGCTCGGGGTCGTCGAGGTACGACTCGCCCTCGAAGGCGACGCTGCCGCCCCGACGGTGGAGGGTGCGCGTGTACGTCTCCTCGCCGATCTCGAGCGTCACCGATCCCTCGTCGGCGTTCCCCTTCAGGGACGCCCGTTCGCTGCCCAGCCCGGCCGTGATCGCCTGCAGGAAGGAGGTTCGATTCGTCGCGTTTCGCCCGGTGAGCACCGAAACGCCGGGCGGGAGCGTTACCTCCGCCTCGTCTATGCCGCCGATGTTTCGGGCTTGGATCCGCACCGCCCGTTCCGACAGCTGATCGATAGCCATTGCTGGCACGTCGGTCAGTGGAGTGATAAAGTTTCGTTTCCGGAACGAAGAAATTACAACGCTATTGGCGTAATTTCTCGTGGCGCGTATTCCGGCCCTTCCGCCCCATGGGCGGAGAACCAGTGCTCCCGTATCGAGGGAAACGGCGCGTCTCCATATGTGACACTTCGTGACGCTAGTCGTACTTCGAAGCATCGTCAATATATAAAATATTATATGTTGATGAATGTGTCAGTAGAAACAAATACACTAACGGTTGGATGTGAACGCCCGGCACTGGCGACACCGCGACCGATACGCCACCCGGTCCGCCTCGTCGATCGATCGCGCCTATTGGGCGGCCGTCCAACGACGGCGTATGGCCGAGATCGGTCCGACGGCCCACCGAGCGCGCCTGCTCGCGATTCTTCGGCTTCAACGCCCCGACGTGCCCGCCGGTGACGGATTCCGGCTGCTTCACCCCGAGACCGGGGACCGATACGGCGACCGTCGACGTCACCTCGTCACCACCTGTCGGTCGGTCGCGGACTTCCCGGCGGGCGTGCTCGTCGACGGCCCGTCGTGGCGCCGAGCGGCCGCAGAAGGCGGGGTCGCGTTCCTGCGCGAGGCACACCGCGACGACGACGGCGGTCACCACCTCGTCGTCGCCGAGGACGGAGCGTCGATGGATCGAACCAGATCCGCGTACGGCCACGCGTTCGTGCTGCTCGCGTACGCACGAGCGACGGCCGCGGGGGGCCGACGGTGCCGAGGCCGACCTCCGACGAACCGCGGATCTCCTCGTGGGGCGTTTTCACGACGGCACCGGTCGTCTCCGAAGCGACCTGGACCCGGAGTGGAACGAACCGGAGCCGTATCGCGGCCGGAACGCGAACATGCACGTCCGTGAAGCGTTCCTCGCCACCTTCGGGACGAGTTCGACTTCGGCTTGCCGTCGCTGTGGACGCGCTCGTACTTCGTCTCGAGTGCGGGCGACGTATCCAGTGACGTCATCGAGGAGTACATCGACGCCCAAGCAGGTGAGTAGCCATGCAACGGACGGTCAAAACCACGGTGTGGGTCAAAATCCACTCGTTGACCAACAGAAAGGCTGATCTGCTCACCCGTGAGTACGAGGCATTCCAGACCGAGGTATACGGTGGAGACGCCGATCCGTACTCTGCAACCGACCAGCAGGCGTCGGAGGTACAACGGCAGAACGATCCGAACCCCGGTACGGAACAGCCTGTCGTCCTTCGCAACGACGTGTTCGACGTGGCCTACGACGAGGACACCGTCCTCTCGTCGTGGTGGATCAAAGTCCCTGTTTATGCTCCCGAGAAAGGCCAGGGTAACTCCACTCGGTGTCCAGCCCACGTTCCACGAAAGGACGCACAACTCGTCCGTGAGGGGAATCTTCGAGACGGCGAACTGGTTCGCCGTGACGGTGACTGGTACGTGCATCTCGTCGTCAAACGGTCCGTGACCGTCCAAGACGCGTACGACGACGTGCTGGCTCTTGATATGGGCGCACGGTGGGTCGCTACCTGCGCGTTCCTCTCCGACCGCAAGACCACCTTCTACCGCGAGAAAGTGCGCCGTATCCGCGAACACTACAAGCAACCCCGCAAGTCCATCGGGAAAGCGAAGCCTCGACGGACACAGCAGGTGGTCGAGCGAATCGTGGATGCTGCACGGAGGGTTGACGACCGTCTCCACGAGATTGCTCGCTCATTTGTGGAGGATGCCGAGGAACGAAACGCGGTCATCGTCGTGTGCGACCTCGGTGGGATTCGAAAGGACAACCACAAAGGCCGATACGTCGACGACAAGACCCACAAGATGCCGTTCGCTCGCCTGCTGAACTACATCGAGTACAACGCCCACGACGCTGGTATCGACGTGCAGTTGGTCGAAGAACACGACACGTCACAGACGTGCAACCGCTGTGCCTGCGAAGGTGTCCGAGCAACGCAGGGATTTTTGTCCAGAACGTGGGCTGGACGACAATGCCGACAAGAACGGTGTATTCGAAGATCTTCGATTTTCGGATGTCTGCGAACCTTCGGTTCGCAACACGCTAAATATCGGTAAACGAGCCTTGGGCAAGCTCTCGAAACCGCTGTCCGAGGCGGGGGCTGTACCGGCACAGCCCGAAACGCAGGTCATCGTCAAACGCGACGACGAACCTGCGAACCCCCCGCTACTCGTGGATTCAATCCCCAGTGGGGGAATCCCACGGCTTTAGCCGTGTGGAGGATGTCAGGAGCCCTTCGACGAGGCGTCACACTCGGCGAGCCACTCGTGGGCCCACGCATCGATCTCCTCGAAGACGGGCGCGAGCGACTCGCCTTTCGCCGTGAGGCTGTAGTAGGTCGCGACGGGGGCGGCCTCCTCCATTCGTCGATCGACGAAGCCGGTCTCCTGAAGATCGTCGAGCACGCGTGAGAGCGTCCGTGCGTTCGCGTCCGTCTCGCGTTTGAGCTCGTTAAATCGTCGTTCGCCGTTCTGTAGCTCGTGGAGGACGACGAGCCGCCACTGGGAGCCGATCTGTTCGAGCGAGTCGATGACCGGACACGGCGTGTCGAGCCGGTTGGAGCCCGCGCCCGCCTCGACGGAGCTTGCTTCCGTCCCGTCGGAGCTCGTTCCTGCCCCGTCGTGCGATCCGGACTCGGTGCCGTCGTCGTCGAACTTCTGCGATGACATCGGTGTTACCTGCTTACCTTGTTGTCCGGGAATCGATATATAGGTTACGTCCGTATACGTGGTTACATCATGATAGCTGAAATCACGACCTTACCGCTTCTGATCGATTCGTCCCTCTCGGACGAACTGTTTCTGCTCGGCCGCCTGCTGTTCGGCGGCGTCCTCGCGTTCATGGGGCTCAACCACTTTTTTGACCTCGAGACGATGGCCGGTTACGCCGAGTTCAAGGGACTGCCGGCGGCCCGCTTCTCGGTGGTCGCCTCCGGCATCCTCCTCGTTTTCGGCGGACTCGGAATCGTCCTCGGTGCCTTTCCCGTGATCGCCGCGGGCGGACTCGCGGTCTTCCTGATCGTCTCCGCGGTGACGATGCACGACTTCTGGACCGTCGACGACCCGGAGGAGAAGCAGTCGGAGCTGACGGGCTTTCTGAAGAACGTCTACGGCGCCGGGGCCGCCCTCGTGCTTCTGGCCGTCGGCGGCACCGCCTGGCCGTACGCGCTCGGGATCGGGGTGTTTTAATCGGGCCGTCGCGCCGGCGACGCCGCACGTGTATCCTCGCCCGCGAACCACACGGCCGCCCACAAAGCTAACCCGTTGCTTTACCAAATGCCACGTAGGATGACCGATGCACCGCTGACCACCGGCCTGCACCACGTGACCAACGTCTGCACCGACATGGAGGAGACCGTTGCCTTCTATGAGGACGTCCTCGGCTGGCACACGGTCAAACGGACCCAAAACTACGACGATCCGGGAACGCCTCACTACTACTTCTCGCCGACGCCCACGGGTGAGCCGGGGACGAACGTCACCTACTTCGAGTATCCGGACGCGAAGGGGACGCCGGGGCCGGGCGCGAGCCACCACTTCGCGTTCGGGGTGGAAGACGAGGAGACGCTGCGTGAGTGGCATGCCCACCTCGAGGGCCACGGCGTCGACGTCTCGAACGTGAAGGACCGAACCTACTTCAAAAGCATCTACTTCACCGACCCCGACGGGCTCGTTTTCGAGCTTGCGACGCGGGGGCCCGGCTTCACCTGTGACGAGGAGGAGCCCGGTAGCACGGAGATCGACCCCTTCGAACGGGGGTATGAGCAGTGACGTCGGGCGATCCGGACGCGTTCGGCTCGCCGTACCGGCTCCTCTCGACGGCGGTCACCCCGCGCCCCATCGCGTGGGTCTCCTCGCGAGGACCGGCCGGCGAGAACCTCGCGCCGTACAGCTTCTTCAACGTCGTCGCGGTCGATCCGCCCGTCGTGATGTTCGCGCCGGTGTCGACGGCGGCGGCGCCGAAGGACACGCTCGCGAACGCGCTGGAGACCGAGGCCTTCGTGGTCAACGTCGTCACGCGGGACCTCGTCGAGGCCATGAACGCCTCCAGCGCGACGCTGGACCCGGTCGAAAGCGAGTTCGAGCACGCTGGCGTGACCGCCGCCGAGGCGGACCGCGTCGACGCTCCGCGGGTCGCGGAGGCGACGGTCAGCTTCGAGTGTGAGCTCTACGACGCACACGAGGTCGGCGGCTCGACGATGGTCCTCGGCGAAGTCGTCCGTGCACACGTCGATGAGGACGTCCTGACGAACGGCAAGGTCGACGTCGGCCGGCTGGCGACCGTGGGCCGGCTGGCCGGCAACTGGTACGCGAGCACCGACGAGCGGTTCGAAATCGAGCGACCGCCCTAGTCGACACGCCCGGTGGTCTCTCCCGTCCCGTCAACCACGCCCTCGCCGTCGCCGCCGATCGCGTCCAGTTCGAGCAGCCGAGCGAAGCGTTCGAGCGCCCGCTCGCAGGTCGGAACGTAGCCCGCTGCCGGGAGGGGAACCTCGAAGACCACGCGACATCGGTTCGGGTCGCCGGCGTACGCCTCGACGCGATGGCCCGTCGCCGGCAGTCCCGAGACGGTCCAGTCCCATCGACGGCCGTTGAACGCCGTCACCCGAAACGACAACCAGACGCCGGCGACCCGGACGCGGCCACGCGTCCCCTCGCTGACGTAGCGGTCGTCGCTTTCGACGCCGTCGATGAGCGGACTCCACGCGGTCCACGTTTGGACGTCACGGAGCGCCGTCGACGCGACGTCGGCGGGAACCGAGACGTCACGGGCGACCTCGACGTCCAGACCACGGCGGGTACACGTCACGACGGATTCGTCGGAGTTCACGTCCACATTACGTCCGCCACGCCCAAAAGGGACGGCACGACGGCATTAAATGATATTAAGACTCATTATCTCACTCGCCGAAGGGTTAATGCTCCGGTCCCCGCTATCAACGTCCGACATGGCAAACGACGAACGCGACACGATGAAAGACGTCTCACACACGGCACCGGACGGCACTTCCGCGAAGGCCGTCTGGGAGCGAGGGCGACGACCGGAGACCGAGAAGGAGTAACGCGAGCGACCGGGACGGACGCTCGCGCTCCCTCGCTCCTCCCCCCTCCTACCCTGCTTCGTTACTCGATCCCCCCGTTCTCCGACCTGATAGCCGCGGCCGTGGGTTTAACCCGGATGCCGGCCCAGGCGGGGATATGATCGAGGTCCGGGAGCTGGAGAAGACCTACGGCGACTTCGCCGCGGTCGCCGACAGCACGTTCTCGGTGTCGGAAGGCGAGGTGTTCGGCATCGTCGGACCGAACGGCGCGGGCAAAACGACGACGCTGAAGGTGCTCGCCGGACTCATCGAACCGACGAGCGGCGAGGCGCGGGTGGCCGGATTCGACTCCACCGATCCGGCGATGCGCCATCGGCTCGGCTTTCTGCCGGAGGAGTCCCCGCTGTACGAGGAGATGACCCCGCGCTCGTATCTCCGCTTTTTCGCCGATCTCTACGACGTTCCCCGCGACGTCGCGGACGAACGGATCGCGGCGACGCTCGGCCGGCTCTCGCTTGACCACCGCGAACGGCGCCTCGGCGACATGTCGAAGGGAATGAAACGGAAGGTCGCGATCGCCCGCTCGCTCGTGAACGGCCCCGACGTGGTGATCTACGACGAGCCCGCCTCCGGGCTCGATCCCGTGACGACGAACGTCGTCCTCGAGTTCACCCGGGAGCTTCGTGCGGAGGGCAAGACCGTCGTCTTTTCGGCACACAACCTCCACCACGTCGAGTCGGTCTGTGATCGTGTCGTCATCATGAACGAGGGGCGGATCGTCGCCCGTGGCAGCGTCGAAGAGATCCGCGATCGGCACGGTGAGACCACCTACCACGCCTACACCGACGTTCCCGTCGAGTTCGAGACGTTCCGGTCCGAACCGATCGGCGACCGGTTTCGCTGTACGGTTCCGGACATGGACGCGGTCGAGCGCGTTCGGGAGGCCGCCGCCGCAGCCGGCGGCGACGTCGTCGACATCCGGAGCCGCGAGCCGACCCTGGAGGACGTCTTTCTCGACGTCGTCGGCCGTCCCATGCCCGGTCAGAGACGGAGGAATGAGGGGGCGGCTCAGACCGATCAGGGACCGGGATCCCGATCCGGCGGTGAATCCCGGCCCCCATCGAGGGAGGGTCGGCAGTGAGGAAGCGCCTGCGGACGATCCTGCGGATCGCCCGCTGGGAGACCTCGGGCGTGAGCGACGGCATCGACCGCCGAACGCTGATCGCGGCGCTGGCGCTGTTGCTCGTCGCGGGCACCGTCGTCGGGGCGGGTCTCGCCGCCGGCGTGGCGACCCTCGACGTCGACCGCGACGTCTATCGGGTCGGCGTCGACGCGCGCTCCCCGTACGCCGACGCCGTCGAGACGGCCCCCGCGCTCACACCAGTGGATCCCGACCGCGCCGAGCTCGGCTCGACCGTCGAACTCGTCGTCCGCTCAAGCGACGATCGGGTCGTCGTCGACGCCGTCGATACGCCGAAAGGCGAGGCCGCCGCCGCGTCGTTCCGCGAGGCGGTCGAGGACCACAACGAGCGACGCATGGCCGCCGAGGAGAATCGAACCGCCGCCTTCCCGATCACGGTGACGCTTCGGTACGTCAGTCGCAGCACCACCGTCCCCGACGGGACGGTCCTCGGCGACGATACCGGCGAAGGGGACGCAACCGGGAACGCCGAACCCGGCACCGAAGACTCCATCGACGGTGGGGCGGAGGAACCCGCAGACGCTGTCGGCGGCGACTCGAACGGGGAATCGGACGGATTCGCAGTTCCATCGATCGGCGCCGGTGGTGCGTTCGGTTCCGACGCGGTCGGATCCCCGGGGTCGATCACGCCGCCGTTCCCGTTCGCCTCGCTCGTGTTGGCGTTCGTCTTCCTCGTTCCGATGAACTTCCTCATCCAGGCGTACGGCTCCTCGATCCTGAACGAGCGGATAAACCGGCGGGGAGAGCTGTTGTTGGTGGCGCCGATCGAGCCGGCCGACGTGGTGGCCGGGAAGACGCTGCCGTACGTGGTCGCCGCGGTCGCGGTGACGACGGTCATCGCGCTCGGCGTCGGCGGCGGGGTCGCATCGATCCTCGCGATGATCCCGATCGCGGCCACCTTTCTCGCCGCGACCTTCGTCGGCGCGATGTTCGCCCGGTCGTTCAAGGAGCTCACCTTCGTGACGGTCGCGGTGAGCGTTTTGCTCACGACCTACGCGTTCGTCCCCGCGGTCTTCACGAACGTCACGCCCGTCGCGCTCATCTCGCCGCTTTCGATCGTCGTCATGGACCTTCAGGGCGAGCCTGTTACGACGATCGAGTTCCTCTTTTCGACCGGCCCCGTTGTGCTCGCTGCTGGGTTGCTCTTCGCGCTCGGCGTCGGCGTCTACCGTGAGGAAGACATGTTCACCCAGAAGCCGGTTCCCCGGAAGTTCCTCGACGCGCTCGCGGTCCGGCTCTCCCCGGTTGGTCTCGACGACGTGGCGAACGCGTCGCTCCGGCGTCGTCTTCGCGGCCCCGCGACGGTCGCGGTCATCACCGCCTGCACGATCCCGTTCGTCTTCGTGGCCGAGCTGCTGGCGGTCGCCGTTCTCTTCGCGCTGCCCGTGACGGTCTCGATTCCCCTGTTGCTCGTGACCATCGCGTTCATCGAGGAGGTCGCCAAGAGCGTCCACCTCTATGCGGGCTTCGAGCGGGGACTGTTCGCACGGACCGATCGGGTCGCGATCGCGGTCGGGCTCGCCTCGGCGATCGGATTCTTCCTCGCGGAGAAGGCGACGGTCGTGGTGCAGGCCGTCGGCCTCACGGAGCTGTTCGTCGGGCGGGCGGCCTTCGGCGCCGTTGCCGGCCTCGACGCGTTGCCGATCCCGCTCGCGATCGGCCTCTTTCTCGCGCCGCTCGCGTTACACGGGCTCGCGACGGTCGTCGCCGCCGTCGGGGCGAGTCGCAACCGGACGTACTACGCGTTAACGCTCGTGACGGCGACGCTGCTTCACGCGGCGTACAACTTCGGGGTGGTGAGCCTCCATGGATAGTCGGCTGACGATCGGGACGCGGGAGCTCGCCGGACTGCGTGCCGAGAAGACGATCCTGCTCGCGATCGGCATCCAACTGTTCATCGCCGCCTTCTCCTCCTTTTTGATGGTCGGGCTCGTCTCGATGTACGACCCCAGCGGGTTGGACGGCGCGGAGATCGAGATCGC
Source organism: uncultured Halobellus sp. (assembly GCA_964538415.1). Lineage (GTDB taxonomy): Archaea > Halobacteriota > Halobacteria > Halobacteriales > Haloferacaceae > Halorubrum. The sequence goes on from CAZIFX010000004.1 coordinate 51,165, forward strand.
GGGCGCCGGCGACGCGGTCGCGGACCTCGAACGCGTCGCCGACGAGGTGCCGGGCGCAAGCGTAACCCGATACGACGACCCGGAGACGGCCCGGGCGAGCTTCGAGAACTACGGTGCCGACGCGGTGGTGGTCGCGAATCGGAACGACGACGGTGGAGTGTCGACGGCCGTGACCGTTCCGGACTCGAACGTCGAGACGACGGTGGTCGTCGTTCAGCTACAGGAGGTGTTGCGGGCGTATGAGTCGAACGAGCGTACCGCCCGGAGCGCGTATCTCTCGGAGCCGCCGCTGCCGCTTCCCGATCGAACCGGATCGAGCCCGTACTTCACGTTCACCTACACGGTGTTGATCCCGCTTTTGGTCTTCCTGCCGGTGTTCATTTCCGGGTCCATCGCGGTCGACTCGATCACCGAGGAGATCGACCGCGGGACGCTGGAGCTGCTCCGCGTGGCGCCCGTCACGCTGACGGAGATCGTCGACGGCAAGGCGCTCGCGGCGGTGGCGATCGCTCCGGGACAGGCGCTCTGTTGGCTCCTGTTGCTCGAGGTGAACGGCACCCCCGTCGCCAACGTCGGCCCGATCCTCGCGTTGATGACCGCGCTCACGGTCATCGTCGTCGGCATCGCGGTCGCCATCGCGTTCGTCGCTCCGGATCGACGGGCCGCACAGCTACTCTACTCGATCGCCGTCCTCGCGCTGTTCGGCGGCGCGACCGCGATGGCCGGTGGGCCGACGAACGCCGTCGCCCGCCTCGCGATCGACAGTGCCGACGCCGGGACGCACCTCACCGTCGCCGTCTACGTGCTTCTCGCCGTCGTCACGTACCTCGGCGTTCGCCGATTCGTCGCCGCCTCCGGAGTCGGCGAGTGGGGATGAGGCGTTGACGTACGTTCCGAGTCGTCGCGGGGGGTGCTGAGGCGTTCAAGCGATGGTGGGGCGGTCATGTGGTGACGCGTCTGACGGTCGGCAGTAGCGCCAGCGCGATGAGCAGCTCCAGCCCGCCGACGACCAGAAAGGCGGGACGGTATCCGAACGCGCCGGTCGCGGCGCCGCCGACGAGAAACCCCGCCAGAAAGCCGAGCGAGCCGAAGACGTTGAACAGCCCCATGGCCGCGCCCCGTGCCTCCGGATCGACGACGTCGGTCACGAGCGCCATCGTGGCGGGTGCAACCAGCGCCCCGCAGACGCCGACCAGCACCATCAGCGCGGCCGCCATCGCGTACACCGGCGCCGTGCCGACGCCGATGATGACGAGACCGTACGCGAGCGAGCCGACGACGACGGGGTAGAACCGACCGATCCGGTCCGAGAGGGCGCCGAAGGGGGCCTGCAGCAACGCGAACGGAACGAAAAACAGCGCGAGGGTCGCCCCCGCGCCCGTCGCGGAGAGCCCGAAGGTGGCCGGATCCTGAAAGTAGAAGACGCCGACGAGCGAGAAGAACCCCGCCGTGAGCCGGTCGATGAAGCCGAAGGCGAACGGAACGAGCAAGGTCGGCGTCGACCGGGTACGAGAGAGCACGTCGCGAAATCCGGGCTTGGCGGCCACGCCGGCGCTCGAGAGCCCAGCCGTCGGTCGCTCGGAGACAGTCGCCGCGAGCGCCCCGGCGCCCAACAGCACGACTGCGCCGGCGTAGACGGGGTAGAAGACGCCGACGTCCGCGAGCACGCCGCCGGCGACGGATCCGGTCGCCGCGCCGAGCCCGATGGCGAGGCCCGCGACGCCCATGTTGCGGCCATGGCCGCCGCGGAGGTCCATCAGCATCGTGATCGAAAGCGAGAACGCGCCGATGGTGAACGCGCCGCCGACCACGCGGACGAGGAGGGCGACCTCGAAGCCCGCGCCGAGCGACGGCAACGCCGTGAGCGCGGCGTACGCGGCCGCACCGCCGAGCGCGCCGGAGACGATCAGGGGAACGCGCCGACCCAACGCGTCGCTGGTGGCACCCCAGACCACGGCGAGGGCGACGAAGGCGGCGAACTCGGCGACGAGAAACCACATGCCGGCCTCGATCCCCGCCGGCGCTCCGAGCGCGACCGTCAATGACGGGACGCCCGGATACAACAGCACCTGCGAGACCAACACCGCGAGCACGACGGCGCCGAGACGTCGACGAGTTCGACGCTCGGATCGCGTCCCGCGGTTGGCATCTCCCATCGTGGTTTAAACATTGGTCGACCGGTCAAAAGGGCCGCGAACTCGCGCGACGTCGTGACGGGTGGTGAGCGACGCTCGTCGGTGATGCGGTGATGACGACGCTCGTCGGTGATGCGGTGATGACGACGCTACGACAGCGCCGCCTCTATCGCCTCCGAGACAGCCTCGGCCGACGGATCGACGGGATCGCCGTCCACGTAGACGGTGGGAGTCGCTTCGAGGCCGCGGGCTTCCCCCTCCTCGCGATCCGCCATGATCGGCGCCTCGTAGGTTGCGAACTCGGCGTCGGCGATGGCCGCACAGGGGTCCGCGCCGGCCTCCTCGGCGGCGAAGCCGACGGCGTCGTGGCTGTAGCTCCCGTGAAACTCGTAGACGGTGGCGGTGAATTCGAAGAACGCCTCGCTGCCCTCGCGGGCGCCGACGCCCCGTGCCGCGCTGGCGACGGGGACCGCCCAGTCCTCGTCGACGGGGATGGGGAAATCCCAGTGCTCGTATCGGACCTCCCCGGTGTCGACGTGTGCCTCACGGATCTCCGGAAACTCCTCCAGTTTAAACGTCGCACAGCCGCCACAGGTGAAGTCCTCGAACGTCTGGACGAGGACCTCCGAGTCCGGATCGCCGATGGCCGGCCTGAACTCGTGGTCCGGCTCCTCGGGCTCCGTCCGATCGCAGTCGTACTCCGGGACGTCCGGCGTGTCGTCGCCGAGACAGCCCGTGGCGCCGACGACGCCGGCTGCGCCCATTCCCGCGAGCACCGCACGCCGTGAAGAATTCATGTCCCTCGATCGGTCCGGCGGATATTTAACGACACCGAGGATACGACCACGTATGACGTATCTCGTCGCGACCGACGGATCGGCGGTGAGCGACCTCGCGATCGAACACGCCGCGAGCGACGCGAGCGCACACGGTGCAGCGATCTCGCTCGTCCACGTTCTCGAGCCGCGAGCGGAGATCGTCGACGGCGAACTCGTGTTGCCGGGCGGCGCCAAGGCGGCCGAACGTGGAGAGGACCTGCTTGCTGAGGGGGCTCGACTGGCGGAGGAGACGGCCGCCGAACACGATGGCGGACTGGCGATCGAGACGGAGCTTCGCGGGGGGTCACCCGCCGACGCGATCGCGGCGCACGCGGGCGAGGTCGGCGCGGAGCGGATCTACGTCGGCCACCGCGGGGAGGCGGCCGACCGGGATCCGCGGGTCGGCAGCGTCGCGAAGGCGATCGTCGACAAGGCGTCGGTTCCGGTCGTCGTGGTGAAGTGAGCCGTCGGACGGGATCCGTCGCGGAGGGTGATCCGATGTGCGAGGGCCGTCGGTCCGAACGTTTTTGCCGTCGTGCGGTGTCGATGCGGACATGACCGATTGGGATTTCGACCTCCGGGACGCCGAGGAGCAGTTGGAGGAGGCGTACTCCGCCGGCGGCGAAGTCGTCCTCGGCGTGCTCGACGGGACGACCGAACCGGAGGAGTGGGTTCGAAACGTCGACTACGGGAACACCCTCGTGCTCTCGATCGACGGCGACCTGAACGAACTCGCGGCCGGATTCGCCCGCGAGATCAAGGACATGGGCGGCGAACTGATGCATTTTCGCGGGTTCCTCGTCGTCACGCCGCCGGGCACGACGATCAACACCGACGGACTCGGCGAGTGAGCGCCGAGTCGGTGAGGGGTTGAAAAGGATCGCGCCCCGATCGATCCCATGGGAATGAAGGAGGCCGGCGACCCGGCACTACACGAGATCGATCGGTACGACGGCGGCGTCGGCTGGATCGCGTATCCCGAGGAGACGATGGAGCGTGCGAGCCACGCGTTCGCGGTGCCGAACGAGGAGACCGAGTCCGACGACGTCTGGGTGGTCGACCCCGTCGACGCGCCGGGACTCGACGACCTGCTCGCCGAGTTCGGCGAGGTTGCCGGCGTCGTCTGTGGGCTCGACCGCCACAAACGCGACTGTGCGGCGCTCGCTCGACGTCACGACGTCGCCGTCCACGTTCCCGAGTGGATGACGGGCGTGGCCTCGGAGCTCGACGCCCCCGTGAAGCGGTTCGGTCGACGGCTCGCCGACACCGGCTTCGAGGCGATCCGGATCCGGAACTCGTCGGTGCCGCCGTGGCAGGAGGTCGGGCTCTTCGACGGCGAGACGCTCATCGTCCCCGAGTCGCTCGGTTCCGCGAGCTACTTCCGTGGTGACCGTGAACGGCTCGGCGTCCACCCGATGTTGCGGCTGACGCCCCCCCGGAACGCCCTCTCCGGGCTACACCCCGAACGCGTTCTCGTGGGTCACGGCGTCGGCGTCCTCGACGGCGCGTCGGCCGCGGTCGAGAACGCGCTCGACGGCTCCCGCAGCAAGGCGCCGGGACTGTACGCGAAGACGGTCCGCTCGATGCTCGGGTTCTGAGCGTTGGCCTCTGTCGTCGTCTGCCCGACTGGGTGCCGTCGGCGATGACAAGGTTAAGGGACGACACGCTCCAAGCCACGTCGATGGCAACGGAGATCTCGCGTCGGCGCGCGTGGGTGATGGCCGCTCGCCCACAGACGCTGCCCGCGGCGTTCGCGCCCGTGGTCGTCGGAGTCGGCCTCGCGCTCGACGCGGGGGTCTTCGCGCCGCTGCCCGCGGTCGCGGCGCTCGTCGGCGCGGCGCTGATCCAGATCGGCACGAACTTTGCGAACGACTACTACGACGCGATTCAGGGGGCGGACACCGAGGAACGCGAGGGGTTCACCCGGGTCGTCGCCAGCGGGCTCATCGAGCCACACGAGGTGAAGCGGGCGATGTGGCTCACCTTCGCCGCGGCCATCCTCGTCGGCACCTACCTCGTCGCCGTCGGCGGCGTCCCGATCCTCGTGATCGGGCTCGCCTCCGTCGCCGCGGGCATCGCCTACACCGGCGGCCCCTACCCGCTCGGCTATCACGGGCTTGGCGACCTCTTCGTCTTCGTCTTCTTCGGCGTGATCGCCGTGACCGGAACCTATTACGTCCAGGCCGCGTCGCTCGCCGCCGGCGCGTTTCCGCTGTGGATCCCGCCGGGGACGGTGACCCTTTCGGCGGTCGTCGCGAGCCTGCCGATCGCGGCCCTGTCGACGAACGTGCTCGTGATCAACAACGTGCGCGACCGCGAGGAGGACGCGGAGACGGGCAAGCGAACCCTCGCCGTCAGGTTCGGCTACGGGTTCTCGCGGGCACAGTTCCTCGCGCTGCTCGCGCTCGCGTATCTGGTGCCCTTCCGGTTTCTCCGTTCGGGGGCCGACCTCGCCGTGCTCCTTCCGCTCGTCACCCTTCCGCTTGCCGTCGGGCTCGCCCGAACCGTCCTCTCGGACACCTCCGGCGAGACGCTCAACCCGGCGCTCGAGACGGCGGGGAAACTGCTCGCGGCGTACGCCGTCGCGTTCGCGGTCGGATTGGCGCTCTAATGCGACTTCGACCCTTCTCGCTGTCGCTCTCGCGCCCGCTCGGAACCGCCCACGGCGAGATCCGCGAGCGACGGGGATTTCTCGTCGCCGTCGACCCCGAGGTCGACCCGGTTTCCTCCCGTGGCGTCGGGGAGGCGACCCCGCTTCCGGGATGGACGGAGTCGGCGGAGGCGTGTGAACGAACGCTTCGTCGCGCCGTGGACGATCCGGAGCGGATCCCCGTTTTCACCGACCGAACCGAGGCGGAAACGGAACGAGCCACGGTTCCAGAGGACGTGCCGGCCGCGAGACACGCACTCGCGCTCGCCCGCGATGACGCTCGGGCGCGGGCCGAGGGGGTCCCGCTGGCGAAGCGGCTGCTCGCGGACGCCACCGAGGTCGGCGGGGTCGACGAGAACGCCGGGGCCGGCGGGGTTGACGAGAACGCCGGGGCCGGCGGGGTCGACGCCATCCACGAGGCCGTCGAAGCCGATCGGGCCGCGCTCCCGGCGTCGGTTCCGGTCAACGCGACGATCGGCGACGGATCGATCGAGGAGACCGTCGAGGCGGCCGAACGGGCCGTCGAGGCGGGATACGGGTGTCTCAAAGTGAAGGTCGGCGTGCGCGACGTGGCGACCGACGTCGAGCGGCTTCGGGCGACGCGTCGCGCCGTCGGATCCGACGTCAGCTTACGGGCGGACGCCAACGGCGCATGGAGCCGGGAGGCAGCCTCGAACGCGCTCGACCGGCTTCGGGACGTCGACCTCGAGTACGTCGAGCAGCCGGTTCCGGCGGCGGACCTCGCCGGGCTCGCCGGGCTTCGGGAGGCTGGCGGCGTCCCGATGGCGGCCGATGAGTCGCTCGTCCGTCACGGCCTCGACGCGGTGCTCGAGGCGGCCGCGGCGGACGTCGTGGTGGCAAAGCCGATGGCGCTCGGTGGGCCTGACCGCACGGTCGACCTCGCCGTACGAGCCGCGGCGGCGGGCGTCGACACGGTCGTGACGACGACCGTCGATGCCGTCGTCGCACGAACCGCCGCCGTCCACGTCGCCGCCGCAGTGCACGGAGCCGCCGCGGTGCCCGGAGCCACCTCGGACGAGCAGTCGGCGGGCGAGCCGCGTGCCTGCGGGCTCGCGACCGGCGGGCTTGTTCAACGCGACCTCGCCGCGGATCCGTGCCCCGTCGACCGGGGGTCCGTCGTAGTCCCGACGGATCCGGGGCTCGCGGGCGACGCGTTCGACGACGTGGTTTAAAACCCGACCCGGCGGTTACTCGACGACCTCGACGGTGCCGACCATCCCGCTCGTCTGGTGTGGCGTGCAGACGTACTCGAAGACCCCGGTCTCCTCGAAGGTATGCTCGAAGGTGAATCCGGCCTCGTCGACGAGTTCGGACTCGAACGCTCCCTCCGTCTCGACGACGTCGTGTCCGCCGCCCTCCCCGGTCCACTCCCAGACCACGGTGGTTCCGACGTCGACGACGATGTTTTTCGGATCGAACTCCAGTCCGTTGCCCGCACCCACGACCACGTCCACCGTGTCCTGGCCGGTGAAGTCGCTCGCGTCTCCATCGTTCCCGTCGTCGGCACACCCGGCGAGCGTGACCACGCCCAGCGTTCCCGCCGAGGCGACGAACCCTCTCCGCGTCCGTTGTTCCATACCGTTGGTACGGACCCGTGTTTATAAACCATCACGGTCGCTCCCGAGCGATGGGAACGCGGCAACGGGACCCGTGGATGCCCCCCGTTCGGCTCGAAATCGGCCGCTCTTGCCCGTGGGGGGAGGCGGGCTGGCCCGTTCGATTCGCCCCGGGTGAGAGACGATCGAAACAAAACGATCGATCAGTATATGCGCGCAATGACGCGCTCGAGAAACAACGAGTGAGATATTATCCTCGAGATTTCTGCATCGTTTTCAAAAAGTCCATATACGGTGATCGTAAATCGGGTGAGCATGCCGAAGGACCTGGAACGCGATCTCGGGCTCGTCGCCGTCGTCGCCATCAGCATGGGCGCGATGATCGGCAGCGGGATCTTCATCCTCCCGGGACTGGCGATGGCGGAGGCGGGACCGTCCGTGATCCTCGCGTTCCTGATCGCGGGGATTCTCGTGATCCCTGCGGCACTCGCCATTTCCGAGCTGGGGACGGCGATGCCGGAGGCCGGTGGCGACTACGTCTTCATCGAACGGGGGATGGGCCCCGCGGTGGGGACGATCGCCGGCATCGGGACCTGGCTCACGCTGCTTTTTAAGGGTGCGCTGGCGCTCGTCGGCGGCATGTTCTATCTCGAGCTGCTGATCTGGTTGCCGAACCTCACCGCTGCGGCGCTCACCCTCGCGGCGATCCTCATCGGCGTCAACCTCATCGGCGTGAAACAGACGGGTGGGCTCCAGTCGATCATGGTCGCGGTGATGGTCGCCATCCTTGCCGTCTTCATCGCGCTCACGATCACGCAGGTCGACGGAAGCTCCTATCAGCCGTTCTTCGCGGAGGGAACCGACGGGGTGGTCGGCGCCGTCGCGCTGGTCATCGTCTCGTACGCCGGCGTGACCAAGGTCGCGAGCGTCGCGGAGGAGATCGAGGATCCCGGTCGAAACCTGCCGCTCGGGCTGTTACTCTCGCTTTTCATCACCGCGCTGCTGTACGTCCTCATCGTCTACGTGCTCGTCGGCATCGTCGACGCGGAGACGCTGATGGGAACGGAGATCCCGATGGCCGAGGCGGTCGACCCGCTGTTCGGCTTCCTCGGCGTCGCGATCATCTCGCTGGCGGCGATCCTCGCGCTGCTCTCGACCGCGAACGCCGGCATCCTCACCGCCTCGCGGTATCCGCTGGCGATGAGCCGTGATCAGCTGCTCCCCGAACGGTTCGCCTACGTCCACCCGCGCTTTCGGACGCCGATCATTGCCATCGTCGCGACCGGCGGCGTCATGCTGTTCATCATCGCCGCGCTTCCCGTCCAGGACATCGCGAAGATGGCGAGCGCCTTCCAGATCCTCGTGTATACGCTCGTCAACGTCGCGTTGATCGCGTTCCGCGAGCGCGATCTGGAGTGGTACGACCCCGAATTCCGGACGCCGGGGTATCCGTGGGTACCGCTGTTCGGCGTCATCTCGGGGGCGTACATCATCACCCAGATGGATCCGCTGCCGCAGGCGGGCGCGGTCGTCATCTTCGTCGTCGGGACGCTCTGGTATCTGCACTACATCCGCGACGAGGTCGATCGTGAAGGGCTCGCGGTCGACGCCGTCCGACGTGAGGCGGGTCGACAGTACCTCGAGGAGACCGAGGCACAGCTGGCGGAGACGGAGGGCGACGAGGTGCTCGTCGCGATCCGTCGCGACGTGAGCCGGATCGAGGAGAACCGGCTGCTGCAGGTCGCCGCGCCCATCGCGAAGTCGCGCGGGAGCCGACTTCGAGTGATCCGCTTCGACGAGGTCCCCGACCAGTATCCGCTCGATCAGGCGACCGAGCAGTCGCCGGAGGATGTCGAGTTCGAGGAACGGACCGACGAGCTGGCCCGCGACCTCGACGTCCCGGTCGAGGTCGGCGAGATCGTGAGCCACGACACGAAACACGCCGTCGTCAACTATGCGAAGCGCCGGAACGTGGATCTGATCATCACGCGGTCGGATCCGGTCAGCCGCCTTCGGACGCTGTTCGGACGGGACACCGACTGGATCATGGAGCACGCGCCCTGTGACGTCGTCTTCGTTCGGACCGGGAAGCTGAACGGACTCGAGGAGATCTCGATCGTCACCGACCGCAGTCCGTTCAACGATCCGCTCAAGGTCGAGCTCGCGGACGCGCTCGCGTCGGCCGCGGGCGCACGGATCCGGTTCGTCTTCGCGGTGAAGCCGAACGCGCCGGAGAGCTCCGTGGAGGCGATCCGCGACTACCACGACGAGCTCGACGACCGATGTTCGGTGCCCGTCAAGGGAACCATCGTTCGCGGCGAGGGTGGCGGCGACGACTTGGTCGCGGAGCTTCGCTCCGCCGACCTCGTGATCCTCTCGACGGCGACCCACAAGCTGCTCCCCGACCTGCTTTTCAGCCCCGAGTCGGACCGCGTCGCGACGCGGTTGGAGGGCGTCGTCCTGCTCGTCCACTCCCGAAAGTCACGGCGCACGACGTTCCTCGAACCGATCGTCGAGCGCGTGCTGTTCCGATAACACGCCGGCGATCGTTCGGTTTTCGGATAGTAACCCACTTTACGCTCCCGCCGGAGAGTGTGATCATGCACGTGGTCATCATCGGCGCCGGAGAGGTCGGCACGGCCATCGCCGCCAACCTCGCGCCGGACCACGAGGTCGTCGTCGTCGACCTCGATCAGCAGCGCGCGGACGAATTGAAGTACGAGTTCGACGTGCTCACGCTCTCCGGCGACGGGACGACGCTGCCGATCCAGGAGGCGGCGGAGGTTCCGGACGCCGACATGCTCATCGCCTGTACCGACGACGACCGGACGAACCTCGTCGCCTGTGGCACCGCGAAGACGCTCGGCGACGCGTTCACGATCGCCAGGACGAAACGAACCGAGTACCTTCGTATCTGGGAGCGCGACGAGACCGCCTACGGCGTCGACTTCATGGTCTGTAGCGACCTGCTCACCGCCGAGAACATCGTCCGTGTCATCGGGCTTCCCGCCGCCATCGACGTGGACCCCTTCGCGGGCGGGCTGGTCCAGATGGCGGAGTTCGACGTCGCCGAAGGGAGCCCCGTGGCGGGCCAGACCGTCGCGGAGGCGGACCGCTTCGAGTCGCTCACCTTTGCGGCCATCTTCCGCGGCGACGAGATGGTGCTCGCACGGGGGGACACGGTCATCGAGGCCGGCGACCGCGCGGTCGTCATCGGCAGCCCCGAGAGCGTCCAGACGTTCGCGACCGACGTCGCTCCCGAGACGACCCCGGACCACGCCGACGAGATCGTGGTCGTCGGCGGCAGCGAGATCGGCTATCAGTCGGCCCGGCTCCTCGAGGACCGTGACCTCCGGCCGCGACTCATCGAGCGGGACGGCGAGCGTGCGCGGTGGCTCGCGGAGAACCTTCCGGACACGCTTGTGATGGAACACGACGCGACCGACACGGAGTTCCTCGCGAGAGAGCACGTCGACGAGGCGGACGTGGTCGTATCCGCGCTCGCCACCGACGAGCAGAACCTGCTCGTCTCCGTGCTTGCCAAGCGGCTCGGCGTCGATCGCGTCATCGCGGTCGTCGACAGCGCGGACTACGTCACGGTCTTCGAGGAGATCGGCATCGACGTCGCGATCAATCCACGGCTGGTCACCGCCGAGGAGATCACCCGGTTCAGCTACGAGAGCGTGGCCGAGAACATCGCCGTGCTGGAAAACGATCGGGCGGAGGTGTTGGAGCTGAAGCTATCGGAGGACTGCGCGCTCGTCGGGCGACCGATCCGGGAGTTGGTCGCTGACCTCGACGCGGCGATCGTCATCGGGGCGATCACTCGTGACCGGAGACACGTCACCCCGCGCGGCGACACCGTGTTGCAGCCGGGCGATCACGTCATCGTCTTCGTCGAGTCGTCGTTCGTGGGCGAGGTGACCTCGTTGGCCTCGGCGACGTAGATGTACGGGAACCACCGCATCCGGGTCGGTTGGCGGGCGAGCGCGGAGCTGACCGGCTCCGTCCTCGTCTATCTCGTCGCGCCCTTGGCGTTTCCGCTGCTTTTGGCCGTGTATTACGGCGAGTCCCTGCTTCCGTTCCTCGCCGCCATCGCGGTCACGCTCGCGCTCGGCGGCGGGCTTCGACGTCTCGGCGATCCGGACGAGAACCTCGGCCCGCGCGAGGCGTTTCTCGCGGTCTCGCTGATCTGGTTGCTCGTCGCGGCCGTGGGGGCGGTGCCGTTCCTCGTCGCCGGCGTCGGAACGGTCGCCCATCCGGTGAACGCGATGTTCGAGTCGATGAGCGGGCTGACGACGACGGGTGCCACGGTGCTGGAGGACTTCTCGATCCACGACCGCTCGATCATGATGTGGCGGCAGGTGATCCAGTGGCTCGGCGGGCTCGGAATCCTGATCCTCGCGACCGCCGTTCTCTCCGAACTCGGCGTCGGTGGGGCCCAGCTGATGGAGTCGGAGACGCAGACCCGCGACGTCAACAAGCTCACGCCGCGGATCTCCCAGACGGCACGGCTCATCTGGGGCCTTTACGTGGGAATTACGCTGCTCGCGATCGGGGTTTATTTCGCGCTCGGACTGGCGTTCGACCCGCGGATGGACCTGTACAACGCGGTCGCCCACGCGTTCACCTCCGTCGCGACGGCGGGCTTCTCGCCGGAGCCGCTCTCGGCGGGCGCGTTCCATCCCGTCATCCAGTGGGCGATCGTCCCGTTCATGATCCTCGGATCGACGAGCTTCATTCTGCTGTACTTTTTCATCAACGGCGACCCGATGCGGCTGCTCCGTAACGAGGAGTTCCACTTCTACCTGGGGGGGTTAGGGGTCTTCACCGCCATCGTCGCCGGGGTGCTCTTCCTCACGGGTGAGGAGGGTGGCGTGGTCGAGCCGACGCTCAGACACGCCGTGTTCAACGTCACGTCGATCGTGACGACGACCGGCTACGCGAGCACCGACTTCGAGCTGTGGGCGCCGGCGGCCAAGTACGTCCTCTTTCTCGCGATGTTCATGGGCGGGATGGTCGGCTCAACGACGTGTTCGATCAAGTCGCTGCGGTGGCTCGTCGCGTTGAAGTCGTTGCGACGCGAGCTCTTCACGAGCGTCCATCCCGAGGCGGTACGGCCCGTCCGCGTCTCCGGCACGCCGGTCGACGAGGATACGATCCGCGACATCTACGCATATCTGCTCTTGAGCATCGTCCTCTTCGTCGCGCTCGCCGTCTTCGTCGCCGCAGACGCCGCCCGTGCGGGCGTGGACGTCTCCGAGTTCGAGGCGATGGGGGCGGCTGCCTCGACCTTCCTCAACATTGGCCCTGCCTTCGGCGAAGCCGGCCCGTACGGCACATACGCGGTGTTCCCGACGAGCACCCGTACCGTCATGATCGTATTGATGTGGATCGGACGGATCGAGATCATTCCCGTGCTGGTGCTGTTCACGAGGGCCTTCTGGACGTCCTAGGGTGCTCCGGGCGTGTGAGACGTTTCGGGCGTGTGAGACGTTCCAGGTGTGCGAGCCGCTCCCGCCCGATCGAACCCCCCTGGGGAGACGTCCGCGGCGCCGTCCCCTTTTTATCACACCCACGCCTACGGTGCAGCCATGAGCGGGAAGCCGACGGTCGGCGAGTACATGACCCGTGACGTCGAGACGGTCTCTCCCGACGACACCGTCTCGGCGGTATCGAGACTGATGGTCGAGAGCGTCGGCCACAACGGCTTTCCGGTCACCGATGGCCGCAAAGTCGAGGGGTTCGTCTCTGCGCGCGACCTCCTGCTCGCGGACGATGACGCGCCGATATTCACCGTGATGTCGACGGACCTGGTCGTCGCGCATCCGGACATGAAGATCACGGACGCCGCGCGGGTCATCCTCCGATCGGGGATCCAGAAGCTCCCGGTCGTCGACGACGCGGACAACCTCGTCGGGATCATTTCGAACACCGACGTCGTCCGCTCGCAGATCGAACGCGCCACGCCCGGCAAGGTCGGGAAGCTGATGCGGACGCTCGAACAGATCCATGGCGTCACTCTCGACGAGGAGCGACGGAAGGTTCGGCTCTCGGAGCTGACGCCGACGCAGGCACGCGTGTACGCCGACGAGTTGGAGGGACGCCAGTACGAACTGGAGCGGGGATTGGCGGAACCGCTCGTCGTCATCGACAACGGCGGGACGCTCTACCTCGCGGACGGCCACCATCGCGTGATGGCCGCCCACCAGATCGACATCGAGGTCATGGACGCCTACGTCATCGTCCCCGAACGAACCCTCGATCTGGGGATGGCCAAGACCGCCGAAAAGGAGGGGCTGACGGCCATTGCCGACATCGAGATCGTCGACTACGCCCGACATCCGCTGGTGGAGACGACGCGGCGACTTCAGTGAGGGAGATGCACTCGCCAACGTGACGGACGTCGTGACGATGCGACGACCCTGAACGTCACCGATAAGTCGTCCGTCCACCTATCGTGGATCGTGCAGGTCGTCGGATACGAGGCGTCGGTCGGGATCGACGGCAACGCGGGGAGCGACGGCGGCGACGTCGTCTCCGAGGGCCAAGTCGGCGGATTGTACGTCGGCGACGGCGGCGACGTCGAGTTCCTCGAAGCGGGCCCGGGGACCGAACTCTCCTTCGGGCTCGGTGACCGCCACTGTGCGGGAACGCTCCACGACGGCCGTCACGTCGCGTGCGAGACGCCCGAGGCGCCGTACTGTGAGGCGCACGACCACGTGTGGGTCTGTGCGCGCTGTACGGGGACGTGTCTGAAAGACGAGATGGACTGTCACGAGCGACACGCGATGTATCTCGCGGCGTTCGCCCCGGACGTGTTCAAGGTGGGCGTGACCCGCGAGTGGCGCCTGGAGACGCGGCTGCGAGAGCAGGGTGCCGACCGAGCCGCTCACGTCCGGAGCTTCCCCGACGGTCGGGTCGCCCGCGAGGTGGAGGCGGAGCTCGCGGGGCGAAACGATCTCGTGGACCGCGTTCGGGTCCCGACGAAGATCGCCGGACTCCATCGCTCGGTCGACGAGACCGCATGGCGGGCGCTGCTCGACCGGTTCGATCCGATCGAGACGTTCGAATTCGGGAACGGACTGGCGCTTTCGGACCGCCCGGTCGCGGAGACGATGGCCGCCGGCACCGTTCGCGGCTGGTCGGGTCGGGTGCTGGTGCTCGACCGCGGCGGGTCGACGTACGCGGTCGACGCGCGCGATCTCGTCGGGTACGAGCTGCTGGATGAGGCGCCCGAACGTGAGCTCCAGTCGAGCCTCGGCGCGTTCGGGTAGCGACACGGATCCGGCCGACGACTCGGGATCGTCCCGCTCAGTCCTCGTTCCTGACGTCCATCCCGAGCGCTTGCCGGGCCGACCGCTCGACGTCGACTTCGTCGTAGCCGTCGGCCGTGAGCACGACGTCGCCGTTGAGCCGCAGGATGAGATCCGGCTCCTCAAGGTCCATCAACACCTCGCCGGTGCTCAAGGTCGGGTAGTCATCCCGAGGAGTTCCGATCAGTTCGGAGCACTCCCCGGCCCACTCCGGAAGGTATCGACTCTCACTGCCGAACCGGTTATTCGTCGACGGAACGGTCCATCTGCGAACTCGATGGGACGTGGTCGTCTCGGAGCGAGCGTCGAGGACGTTCACCGACAATCCGTCGGTGCCGACGACCGCGATACCCGCCGGATCCCCGACGATGGCGACTTCGGGGCTCGAGGCGAGATCGAGGAGATCGACCGCAGCGCCGGTCGGCGTTCCGATCGCGAGCAGCCCGACGAACGTTCGAATGGTCTTCGGATCGAGGGCTTGTGGCAGTGCGAGCGCACCGAGCGCGCCTGCGGCCACCACGCGTTCGCCGGCCTCGACTGTCGGTCCTCGACCGAAAGATGCGGCATCGATCGCTTCCGGCGGTGTGGTGAACGTTGCCAGCGTCGGTCCGGTCTCGAGCTTCGCGAGGTCGACCTGGCCGTCGACGCCGGAGACGCTCCGTCCGTCGGTCGGCAGCTCACAGTGGAGCACGTCGACCGAGGGGTCGCTCAAGAGGTTACGCAAACGGGTTTCGTTCGGCTCGCTGACGACGCTCCAGGACCCGACCCCGTCCGGAGCTCCGTCACCGAGCCGCATCGCTCGTCGGAGCGACGCGGCACGCTCCTCGGACCCCGTCACGAGAACCACGTCGGCCTCGCCCTGCACCGAGAGCGTCCGATCGAGACGGTTTTCGTAGCTCGCGAGCGGTAGCGATCCGCCGATGGGCGACATCGCGCTTCGGTCGAACTCGGGGACGCGGAGGCCCGGCTGGGGAGCGGGGCGCGAGCCGACTCCCGTCGCCGGGCCGGCATCGAGCCACGGCCCGCGACGCTCACGAACGGTGACGGGCGAGAGCAGGTGAACGAGGTGTGAAACCAGGGGAACGTCGGCGGGACCGGGCCGGAGCACGGCGCGTTCCGATCGAAGCAGATGATACGACTCGAGCGTCGACGGGGCTACCTCCAGATACTCCATCAGCCGGTCGGCCGGACGATCGTCCGCAATGTTCGGCGGGTAGAAGGGGAGCTTCGCGCCGAGCCGATGGTATTCGTATCGGTCGGACGGGTCGTACCCCTCGACCCGCGCGAGCGAGTCGAGCAGGAGAACGGACCCGAGCAGTTCCGCGACGCGCTCCTCGAGGGCGGCACCGTCCTCGGGAAGCGACTCAGCGTAGCCGGTGTCGAGCCGGATCGCCGGCTCAGGGTCGGCCTCGACGGTCGCTCCGAGATAGAACGCGAGCGGGGCGATCCGATGGACCGCGGCGTGCGTCGGCGGGACGGTAATGCGAACGCCGGTGTCCGGGACGGACAGTCCCTCCGGGATCTCGAGGGTGTCGCCGTCGACGATCCGCGGCGGATAGCCGCGTAGGGTCGGCCACGACTGCTCCGCGGAGAACTCCTTTATCGACGATCCGAGCAGCGAAACCGCCCGCATGTACGATTCCGGATCGTCGGGGACCGTGATCGTCGCCTCGGGCCGCGGATGCATCGAGCGGGCGCCGAGGACGACGCGGGTCGACCCGTCGAACGTGAGCCGCACGGAATCCGCGTCCGCGACGCCGGTGGCATCGACCCGAGCGTCGGTGACTCTCAGATAGACCTTCACGACGTCCGAGATCTCGATGCAGTACGTTCCGGCGGGAAACTCGGTCGACTCCTGAAGGTGAGCGATGAGGCCGCCGTGCTCCTCGCGAACCGCGGCGTGGGCGACGGTTCCGAGGTCCAACTCGCCCGTCTCGAACGTCACCGCGCGATCGACCGGGAAGGGAAAGACGTCGGTGAGCGCGACCCGCAGCGTCGGTCGTTCGTCCGTTCGAAACAGGACCTCCGTGTCCGCGAGCCGATCGCGAACGCAGACTCCCTCGTCGGTCCCCCGGAAGCCAACCCGCTCGTTTACATCCCCCGCGGTCATTGAAGCGTGGAAAGCCGGTGACAGGTATGAGGATGTCGGTCGTTCCGATGACCGCCGAACGCGGACGACCTCGAGCCGGATCGCCCGAAATCGTTCGGCGGTGAGCCGCCGAAGGGGCAGCCCGGGCCGCAAGCGGAACCGTATTGACCGACCTGTCCCACCGTTTCGTATGGATCCCCCCGCACCGCCCCGGCCGAAACCGAAGGACTCTGCCGTCGTCGGATCCGCATGAGAAATCCGCTCGGCGTCGAACCGCAGGTTCTTGCGCTCGCGCTCGCGCGCATGTCCGAGTCGGTCGGAAACTCGTTTCTCGTCGTCGTCCTTCCGCTTTTCATCGCCACCGAGTTCATCACGGGCACGACCTTCGGGCTGACGGAGGTGTTCATCACCGGGCTCGTCCTCTCGATCTTCGGCTTCGTCAACAGCCCGCTGCAGCCGTTCACGGGGCGACTGTCCGACCGAACCGGGCGCCGAAAGGTCTTCGTCCTTTTCGGGCTGGCGCTGATCGCGGTCGCGAGCTTCGCGTACTCGTTGGCATCGACGTACTGGCATTTGATCGGACTCCGGACCCTCCAGGGGATCGCCGGCGCGTTCATCATCCCGACCACGGTCGCGCTCGTGAACGACCTCGCGACCGAGGACAATCGCGGCGGCAACATGGGGACGTACAACACCTTCAGGCTGGTGGGATTCGGCGTCGGTCCCATCGCGGCCGGCGGCGTCATCGCGGCCGGGCCGTACGCGATACCGATGGGGACGACGACCGTGACCATTACCGGGTTCGACGCCGCGTTCTACTTCGCGGCCTCGACGGCGACGCTCGCGTTCGTCCTCGTGTTGGCGCTCATTCGCGATCCGGAGATCGATCCGAGCGAGGACGACGAGTCCGCGCTGTCGGCGTTCGTCGTCTTCGACCGTCGCGGCGAGAAGCTGCTCGATCCGGTCTTCGCGCTCGGGGCGGTTTCGTTTTTCATGGCGGTGGGGATCGCCGTCTTCGCGACGCTCGGCGACATCGTCAACACGCGATTGGACCAGGGTCCCGAGATGTTCGGCCTGCAGTTCGCCGCCTTCGTGCTCGCACAGATCTTCCTACAGGCGCCGATCGGACGCGCAACGGATTTCTACGGACGGAAGTTCTTCATCGTCGTCGGCACGATCCTGTTGGTTCCGACGACGCTCGTACAGGGGCTCATTCCGGATATGACGCTTCTTTCCGGCGTGATATCCGACCCGTGGCTCATGTTCCACGCCCGGTTCCTTCAGGGGGTGGCCGGCGCGATGGTGTTCGCGCCCGCGCTGGCGCTGGCCGGCGACCTCGCCCCGGAGGGGAACTCGGGGGAAACCCTCTCGGTGTTGACCATGGCGTTCGGATTCGGCGTCGCCTTCGGTCCGCTCTTGTCCGGGTTTCTCGTCGCTTGGGGGTTCGTCGTGCCGTTCGCGTTTGCCGCGTCGCTCGCCGCGATCGGCGTCGTCATCGTCCTCACGCAGGTCGACGAGGTGACCACGCCGAAGCGGGCGATCCCGCTCGTCGGCTACGTCACCTGAGGGTTTCGGAGCCGCCTTCGTTTCGGGGACGCTTGCCGTCGCGACTCACCGCTCGACCGCCCGCTCGACGTACTCGACCGCCGCCGCCGGATCCGTGACCGGCTCGACGCCCTCCACGTCGTGGGTCTCGAGCCCCGCGATCGGTCGGTCGTACACGAGCGCCATGCCGATCTCCGAGAGGGTCCCCGGACCGCCATCGATCGCGACGACCGCGTCGCCGTTCATCACGACGACCGCGTTCCGTGCATGTCCAAGCCCCGTCGCGATCGGGTCCGTGACGTGTTCGTTCGCGTCCGACCGTCGGTCCGTGGGAAGAATGCCGATCGTCCGCCCGTCGTCGACCCTTGCCCCGCGACAGACCGCGGCCATCACGCCGCCCAGCCCGCCACAGACGACGACGTGACCCCGCTCGGCGAGCAGCGTTCCGAGCCGCTCGGCGACCGCTTCCGTCGCCGCGGACACCGTGCTGCCGCCGATCACGCTGACTCGCATGGCTCGTGAATCGGTAACGATGTACATTAAGCCGACGGAACGGATCGCCGAACCGACCCGGTTCGGGAAGCGAAAACCTACGCCGCCGCGTCCGCGCCGTTCTCGCCGCCGGGATACGTCGAGCCCTGCGCTTCGAGCAACTCCTGATAGCGGTTCCGAATGGTGACTTCGCTCATCTCGGTGACTTCGCTCACCTCGCTCTGGGTGAGTCCGACGTTCGTGAGCTGCCCGGCGGCGTACAGGGCCGCGGCCGCGAGGCCGACCGGCGACTTGCCGCTGTGGACGTTCCGTCGTTTCGCCTCCGCCAGTAGCTCCCGGGCCAGCCGTTCCGTCTCGTCGGGAACGTCGAGCTCGCTCGCGAAGCGGGGGAGGTAGCTCTCGGGGTCGGCGGGCTGGATCTCCAGTTTCAGCTCGCGGTTGATGTAGCGATACGCGCGCTTGAACTCCTCCTCGTCGACCCGCGAGACGCGGGCGACCTCGTCGATGGAGCGGGGAACGCCCTCCATCCGTGCGGCGGCGTGAAGGCTGGCAGTGGCGATCCCCTCGATCGAGCGACCGGGGAGTAGATCGTCGGCGAGCGCGCGTCGGTAGATGGCCGAGGCGGTCTCGCGGACGTTGTTGGGGAGCCCGAGGGCGCTGGCCATGCGGTCGATCTCGCCGAGCGCTTGCTTGAGGTTCCGCTCCTTCGAATCACGGGTGCGGAACCGCTCGTTCCACGTGCGCAGCCGCTGCATCTTCCGGCGCTGTCGGTTCGAAAGCGTGTTCCCGTAGCCGTCGCGGTCCTGCCAGCCGATGTTCGTCGAGAGCCCCTTGTCGTGCATCATGTTCGTCGTGGGGGCCCCGACGCGGCTCTTCGAGTCGCGTTCGGCCGAGTCGAACGCGCGCCACTCCGGCCCGCGGTCGATCTCGTCGGACTCGACGACCAGTCCGCAGTCGACACACACGGTCTCGGCGCCCTCGCTTTTGAGGTCGCCGTCGCATTCGGGGCATGCGAGCCGCTCCTCGGCGCTGCGTTCGCCCTGGTCGGTCGTGCGGTCGTCGGGACGCGTTTCGGCCGTGCGGTCGTCGGCGTTCGTCG